>JAYWDK010000128.1:0-16175 GCA_043779845.1 Betaproteobacteria bacterium | reverse complement strand
CGGTCTGGATCAGGGTCATGGTCTCGAACAGCTCGTCCAGCGTGCCAAAACCGCCCGGGAAACACACCAGCGCAATGCTGCGCATCACGAAGTGCATTTTGCGCAGCGCAAAGTAGTGGAACTGAAAACATAACTCGGGCGTGATGTAGGCGTTGGGCTCTTGTTCGTGCGGCAGCACGATGTTCAGGCCGATGCTCTTGCCGCCTACGTCATAGGCGCCACGGTTGCCCGCTTCCATGATGCCGGGGCCACCACCGGTGACCACGTAGATGGGGGTTTCCAGCGTGCGCGACAGCTCGGTCACCAGGCCGGCAAAGCGTCGCGCTTCTTCGTAGTAATGGCTCATGGCCAAGGCGGTTTCGGCGCGGCGCACGGTGCGTGCGTCGCCATCGGCTTGGGCCAGATCGAGCTGCTGCCGGGCCACCTCGGCGCTGAGGATGCGCGCGCTGCCAAAAATCACGATGGTTGACTCAATGCCTTGCTCGCGCTGCACCAGCTCGGGCTTGAGCAATTCGAGTTGCATGCGCACCGGGCGCAGCTCGTCGCGCAGCAAAAATTCGGTGTCGACAAAGGCCAGTCGGAATGAACTTTCAGGGCCACCATAGCGTGAGGGCGGCCGCGCGGCGTGGGCGTCTTGCTCGGCTGTGGGAAAGTTGGGCGAAGTGAGTTCGTCGTGCTTGATGTCCATGCGCCAAGCTTAGCTTGTGGGCCGTGTCCAACCTGTGAAACGCCCGATCGCCTACCATCTTGAGCGATGACTCATGAGAAACAAACGCCGGGCCGCCCCAAGTGTTTCCCCTCCCCCTCGGGGGGGCGGGCGCCGCAGAGCGGCGGCCTTGGGGGCGCTCTCCAAGCGCTCACGCTTGATCTCGACGACACCTTGTGGCCTGTTTGGCCCGCCATCCGCCGGGCCGAGGCGGGCTTGCAGGATTGGTTGCATCACCACGCCCCCGCCACCGCCGCCTTGCATGACATGAAGGCCATGCGGGCGCTGCGCGAAGCGGTGGTGCTGGATCGGCCCGACTGGCAACACGACCTCAGCGCGCTGCGCCAAGAAAGCATCCGCCGGGCGCTGCTGGCGGCCGGTGACGACCCTGCGCTGGCCGAGCCCGCGTTCGAGGCGTTTTTCACCGAGCGCCACCGGGTGGATTTGTTCGACGACGTGCTGCCGGCACTGGAGCGCCTGGCCGCACGCTGGCCCATCGTGGCGCTGTCCAATGGCAACGCCGACGTGAAGCGTGTACCCGGCCTGGGCCACTTGTTTCACGGCGCCGTGAGCGCCCGTGAGCTGGGCCTGAGCAAGCCGCATCCCGCCACGTTCGCCGAGGCCTGTCGCCGCGCTGGCGCCACACCGGACAAAACATTGCATATCGGCGACGACGTGGCCATGGACGTGGATGGTGCGCTGGATGCGGGTTTGCAAGCCGCGTGGGTGTGTCGCCGCGGCTCGCATGGGGTGCCCGCTGGCGGGGTGCCCAGCCTGCCGCCAGCCACGCCGCGTGGCCAGCCGCATCATGTGGTGAGCACGCTCACCGAGCTGGCGGATCGTTTGCAGGCTTGATATTTCGCACTTGATCGCCACCCTGTGGAAAAGGCCTCGTAAAGCCATGCAACTATCACGATAGGTGGCAGCTCAGAGCCAAAAGCGCGGCCCTACAATGGCCGCTTAATCGAATCGTTGGTGGGCCTCCATAGGCCAAGGCAGGCAAGATGACTGGCAAATACAAGGTGGTTGGGCTGCTGGCAGTGGGTGCCTTGGCTGGTGCGTTGACCACCATGCAACTGCAGGCTTACGCCCGTGGTTCATTGGCGCCACTGCCGCTTGAGGAGCTTCAGCAACTCGCGGCCGTGTTCGGCATGGTCAAGAGCGATTACGTCGAGCCCGTCGACGAAAAGAAACTCATCTCCGATGCCATCGGCGGCATGGTGGCCGGGCTTGATCCACACTCGATCTATTTCGACAAAAAAACCTTCAAGGAATTCCGTGAAGGCACCACCGGCAAGTTTGTCGGTGTGGGCATCGAAATCGGCATGGAAGATGGCCTTGTCAAGGTGGTCTCGCCGATTGAAGGCTCACCGGCGTTCCGCGCGGGGCTGAAACCGGGCGACCTGATCACCAAAATCGACGACACGCCGGTCAAGGGTCTGGGCATGGACCAAGCCGTCAAAAAGATGCGCGGCGAGCCCAATACCAAGGTCACGCTGACCATCTTCCGCAAGGATGAAAGCCGCAGCTTCCCGGTCACCATCACCCGCGAAGAAATCCGCGTGCAAAGCGTGCGCGCCAAGCTCATCGAGCCGGGGTATGCCTGGGTTCGGGTCAGCCAGTTCCAGGACCGCACGATTGACGACTTCGCCCGCAAGGTTGAAGAGCTTTACAAAGCCGACCCGCAAATCAAGGGCGTGGTGCTTGATTTGCGCAATGATCCGGGCGGCCTGCTTGAAGGCGCCGTGGCGCTGTCGGCGGCCTTTTTGCCCAGCGAGGTGACGGTGGTCTCGACCAACGGCCAGATCGCCGAGTCTCGCGCCACTTTCAAGGCCTCGCCTGAGTTTTACGTGCGGCGTGGCAACAGTGATCCTTTGCGCAAGCTGCCGGCTTCGCTCAAGAACGTGCCGCTGGTGGTGCTGGTCAATGAAGGCTCGGCGTCGGCCAGTGAGATCGTGGCTGGCGCGCTGCAAGATCACCACCGCGCCACCATCATGGGTGCGCAAACCTTTGGCAAGGGCTCGGTGCAAACCGTGCGGCCTTTGTCGGCCGACACCGCGCTCAAGATCACCACCGCGCGCTACTACACGCCCAGCGGGCGCTCGATTCAGGCCAAGGGCATCGTGCCCGACGTGTGGATTGACGAAACCGCTGAAGGCAATGTGTTTGCCGCCTTGCGCATGCGCGAAGCCGACCTCGAAAAACACCTGGGCAACGGCCGGACCGGCGCCGATGGCAAAGAGGTAAAAGACGAAGCCCGCGAAAAGGCCCGCGAAGAAGCGCGCAAGAAGCTCGAAGAGCTGTCGGCCAAGACCAAAGAGCCGCCCAAGCCACTGCCTGAGTTTGGTGGCGCCGATGACTTCCCGCTGCAACAAGCGCTGAACCAACTCAAGGGCAAGCCCGTGGCCGTGAGCAAGACCATGAGCGAGCGCAAGGCTGCGCTGGACGCTGACAAGCAATAAGCCGCGGCGGCCCACGATAAAAGCCCACCCCTGGTGGGCTTTTCTACGTCTATCGACGGCTATTCAATGGGCAAGCCACCGTTGGCCTGCTCAGCCGCGCGGGCGGTATGCTCTTGGCGATGAACGACGACCAGTTGCTGCGTTACTCGCGCCACATCCTGCTGGATGACATCGGCATCGAAGGCCAAACCCGGTTGATCAACAGCCATGCGCTGGTGATTGGCGCCGGTGGCCTGGGCTCACCCGTGGTGCTGTACCTGGGCACGGCGGGGGTGGGCCGTATCACGCTGGTAGACCACGACACGGTGGATGTCACCAATTTGCAGCGGCAGATTGCGCACAACCTGGCGCGCGTGGGCCAGCCCAAGGCCGAATCAGCGCGGCTCACGGTGAACGCCATCAACCCCGACGTGGTGGTGGTGCCGGTGACCCGGCGAGCCGACGCGGCTTGGCTGGACACCGCCGTGGCCGCAGCCGACGTGGTGCTCGATTGCAGCGACAACTTCAGCACCCGGCACGCGGTGAACGCCGCCTGCGTGAAGCACCAAAAACCGCTGGTGTCGGGCGCGGCGATTGGCTTCGACGGCCAGATTTCGGTCTATGACACGCGTGACGCTCAGGCGCCGTGTTATGCCTGCATCTTTCCGCGTGACGCCACGGTCGACGAAGCCAACTGCGCCACCATGGGCGTGTTTGCGCCACTGGTGGGCATCATCGGCACGATGCAGGCGGCCGAGGCTTTGAAGCTGTTGTTGGGGCTGGGCCAATCACTGGCGGGCCGTTTGTTGATGCTCGATGCCCGGGCGATGGAGTGGACTGAAATCCGCCTGTCCAGGCAAGCCACGTGTCAGGTTTGTGGCGTGACGGCCACCGCTGCGCGCTGAGGCCGAAGCCGACGTCAGCGGGGGCTTGACGGCCCCGGCCTCGTCGCCGTCAAGTGGCCAACGGCGTGTCAGCCAGCGCTTGCAGCGCGTCCGATTCCCGCACCTGCACGCCCGGGGTTTTGGTGGTCAGGGCTTCAAGCATGGCGCGGGCCACCGCCTCGGCGCTGATCGGCAACAAACGGCGCGGCACCATCCAGCCAAAGGCCGGCAACAGCATTTGCGCCAGCAGTTCACCCGGGCGATTGGGCTGGCCCATCGCGGTGCGGTCGCCCAGCAGCAGCGACGGCCGAGCGATCACCAAGTGGGGCAGATCTAGGGCGGCCAGCGCCTGCTCCATCTCACCTTTGACGCGGTTGTAGAACACCACGGATTTGGCGTCGGCGCCCAAGCTGGATACCACCGCCAAGCGGCTGGCGCCGGCCACTTTGGCGGCCCGGGCAAAAGCCAGCACAGCGTCGAAATCCACCGCGCGAAACGCGGCCTGCGAGCCGGCCACCTGGATCGTGGTGCCCAGGCAGCAAAACGCCCAGTCAACCGGCGGCAAGCCGGCCACGCCCGCGCGGCCCAGCGCTGAAAAATCCACCAAGTGCCCCAGCACGCCGGGCGGCAGCGATGGCTGCTGAGTTGGTTGGCGTACCAGCGCGGTGATAGTGCCCAAGCGCTGGTCATCCACCAGCGCAGCCAGTAGCGCACGGCCCACCAAGCCGGTGGCGCCGGCAACGCAGATTTGCGGCAACTTGCTGGAGCAACCGGGCATAGGCTTGGCTTTTGACTTTAGCGCGGTGTGGAGCGACCGCCTGAACGGCCACCGCCAGCGTTGCCACCGCCACCATTGCCACCACCCCCACCACCGCTGCGCGACGGGCCGCCAGCGGTACGTGCACCGCCCACGCCGTTGCCACCACGCTGGGGTGCCGCACCTTGGGCCGGACGGCCGCCGCCAGCGTGGGCTGGGCGACCACCGCCGCCACCGCCGCCGCTCGGCCGGCCACCGCCCGCGCCACCACCACCGGCATGGCCATCACGGCGACCACCACCACCGCCGCCACCCCCTGAACGGCCACCACCGCCACCGCCGCCACCCCCTGAACGGCCACCACCGCCACCGCCGCCACCGCCCGCGTTGCGGCGCGTGCCGCCCACGCCAATGGTCATGCGGCCCAGCACGATGGGCTCGGCTTTTTCATTGGATGGGGGCTCAAAGCCGGGCACGATTTCACTGGGAATGCTGCGCTTGATGAGTTTTTCAATGTCGCGCAAAAAGATGTCTTCGTCAACGCAGACCAGCGAAATCGCCTCGCCCAGCGCGCCGGCACGGCCGGTGCGGCCGATGCGGTGCACGTAGTCTTCGGGCACGTTGGGCAGCTCAAAGTTCACCACGTGCGGTAGTTGGTCGATGTCGATGCCGCGCGCGGCGATGTCGGTGGCCACCAGCACTTGCAGGGTATTGCTCTTGAAGTCGGCCAGCGCCTTGGTGCGCGCGCCCTGGCTCTTGTTGCCGTGGATCGCCATCGTGCTGATGCCCTCGTCGTTGAGGAACTCGGCCAGCCGGTTGGCGCCATGCTTCATGCGCGTGAACACCAGCACCTGGTGCCAGTTGCCCGATTTGATCAGGTGCGACAGCAGCGCCTTTTTCTTCTCGCGGCCCACCGGGTGCACCTTCTGGGCGATGGTCTCGGCGGTCTGGTTGCGGCGCGCCACCTCGATCAGCGCGGGGTTGTTCAGCAGCTTGTCGGCCAGCGTCTTGATGTCGTCACTGAAGGTGGCCGAGAACAGCAGGCTTTGCTTCTTGGCCGGCAGGTAGCTCAGCACCTTCTTGATGTCGTGCACAAAGCCCATGTCGAGCATGCGGTCGGCTTCGTCCAGCACAAAAATCTGCACGTGACTCAGGTCCAGATAGCCTTGCTGGTGGTGGTCGAGCAGGCGGCCGGGCGTGGCCACCAGGATGTCAACGCCCCGGCGCAGCGCGTTGATCTGGGGCTGCATGCCCACGCCGCCAAACATCACCATGCTGGTGAGCTTGAGGTACTTGCCGTAGGTGCGAACGCTTTCTTCAACCTGCGCCGCCAACTCGCGGGTGGGCGTGAGGATCAGGGCGCGGATGACGATGCGGCCCTTGGCGTCTTTTTGCTGCGGCTCGCTGGACAGACGCTGCAACATGGGCAACGTGAAGCCGGCGGTTTTGCCGGTGCCGGTTTGGGCGCCGGCCATCAGGTCGCCGCCCGCCAGCACGGCCGGGATGGCTTGGGCCTGAATCGGCGTGGGCGTGTCGTAGCCTTGGTCAAGGACGGCACGCAAGAGCGGCTCAGCAAGGCCGAGGTCGGTAAATTTCATGGGGTTTTGTCGCCCCCCGCGGGTGGGGACGCCGTGCGATCGGCCTGCAGCCGCTTGTTGTCAAGGGCCCCAGTCGGGGAGGCAGATGGGACGATGCAGTGTCGGATTCGACTGCGAGGACGTGACTGGTAGCGCCCTAGCGCGGTTGATTGTAGCGGGCACCCTGGGTTTGCCCTGATGAGCCGGGGCTTGAACGCCGGTCAGTTTGTGGGCGATGCGTGATTCAAGTCTGAAATGGCGGGCCCCTGAGCGCTGAACTGCAAGCTCACGCGCAAGCCGCCCAATGGTGATTCACCCAGTACGACAGTGGCGCCGTGGCGTTGGGCAACCGAGCGCACGATGGCCAGGCCCAGGCCGCTGCCGCTGGTGTCAGTGGTGGCTTGGGCGCCGCTGCCAGCATGGACATCCGGGTTGATGGCGCCACGCACAAAACGGTCAAACACGCGCTCGCGGTCGGCCTCCGGGATGCCCGGCCCGTTGTCGTCCACGGTCAGCAGCGCACCCGTGGGCGTGGTGGCCAGGTTCAGCCGCACCAAGCCGCCGGCCGGGGTGTAGCGCAGCGCGTTGTCCACCAGGTTGCGCACCAGCACGGCCAGCGCGGCGCTGTCGCCGGGCACGGTGACGCGCTCGTCGGCTTGCAGCTCGATCTGGCTGCCTCGGGCCGCCGCCAGCGGGGCGGCGCTGTCGGCCAACACCTGGCGCAGCAGCCCCGTCAGGTCGACCGGTTGCAGCGGCGCCACGGCCGCGCCGGGCTCGCTGCGGGCCAGCGTGAGCAACTGCTCGACCAGCCGGCTGGCGCGGTCCACGCCGGCCACCAGCGCGTCCAGCGCGGCGTTGCGCTGGGCATCGTCCACGGGCAGCTCACCACCCTGCGAGGGGGCATTTTGCGCGGGCCGCTGGCTCAGGCGGCGCAACACCTGCACCTGCAACTTGAGCGCGGTGAGCGGTGAGCGCAGCTCATGCGCCGCGTCGGCCACAAAGGCCCGCTGGCCCGCCCAGGCCAGGCCCAGCCGGTCCAGCAAGGCGTTGAGCGCCAGCACCAGCGGTGCCACCTCGTCGGGCAGGCCGGCGGCGGGCAGGGCTTGCAGTGCGGCGGCGTCTTGTTCGCGCACCTGGCGCGCGACCCGGGCCAGCGGCCGCAGCGAGTACTCGATCAGCCACCACAGCACGGCGGCCATCAGGGGTGCTGCCACCAGCAGCGGCAGCACACCGCGCAGGGCGGCGTCGGCGGCCAGGCCCTGGCGGATGCGCACCGGCTGCGCCACCTGGATGACTTTGTCGCGCGCGGCCACCGCAAAACTGCGCCAGCGCTGGCCGTCCACCTGGATCTCGGCCAGGCCCAGCACGGCTTGTGCTGGCAGGGCGCGGTGCGCGCGAGAGGCGTAGACGCTGCGGCCATCGATGCGCCAGATCTGCACCACAAAGTCGAGGTCTTCGTCATTCAGCGCGGCGGCGTTGTCGGGCGCAATTTCACCTTGGTCACGCAGGCTCAGCGCCATTTGGCGCAGCTGGTAGTCAAACAGGGCTTCGGTCTCGTGCAGCACGTTGCGGTAGACCACACCGCCCACCAGCGCAGCCGCCAGCGCCAGCGTGGCCAGCAACGACAGCAGCAAGCGCGCGCGGATGGAGCTGAACGGCCAGCCGAGCCGCCTCATGCCACCGGCGCCAAAAAGTAACCCACGCCACGCATGCTGCCGATGAAGTCAGCGCCCAGCTTTTTGCGCAACTGGTGCACGTACACCGACACCGCGTTGCTTTCAACTGCGTCGCCCCAGCCGTACAGCCGGTCTTCAAGCTGCGCGCGTGACAGCACCGCGCCGGGGCGTTGCATCAGCGCTTGCAGCACGGCAAATTCACGCGCCGACAACAACACCGGCCGGCCGGTTTGCGTCACCTGGTGGGTGACCGGGTCCAGCCGCACGCCAGCGTGGGCCAAAGTGCTGTCGGCGCGGCCGTCGTGGCGCCTGACCACGGCGCGCATGCGGGCGGCCAGCTCGTCCAGCTCAAAGGGCTTGACGAGGTAGTCGTCGGCGCCTGCGTCCAGCCCGGCCACGCGGTCGGCAGTGGCGTCGCGGGCGGTCAGCACGATCACCGGCGTGGCGTCGCCCCGGCCACGCAGCGCGCGCAATACCGCCAGGCCGGCGGTGGGCTGGGCGCTTTGGCCGGGCCGCTCGGGCAGGCCCAGGTCCAACAGCAGCAGGTCAAAGTGCTCGGCCGCCAGCGCGGCCTGCGCCGCCGCCGCGTCGTACACCCAGTCCACGGCGTGGCCGTCCAGGCGCAGCGCCTGGCGCAGGCTGTCGCCGATCATGCGGTCGTCTTCGGCCAGCAGCAGGCGCATGGGGTCAGGGTTTAAGCGGTTTGGGGTGATGGGCGAAGGCGCACGAGCATACCCGGGGGCGATCCTAGAATCCGCATGATGTGCTCCAGCGGGCCAAGCAGCCAAAGCCGCTTGCCCACTTGGCCGCCCGCCCCAACACCCAAAACCCGACCCTCACCGGAGCCTGACCATGGACGCCCGAGTCAACCCAGTCCGCGCACGCATTGACGCCCTGCGCCAAGTTTTGGTCCGCCGGGGCGCCCACGCCTTGCTGGTGCCCAGCGCCGACCCACATTTGTCCGAGTATCTGCCTGGCCACTGGCAGGCGCGGCAATGGTTGTCGGGCTTCACCGGCTCGATGGCCACGCTGGTGGTCACGGTGGATGCGGCCGCCTTGTTTGCCGACAGCCGCTACTGGCAGCAGGCCGAGGCGCAATTGGCCGGCAGCGGCATCGAGTTGGTCAAGATTCCCACGGGTGCTGCTACGCACCACTTGCAATGGTTGGCCGACCAAACCCCCGCCGGCCTAACAGTGGCGGTGGATGGCCAAGTGCTGGGCTTGGCGGCCGCCCATCAATTGCAGGGCGCGCTGGATGCCGCCGGCATCGTGCTGCGCACCGACCTTGATTTGGTGAATGAGATCTGGCCCGACCGTCCCGCGCTGCCCACTGCCGCCATTTACGCCCACCTGGCGCCTCACGCCAGTGAGCCCCGCGCGCAGCGGCTGGCGCGGGTGCGCGAGGCCATGGCCCAGCGCGGCGCCAGCCACCACTTCATCTCCAGCGTCGATGACATCGCCTGGCTCACCAACCTGCGCGGCGCCGACGTTGAATACAACCCGGTGTTCCTGGCGCACCTGCTGATCACCGCCACCCAGGCCACGCTGTTTGTGGGTGCGGGCAAAGTGCCGCCAGCGCTGGCCGCGCAGCTGGCGGCCGATGTTTTTAGCTTGGCTGATTACGCCCAGGCCGCGCCCGCGCTGGCCGCATTGCGCGCCGGCAACACCTTGCTGGTGGACCCGCGCCGCATCACGCTGGGGTTTCGCCAACAAGTGCCCGCGCAGGCCCAGGTGATCGAGGCCATCAACCCGAGCACCTTGTTCAAGAGCCGCAAATCCGACGCCGAGGCCGGCTTTGTGCGCGAAGCCATGGCCCAGGACGGCGCGGCCATGTGCCACTTTTACGCCTGGTTCGAAGCTGCCTTGGCGCGAGGCGAGCGCATCAGCGAGCTCATGGTCGATGAAAAACTGTCGGCCGAGCGCGCCAAGCGGCCCGGCTTCGTGGCCTTAAGTTTTTCAACCATCGCCGGCTTCAACGCCAACGGCGCCTTGCCGCATTACCGCGCCATGCCCGAGTCGTATGCCTGGATCGAGGGCTGTGGCCTGCTGTTGATTGATTCGGGTGGCCAGTACCTGGGCGGCACCACCGACATCACCCGCGTCTGGCCGATTGGCAGCATTGGCGCCGCGCACAAACGTGATTTCACGCTGGTGCTCAAGGGCATGATGAACCTGGCGCGGGCGCGGTTTCCGCGGGGCACGCTGAGCCCGTTTCTCGACACCCTGGCGCGCGCGCCGCTGTGGGCCGAGGGGCTGGACTTTGGCCACGGCACCGGCCACGGCGTGGGTTATTTTCTCAACGTGCACGAGGGCCCGCAGACCATCAGCCGGGCCGCGCCCGAGCCGCACATGGCGATGGAGCCCGGCATGATCACGTCCGACGAGCCGGGGGTGTACCGGCCCGGCCAGTGGGGCGTGCGCATCGAGAACCTGCTGCTCAACGTGCCCGTGGCCACCATTGAGAACGGCACGTTTGGCGACATGCTTGAGTTTGAAACCCTCACGCTGTGCCCGATTGACGCACGCTGCATTGAGCTGGGTTTGCTGCGGCCCGACGAGATCGCGTGGCTCAATGGCTACCACGCCACGGTGCGCGCGCGGCTGGCGCCCTTGGTTGATGGCGACGCGCTGGCCTGGCTGTTGCAACGCACCGAGGCGATCTGAACCATGTCCACCCGACACCCCGCGCCCTTCGCCATCGGCATTGATCTGGGCGGCACCAAGACTGAGGCCATCGCGCTCGATCCCAGCGGCGCCGAATGCTGGCGCCGCCGCATCACCACGCCGCAAGCCGAGGGTTATGACGCCATCCTGGCGGCCGTGGCAGGTTTGGTGACCGAGGCCCAACTGGCGTTGGGCGGCGTGGCCACCACCGTGGGCGTGGGCACGCCCGGCAGCCTCACGGCCTCGAACCTGATCAAAAACGCCAACACCCAATGCCTCAACGGCCGGGCGCTGGCGCTGGACTTGCAAGCCTTGTTGGGCCAGCCCGTGCGCATCGCCAACGACGCCAATTGCCTGGCTTTGTCCGAGGCCACCGACGGTGCGGGGCAGGGCGCCGAGGTGGTGTTTGCCGCCATCCTGGGCACGGGCACCGGGGCTGGCATCGCGGTGCGTGGCCAGGTGCTGACGGGCCCCAATCGCCTGGCCGGTGAATGGGGCCACAACCCCCTGCCTTGGGCACCGGCCGACGAAGCCGCGCCGCGCTGTTATTGCGGCCAGGTGGGCTGTATTGAAACGCTGGTGAGCGGCCCCGGCATCGCCGCCGACCACCAACGCCAACATGGCGGCGCGCTCACGGCGCTGCAAATTGCCCAGGCCGCCGCTACGGGTGACCTGGCTTGCGCCGATACGCTGGCGCGTTGGCAGCGGCGCTTGGCGCGTGCCCTGGCCCAGGTCATCAACTTGCTGGATCCCGACGTGATCGTGCTGGGTGGCGGCTTGTCCAAGATGATGGACACCTACCAACAAGTGCCCCAACTCTGGGGCCAGTGGGTATTTTCAGGCGGCCAACGCGAGCCCGTGCGCACCCGGTTGCTGCCGGCCTTGCACGGCGATGCGTCGGGCGTGCGCGGCGCAGCCTGGCTGGGGCGCGACGCTGCGGGCATGCGCAACTTGTGAGTTAGCGCCCGCCGCGCTTGATGGCGCGGCGGGCGCTGCTGGGCGGCCTTGGGGGCGCTCTTAAGCCCCCGCGCGGCCCAGTGGGGCGGCCAAGGCGCTGCGCAAGCTGTCGGCGCTGTCTTGCAGGTGCAGCTTTGCTTCGGGGCTGAGCCCGGCGCGTCGGCCGGCGCCGTCAATGCGGGTCAGCAGCGCGGCGGCCCGGCTGCGCACCAGTGCGCGGGCGTCGCTGCGCGACAGCGCCCCGGGCCGCAGCACCAAGGCGGCTAGCTGATTGATGTGCGCGCGCTGCAACTCGCGGCGCGGCTGGGGGATGTCGCCCCGGCCAGCCAGCTCGCTCCACACGTCGCCTTCGAGCTGGTTGTACAGCTCGGCCAGTTTGAGCGGCACCTCGGGTGGGCTGACCTTGCCCTCGCTGTCGATCACGCGCGCGGCCAGCCCGTCGCTCATCAAGCGGGTTAGCAAGGCGCGTTGCAGGTCAAGCACGGTCTGCCCCAGCGCAAAGTCGGTGGGCATGCCGGTCATGGATTCACTGCGCTCCAGAAAATCGGGCGCCAGCTTGCGTTGCAGGGCCGGGCTCACGACAAAGCTGTCGGCCGACAGCACCCGGCGCGACAGCATTTGCAGCGCGGCGCGCTGCTCGGCCACGGGCAACACCTGCAGCGGGTCGCGGCCCGTGTTCGGAAAATCACGCAGCGTGCGCAAACCGCCAATCTGGCGCAGCAGCATGCCGGCCGCGCGGCCCGCATCGCGCACGGCAAAGCCCAGTGACCGGCGCAGGCCGCCGTAGTCCTCATCGGGCTTGAGCGTGCGGGTTTCCTGGCGCTTGAACAGGTCTTGGGCGATGTCGAAACGCCGCGCCGCGAACACCAGCACGTTGTTGCCCAGGTCGCCTTGCAGCACGTCCGGGTCAATGCCCAGAAAGTTGTCTTCGTCGGTGCCAAAAGCCAGCTCGGGCTCGCCGCTGCGGGCGGCGATCTTGCCCAGTTCGGTGGCTTCCTGGGCTGGTGCAAACGGCTTGTAGGCGTACTCGATCGCCCACAGGTCATAAGGCCCCAGCGTGGTCTGGAACGGCGCGGCGGGTTTTTCACCCGGGCCGGGCAGGTTGATGGCGGCGTACTCCATCACCGACGCAGTGAAGGCGTGATCCCGCGTGAACTCGGAGTCGGCCACCTGCTGCGGCGTGAACGCGTGTGAGCCCTTGAAGTTGTGCCGCAGGCCCAGCGTGTGGCCCACCTCGTGCATGGCCACGTCCTTCAGGTAGGCCAGCACAAACTGCCGCGCCTCGGGGCTGTCGGGGTCGATCTCGCCGCGCGCCGTGAGCACGTCCAGCCCATAACCCAGCTGTTCAGCGGCCAGGTCGGCGTGGCGGCACAGCATGGCGTCTTGCAGCGGCGAGCCGGTGCCCAGCGTGCCCGCAGCGTCAGGCGCGGCGCCCACTTGCAGCAATTCGGCCCATTCCGCAGCCGCCGCCGCCGGGCTGGACGCGCCCAGCACCCGCGCGCGCAGGCTGCGCTGGTTGCGCGACGACAAACTCTCGATGCCGATGTCGGCGTCCAGAATCTCGCCGCTGCGTGGATCCACATGGCTGGGGCCGATGGCACCAAACATGGGCTCGCGGTTGACCATCCAGCGCAGTGACGCCACGCCCACGTCCAAGGTATCGAAATCGGCGTCGTCGGCTTGCTGCTTCACCTCGATGGCGTTCTTGAAGCCTGCACGCTCGAACGCCTTGTTCCACTCCAGCACGCCGGCGGTGAGGGTCGCGCGGTACTTGAGCGGGATGTTGCGATCCAGCCAATAGGTGATGGGCTTGACCGGTTCCGACAGCTCGGCGGCTGGGTCTTTTTTCTCAAGCCGCCAGCGGTTGACGTAGCGCTGCCTCGGGTTGCGCGCCAGGTCGTCGCTGAAGTTGTCGGCGACCGACACAAAATAACCCACACGCGGGTCGGCCACGCGCGGCGCCATGGTTTGCGCAGGCAGGCGCGCCAGCGAGTAGTGCAGGCCCAAAAACAGGCTGCGTGCATCGGGCAGGCCGCTGGGCGTGGTGGGCACGGGCGCGCCGGGAGGGGACCCCGGCTGCGGCACGGCAATGGCCGCAGTGGCGTAGTGGTTGTTGACCTCCAGCACCAGCAGGTCGGGCTTGCCACGCACGCCGGTGACTGCCGAGTTGCGTCCGTCAAAACCATAACCCTGGCGGTAGTTGCGTTGCAGCACGGCGCCCAGGCCCAGCATGTCGCTCACGAACAGGGCGCCGCCATCGATCAGCACGGTTTTGCGCTCGGGGTGGGGCAGGCTGGCCACGGGTGTACTGCCCAGCAGGCTGGGCGACGTGGCGGCGGCCACGGCGTGCGCCTCGGGCGTGCCGGCGGTGGCCACTTGTTGTGAATTGATGGCCAGCAACTGCACCATGTTGTGCACCCGGTGGAACTGCACCAACCGGGGCGACGGCAGCATCAGCCCGCCAAACAGCAGACCCTCGCCAATGCCGCTGGTGAGCTTGGGCGACAGGAAAAACGGCTGGTTGAAGTCTTCGGGCCGCAGCTCGAACCACACGCGTTCGTCTTTTTGCCAGACCGTGATCAAGCCGTCGATCTTCTTGGCGTCTTTCATCACCACCGCAAAAGGGGGCGGTTGCCCTGGCACCGGTAGCGCGGCCGCAGCCGGGCCCGAGGCGGGGCTGGCTGGGCGGGCCGCCGCTGCCGTGCCAACACCCGCCAGCGCGGCCGTGACATTGGCCGCAGCAGCTGCGGCCGTGATGGGCACCACCGCCGCAGCTGCGCTGCCGCTGCCGTCCGCTTTGGCACCGGCTGCGGGGTCGGGTGAAGTGGCACAAGCGGTCAAGGTCAACAGGGCCGCCAGGGCCGTGGCCCTCAGCGTGGGGGCAACGTGAAGAGCGGGCATCGTGGGGGCATCCGGGCAGGCGGCAAATTACGCGATCCGGCGCGGTGTGCGCCGGAGAGAGTCAGAGAGGCCAAGCCGGTGCGGGTTCCTTGGGGATTGCCCGCCCGGCTTTTGCCTCTCGGCTCACTTCAAGGCCTTGAAGCGCAGGCGATGCGGCTTGGCGCCTTCTTCACCCAGGCGTTTCTTCTTGTCGGCTTCGTACTCTTGGTAGTTGCCGTCGTAGAAGAACCACTGGCTGTCGCCTTCGCAGGCCAGGATGTGGGTGCAGATGCGGTCCAGGAACCAGCGGTCGTGGCTGATGATCATGGCCGAGCCGGCAAACTCAAGCAGCGCGTCTTCCAGGGCGCGCAGGGTCTCAACGTCCAGGTCGTTCGACGGTTCATCGAGCATCAGCACGTTGCCGCCCTGGGCCAGTGTTTTGGCCAGGTGCAAGCGGCCACGTTCACCACCCGACAGGCTGCCCACCATCTTTTGCTGGTCGTTGCCCTTGAAGTTGAAGCGGCCAAGGTAGGCCCGGCTGGGCATCACGAACTTGCCCACCACGATGTTGTCCAACCCGCCCGACACGTCTTGCCACACGGTTTTGTCATCGCCCAGGCTTTCACGGCTTTGGTCAACAAACGCGAGCTGCGCCGTCTTGCCGATCAGCACTTCGCCAGCGTCGGCCGTCTCTTTGCCCTGGATCATGCGGAACAGCGTGGATTTGCCCGCGCCGTTGGGGCCGATGATGCCCACGATGGCGCCAGCGGGCACCTTGAAGCTGACGTTGTCCATCAGCAGACGATCACCAAAACTCTTGCTGACGTTCTTGAACTCGATCACCTCGTTGCCCAGGCGTTCCGCCACGGGGATGAAGATCTCGTTCGTCTCGTTGCGCTTCTGGTAGTCAACGTCGCTCAGTTCCTCGAACCGCGCCAGCCGCGCCTTGCTCTTGGCTTGCCGGCCCTTGGCGTTGCTGCGCACCCACTTCAGCTCTTCCTTCATCGCCTTCATGCGCGAGTCTTCGGTTTTTTGTTCCTGCTCCAGGCGCTTTTCTTTCTGGTCCAGCCAGTCAGAGTAATTGCCCTTCCAGGGGATGCCCATGCCGCGGTCGAGCTCCAGAATCCACTCGGCCGCGTTGTCCAGGAAGTAGCGATCATGGGTGATGGCGACCACGGTGCCCGAGTACCTCTTCAAAAACTGTTCGAGCCAATCCACCGACTCGGCGTCCAGGTGGTTGGTGGGCTCGTCGAGCAGCAGCATGTCGGGCTTGCTCAGCAGCAAGCGGCACAGCGCAACGCGGCGCTTCTCACCGCCCGAGAGCAGGCCGATCTTGGCGTCCCAGGGCGGCAGGCGCAGCGCGTCGGCGGCCAGTTCCAGCTGCAGGTCGGTGTTCTCGCTGCCGGCCGCGGCGATGGTGGCTTCCAGCTCGGCTTGCTCGGCGGCCAGCTTGTCGAAGTCAGCGTCTTCGTCGGCGTACTCGGCATAAACCTGGTCGAGCCGCTTCTTGGCGGCCAGCACACCGCCGATGCCTTCTTCCACCGCCTCGCGCACGGTTTGCTCGGCCGGCAGCAGCGGTTCTTGCGGCAGGTAGCCGATCTTCAGATCGGGCATGGCGTGGGCTTCGCCCTCG
>JAYWDK010000127.1:0-6185 GCA_043779845.1 Betaproteobacteria bacterium | reverse complement strand
GCTGCAGCGCGCTGGTGCTCACGCTCGATCTGCAGGTGATCGGCCAGCGCCACAAAGATCTGAAAAACGGCCTCACCGCGCCGCCGCGCCCCACGCTGGCCAACATCATCAACCTGATGACCAAACCACGTTGGTGCCTGGGCATGGCCGGCACGCGGCGCCACACCTTTGGCAACCTGGTGGGCCACGTGAAGGGCGTGAGCAACATGAGCTCGCTGGCCGCCTGGACCAACGAGCAGTTTGACCCGCGACTGAGTTGGACCGATATCGAATGGGTCAAGCAGAAGTGGGGCGGCAAGCTGATCCTCAAGGGCATCATGGACGTGGAAGACGCGCTGCTGGCGGTCAAGAGCGGCGCCGACGCCATCGTCGTCAGCAACCACGGCGGCCGCCAGCTGGACGGCGCGCCGTCCAGCATCGAGGCGCTGCCGGCCATCGTGGCGGCGGTGGGCGACCAGATCGAGGTCTGGATGGATGGCGGCATCCGCAGCGGCCAGGACGTGCTGAAAGCCTGGGCCCTGGGCGCACGCGGCACGATGATCGGCCGCGCCATGGTCTACGGCCTGGGCGCGATGGGCGAAGCGGGCGTCAGCAAGGCGCTGGAAATCATCCACAAAGAGCTCGACATCACGATGGCGTTTTGCGGCCGCACGCGCATTGACCAGGTGGACAAGAGCATCTTGCTGCCAGGCACCTTTCCGGCCTGAGGGGCTGGGCCGGCGTTGCCAGGAGCCTGTCGGGCTTGGGGTCGGGCCCGCGCCCCAAGCCCGACAGGCTCCTTGGCCACGCGGTGCTCGACCGACCTCACAACAAAAAGGGCGCCCTGGGGCGCCCTTTTTGGGGTCAAGCAGTGAATCAGGCGTTGTTGCGGCGGCGGCGAGCCAGCATCACCAAGCCCGCGATGCCAGAGGCCAGCAGCGCACCGGTGGTGGGCTCAGGCACTGCAGTGACGCTGGTCAGCGTGGCCACAAAGTAGGCGTGACCCGGGCCCGAAGCGCCGTCGGTGCTGTAGGCCCAAATGGACTGACCGGCGACAGGCAGCGTACCCCAGGCCCAAGCCGAACCGTTAGGGTTGGCACCGCCCAAGACGGGCGCGCTGATGGCCGTGGCAAACGAGGTTGCGCTGGTCATCCAGTCGGCAATGTTGAGGTTGGTACTGAGCGAGGTCGTGCCGTTGGCAAACTGGTAACCGCTGCCTGCGATGTTGAAATCGCCAGCAAACATGGCCAAGCTGTAGCCGTTGGTTGCGTCGACCAGCAGATACATCGTGCTGCCACTGATTGCGGCGCCGCTGAACGTGCTGGCTGAGCTCCAACCGCTGGCATTGGTCAGAACCTCTTCGCCAATGCTGGCGATCAAGTCGCTGGACAAATAGACGGTTGCAGTGTTGTCAACAGCGACACTACCGGACAACGTGGCCGAATGCGCTGCTGAAGCACCCATGAGGCCAACCGTTGCTGCCACCAAACCAATAACTGAACTAACTTTTGCCATCGCTAAGCCTCGCTAATCAAGAAGAACCCTGCTGGGATAAGCAATTGTGAGTGGCCCTAACTTAATCCGATATCCCCGGCTTCGGGGGCCAAATCGGTAACAAACAGCATGCCCTTGATGCCAGGCTACGTCAGCACACAAACTGCCCTACAACTGTTTGGTCTCAAAAGTATTGCAGTCGCCCATGCGGCCCGCAGCCAGGCCACGCTTGAACCAGCCCACCCGTTGCGCGCTGGTGCCGTGCGTAAAGCTTTCGGGCACCACCGTGCCCTGCGACTGGCGCTGCAAGGTATCGTCGCCAATTTGCGAGGCCGCGTTCAAGGCTTCTTCCACGTCGCCTTGCTGCAACATCTGTTTCATGCGGTTGCCGTGGAATGCCCAGACGCCGGCAAAACAATCCGCCTGCAATTCAAGGCGCACTGACAACGCGTTCATGCGCGCCTCGGAGATGCGCCCGCGCTGGGCGTCAAGCTTGCCGCTGATGCCCAGCAGGTTTTGCACATGGTGGCCCACCTCATGGGCGATCACATAGGCTTGGGCGAAATCGCCGGGCGCGCCCAGGCGGGTACGCAAGGTGTCGTAGAACGCCAGGTCGATATAAACCTTCTGGTCGCCCGGGCAGTAAAACGGCCCGGCCGCCGTTTGGCCCTGGCCACACGCCGTGCCAGTGACACCGCGAAACAGCACCAATTTAGGGTCTTGGTAAGCACCGCCCAAGGCCTTGAACTGGTCCCGCCACACATCCTCGGTATCGGCCAGCACGGTGGACACAAACGCCGCCAGCTTGTCAGCAGCCGGTGGCCTGGCCGCCGGTGCGCTGCGGGCCATGGGCGCTTGCTGGGCATCACCACCACCGCCGCTGAGCAAACCCAGCACGGTGAGTGGATTGATGCCAAATATCCACCCTGCCACCAGCGCAATGGCCACCGAGCCCAGGCCCAGGCCGCGCCCGCCCAGGCGCAGGCCCCCGCCCGAGCCGCCGCCATCATCACTGCCGCCGTCACGCCGGTCTTCCACGTTGTCGCTCTGACGATCACCTTCCCACTTCATGCAAATCTCCCGTGCCTTTTATGAGTTAGGTGTCAGGTCTTGGGCAGCGTGACGCCGCGCTGGCCTTGGTACTTGCCACCACGGTCTTTGTAGCTGGTCTCGCAGACCTCGTCGCTCTCAAAAAACAGCACCTGCGCGCAGCCCTCGCCGGCATAAATCTTGGCCGGCAGCGGCGTGGTGTTGGAGAACTCCAGCGTCACGTAGCCTTCCCATTCAGGCTCAAACGGCGTGACGTTGACGATGATGCCGCAGCGGGCGTAGGTGCTTTTGCCCAGGCAAATGGTCAGCACGTTGCGAGGGATGCGAAAGTATTCCATCGTGCGTGCCAGCGCAAAGCTGTTGGGCGGGATCACGCACACATCGGCTTCAAAATCGACAAAGCTCTTTTCGTCGAAGTTTTTGGGGTCCACCACGGTGGAGTAGATGTTGGTGAACACCTTGAACTCACGTGCGCAGCGGATGTCGTAGCCATAGCTGCTGGTGCCGTAACTGACGATCTTTTGCCCATCGGCCGACTGGCGCACCTGGCCAGGCTCAAACGGCTCGATCATGCCGGTCTCGGCAGCCATGCGGCGGATCCACTTGTCGCTCTTGATACTCATCTCGCTATCCTCGGTGTGGGGCCGGATTCTAGGAGCCTGTCGGGCTTGGGGCCATCCGGCGAGTCCGGCCACCATTACCCGCCCACGTTCGACTCCAACCGGTGCCCCGCCCCCGCATATTGGCCCAGCAGGCGCACCAGCACCGGCAAGGCCTCACGCAAGGCGGCCATCAGCGTGTGCGGCGGGTTGATCACAAACAGGCCACTGCCCAGCAAGCCGTAGCCCCGGTCATTGGGCTCGGCCACGGTCAACCTGGCGTGCAACCAGCCCTTTTTGGCCTGGGTGTCGGCCACGGCTTTCAGGCGTTGGGGCAGTTGCGCCGACTCACGCAAATCCACCTGCGGATACCAGACCATCACCATGCACTCGGCAAAGCGTGTCAGCGCCTCGCGGCTGGCATTCACCACCTCGGCGTAATCCGTCTTGATCTCGTAGCTGGGGTCCATCAGCAGCACGCCGCGCCGGCTGGACGGTGGCAGTTGTGATTTGAGGCCGGCAAAACCATCCGCATGCATCACCGCCACTTGCCGATCACCGGCAAAGTTGTCGGCCAGCAAAGCGTGGTCGGTGGGGTGCAACTCAAACAGCCGCAACTGGTCTTGCGGGCGCATCAGCGCCCGGGCAAAGCGTGGTGAGCCGGGATACTGTTTGAGCTCATCAAACGGGTTGAACACCCGCACCTGGGCCACGTAATCGGCCAGCAAGCTGGGCAGTGCAGGCGCCTGCCAAAGCTTGGCCACACCCTGCTTGTACTCGGCCAGTTTTTGGGCTTGCTCGGCATGCAGCGCGTAAGCGCCTGCGCCGGCATGGCTGTCCACCAGGCGCCAGGCTTTGTCTTTGAGGTTCATGTGCCGGAGCACGGCCACCAGAGCGGCGTGCTTGAGAACATCGGCATGGTTGCCAGCGTGGAAGGCGTGTCGGTAAGCGAGCATGGTGCGGACTGTGCCACGGCCCACGGCCAACCCGGCCCGCAGGGCGCCAACAGCCTCGGCTAGGCGGCAAAAAAAATGGGCCGAATTCGTTGAGTGCAATCCTCGGTCCCTCATCAGTTTGGCCGTGGCTTGGCGCGTTCTTGCAACAGGTGCCTGTGCCAAACCAATGCGGGCCAAACCCCGCCTGACATCCGCCCGGCTCAGTGCTTGCGACGCCGAGCGGCAAGGCCCGCCAGTGCGGTCAAGCCAGCCAGCAGCAGCGCCAGCGTCCGTGGCTCCGGCACGGCGGCCACATCGCCAGGGCGCACAGCCAAGGCAAACAACGCAACGTTCTTGTCGAAGTCATACTGGAAGCCGCCGTTGGTACCGAAGAACCACGTGAGACTCAGGACCGGCGCGTACTCCAACCCGAACCAGTAGCCGTTGGACTGCGGATTCTTGAAGGTCGCGGTGTTGCTCAAACCCCAGCCGGCTTGTGGGCCTGTCGCGCAAGTACTGTCACCCGGCGGGCACTAGGAGCCTGTCGGGCTTGGGGTCGGGCCCCTGCAGGCCGCGCGGGCTGAGCTCAACCGCTTCGCTCTGCGCCCTGCTGGCGCGCAGCAAACGCGGGAACCAGGCCAGCGGCGCGGCAATGACTCGGCCATCATCCAGCGCAACCCACAAGCTGTTGTTGTCGACGCGAGCCCGTTCAGCCGACGAGCTTGTCGCAGTCACCGTGCGTGCCGATCCAGAACCAATGAACACCACCTGCGACCGGCAGGCCCAGCGCCCGGTAATAAAGACCCATGCGAACGCTGTGAAACTTGCCATTGCCCACCGTCTTGAAATGCAGCGACGGGTGGGAAGTGTCGGTCTTGAGCTGCGCGTAGTTTCGGTGTGCGAGGGCTTGCACCTCGGCCGGCATGACCTCCAGACAGTGCCAGAAGCGCTTTGACGCGGTAGGGGTCAAAGCGCTTGGGCTGAATCCGGGCGGTAGTCAGCCAGCGCTTCGGCCGCCAATACATCCAGCTTGCCAGTGCTTGCGTCTTGCTCAATCTGACGATCCCAGGCAGCGGCATCAAACTCAGCAAACCAACGTCGGAACTCGGCCAACTCCGAGGGCTGCAATGATTTCACCGCGTTTTCGATCGACTTCACACTGCCCATGCTCAAGCTCCTATTTTCAGGCTGCAGCCTGAAGTACGCGACAGCGTCGCCTTGATCCTTTCGGCCGCTCACTCCCCCAGGTAAGCCGCCCTCACCTTGGGGTCGTTGAGCAACGCTTTGGCCTCGCCCGTCATGGTGATCTCGCCCGACTCCATCACGTAGCCGCGGTTGGCCAGGCCCAGCGCCCGGCTGGCGTTTTGCTCGACGAGCAACACGGTGGTGCCGCGGCTGTGGATGTCGGCGATCACCTCGAAGATCTTGTCGACCATGATGGGCGACAGCCCCATCGAGGGCTCATCCAGCAACAGCACCTTGGGCCTGGCCATCAGCGCGCGGCCCATCGCCAGCATCTGCTGCTCGCCGCCGCTCATGGTGCCGGCCAATTGATCGGCACGCTCTTTGAGGCGCGGGAAGATGCCAAACACCTTGGCGATGTCGGACTGCACCTCGTTGTCGTTGCGCACGTAGGCGCCCATCAACAGGTTCTCGGTGATCGTCATGCGGGTGAAGGTGCCGCGGCCCTCGGGCACCATCACCAGGCCTTGCTTGACCAGATCCCAGGCGCCCTGGCCCTTGATGCTTTTGCCCATGAACCGGATGTCGCCATCGGCCACGGGCTGGGTGCCCGTGACGGCCTTGAGCGTGGTGGTCTTGCCCGCGCCATTGGCGCCGATCAGCGAGACCAGCTCACCCGCGTGCACCTTGAAGCTGGCGCCCTTGACGGCCTGGATGCCACCGTAGGCCACTTTGAGGCCGCTCACTTCGAGCAATATGTCGTTGTTGTTCATCTCAATCTCCGCATCGCACAGTGCTGTAACCAAGTGGACGCTGCGGATCCGGCTTTGCCGGGCCGCTGGCGTCGCCCCCTTGAGGGGGCTGAGGCCGGACACAAACGGCCCGCCGTTTGTGCCTGCCGAAGGGCCGGGCCTCTGGCCCGGCGCGGCCTGCCAGGACGCCGAAG
>JAYWDK010000126.1:0-16269 GCA_043779845.1 Betaproteobacteria bacterium | reverse complement strand
ATCTCGGCCCGGAATGGGGCGTCAAAGAGGCTGTTCATGCGCGCACCTGTTCGGGCTGGATGAGGCCTTGGCGCTGCGCGGCCAGCACGTCGCACACGGCGTCAACGATGGCGTGGTAGCCGGTGCAGCGGCAGTAGTTGCCGCTGATCCATTGGCGCACTTCTTCGCGCTGGGCGTCGGGGCGTTGCGCCACCAGCTCCAACGCAGCCATCAGCATGCCGGGCGTGCAGTAGCCGCATTGCAGCGCGTTGCGCGCCACAAACGCGTCTTGCAGCGCGCGAAGGCGGGGTGATGGCGTGGGAGTCTCCACGGTGTCCACGCGCCGGCCATCGGCCTGCACCGCCAGCACCAGGCAGCCGCGCACGATGCGGCCATCCAGCTGCACGGTGCAAGCGCCACAAACACCGTGCTCGCAGCCCAGGTGCGCACCTTTCAGGCCGCAGTCGTCACGCAGAAAATCCACCAGATGGCGGCGCGGCTCGATGCTGCGGGTGAGCGTGCTGCCGTTGACGATCACGCTGATGCGCTTCAGGGGCTGGGCGGTGCTGGAGTCGGTGGCGCTGGTCATTGTTGGGTCGCGTCTTTGATGGGTTAGGCGTGTCGGGCGTGTCTAGCGTTGCGGGCATCGGAGGCTGGGGCATCACGCCACGGCCAGCCGGCGCAGCGCGCGCTGCATCAGCACGCCGGCGAGATGGCCCTTGGTGTCGGCGTTGTTCGTCATGTCGCCCATGGGTTGCAGCTCGCTGCGCAGCGTGCGCGTGGCCAGTGCCAGCAAGGCGTCGTCCACCACGCGGCCGTTGATCAGCGCCTCGGTGCGGGTGGCGCGCACGGGCTTGTCTTCCAGGCCCAAAAATGCCAGCCGAAGCTCGTGCAATCGGCCTGCTTGAAGCAGCGCGCGCCCGGCCAGGCCGGTGATGGCGTAATCGCCGTGGCGACGGGCCAGCTCGTCAAAGTGCTGGCGTTCACCCGGCGCCAAGCAGGGGATCTCGCAAGCCAGCAGCAGCTCTCCGGATTGCAGCGCGGTGGTGTACAGGCCCTGGAAAAAATCAAGCGCAGCCACGCGGCGCTGGCCTTGCGCACTGATCGACACCAGCGTGGCGTCCAGCGCTCGCACGCAGGCGGGCCACTCTGCGGCTGGGTCAGCGTAGGCCAGCGAGCCGCCGAAGGTGCCCAGATTGCGGATGGCGCGGTGGGCGATGTGCGGCGCGGCCTGGGCCAGCAGCGGCGCGTGCCGGGCCACCAGCGGGCAAGCCTCGATCTCGGCATGCGTCACCAGTGCGCCGATGCGCAGCACGCTATTGCCCAGCGTGATGCCGCGCAGCTCGGCCAGTGCGTTGATGTCGATCAGCAGCGCGGGCTCGGACAAGCGCATGTTGAGCGTGGCCACCAAAGTTTGGCCACCCGCCAGCAGGCGCGCGTCGTCGCCGTGTTGTTTGAGCAAGTCAAACACCTGCGGCAGCGACGTGGCGCGAACATAGTCAAACGAAGCGGCCTTCATCGGCGGTCCTTGGGCAAAAAAGCGGTGGGCACGGGCAAACGAGCCTGGCTATTGACGCGTAGCCCGGCAGGCGTGCCGGCTTGAGGCCAGCGCACACGCCAACCCGCGCCTTGATGGGCCCACATCGACGCGGCCATTCAAAGCGCCGCCAACCTGAAGCGGCCTTGCGGGTTTGTCGGGATTGGAGCTTGTTGAGCAAGCATTCAACAATGCTCGCACTGTTAAGCAAATGGTCAATACCGCAAAAACCCGACCCCCCACAGCGGCGCAGGCAGCGCGGGCAACTGCGCCCGCAGCACTTGCCGCGCCACATGTCGCAACCCCCGCCGCAACATCCGCCGTACCACCCGCCCAACGTGGCCGGCGCCTGAGCGCGGCCGACCGCGAGCAGCAAATCCTGGCCGGCGCGGTGGCGTTTTTTGCGCGCCGTGGTTTTGACGCGCAAACCCGCGAGCTGGCCACTGAAATTGGCGTCACCCACGCGCTGCTGTACCACTACTTTCCCACCAAGCAAGCGCTGATTGACCGCGTCTACGACACCGTTTTTGCCGGCCGCTGGGACCCGTTATGGGAGACGCTGCTCGATGGCGGCGCCCCGGTTGAAGACAAGCTCTGCCAGTTTTACGGCGCCTACCTGAAGGCCATCCTCACGCCCGAGTGGCTGCGCATCCTGATGTACTCGGGCATGAGCGACGGGCTGATCCCAGAGCGCTACTTTGCGCTGCTGCGCGAACGCTTGTTTCCGCGCCTGCAGCGCGAGGCCCGGCGCGCGCACGGTTGCCGTTTGCGCGGTGCGCCGTCGGCCCGCGAGGACGCCTTGCTGATGGGCCTGCACGGCGGGCTGGTCTACCACCTGGGCATGCTGCCGCTGTGTTATGGCCAGGGCTTCCGGGGCCAGGGGGACCCGGCGCTGATCGAGGTTTTTATCCGCGACCGGGTGCAGGCCTATCTGGCGCAAGTGGGCGTGCTGCTGGCCGAGCCGACAGCCCCAAACCCGGCCGCCAAGCCGGCCTCAAAACCACGCCCGCCACCCCCGTTGAAACCCCGTGCGGCCCACGCCGCCTGACCCCAGGAGACCCCCATGGCACTGAGCCTGAACCACTATGGCATCCGCACCTATGACCTGGAGGCCTGTCGGCGTTTTTATGCCGACGTGCTGGGCCTGGTGGTGGGGCCCCGGCCTGATTTTCCATTCCCCGGCATCTGGCTGTATGCCGGCGACACATCGGTGTGGGCCAATGCGGCAGTGCACATCATCGGCATCGACCGTGCCAACCCCGAGGGCCTGAAGGCCTACCTGGGCGAGCGCGACAACACCCAATTGCATGGCAGCGGCGCGGTGGATCACATCGCCTTTTTTGCCACCGGCCTGGTGGCGATGCGGGCGACGCTGGTGCGTTTGGGCATGCCCAACACCGAGCGCACAGTGCCCGGCATCGGCCTGCACCAGGTTTTTGTGACCGACCCGAACGGCATCGTGATCGAGCTCAACTACCCGGCAGCCGAAGCGGCCGAAGCGGCCAAAGCGGCAATTGCCGGCGCTGCTGCTTGAGCTGATGGCCGGCGCGCGCATCCTCGTCGTGGGCGGCTCGCTGGGGGGCCTGATGGCCGCCAACGTGCTGTTGCGCGCGGGGCATGAGGTCACGCTGCTTGAAAAAGCCCCAGCCTCGCTGGACGGGCGCGGCGCGGGCATCGTCACGCACAGCCGGCTGGTGCACGCGCTGCGGGCTGCCGGCGTGGACGTTGACGGCGCGGCGGGCCACGCGACCGACAACACGCTGGGCGTGGCCGTGCAAAGCCGCGTGGCGCTGGATGCGGCGGGCCACGCCGTGGCGCGCCTGGATTGTCCACAAGTGCTCACCTCGTGGAGCCGGCTCTACGCGCTGCTGCTGGCCGCCTTGCCCGCCGGGCGCTGCCTTGCTGGCCACGCCGTGGCGCAGCTTGAACAAGACGAACACGGCGTGCGGGTGCGCTGCGCGAGCGACGAGGTTTTTGACGCGGATCTGCTGATTGCCTCAGACGGCATCCGCTCCACCGTGCGCGCCCAGTTGGCGCCGCAAGCCACACCCCAATACGCAGCTTACGCGGCCTGGCGCGGCGTGTGTGATGAGTCGGTGTTGTCTCAGCGCACCCAATCCACCTTGTTTGGCCACTTCGGTTTTGGGCTCCCGGATCGCGAGCAAATCATCGGCTATCCGGTGGCCGGGCCTGGCAATGCCACGGCGCCCGGCGCCCGCCGCTACAACTTTGTCTGGTACCGGCCGGCTGACGAGGCGGTGGTGCTGCGGCGCTTGATGACCGACGCCGACGGCCACCACCACGCGGGTGGCATTGCGCCGCACAAAGTGAACTGGCGCGAGATTGCCGCCATGCGCCACGCCGGCCGCGCGTTGCTGGCGCCGCAATGGGCCGAGGTGCTTGAAAAAACCGCCCAGCCGTTTTTGCAGCCCATCCACGACCTGATGAGCGAGCGCCTGGTGTTTGGCCGCGTGGCGCTGATGGGCGATGCCGCCTTTGTGGCGCGGCCGCACGTGGGCATGGGCGTGACCAAAGCCGGCGAGGACGCCCTGGCGCTGGCCGACGCCATCACCCAGTTGGGCGCCACGCCCGCTGCCTTGCTGCACTACGAGGCGCAACGGCTGGCCCCCGGCCGCGCCGTGGTGGAGCGAGGCCGCCGGCTGGGCGCCTACATGCAGGCCCAAAGCGGCAGCGCGGCCGACCGGGGCACTGCTGCGGCCGGCCGCAGCGCCCTGACCGTGCTGCGCGAGACGGCGATTGACCTGGCCTTGCCAGAGCACTCGGCGGCGCTGGCTGCCTGAAAAGTTCAGCGCGCTCTGCCAATAAAACCATCCCACAACACCCCAGGAGACGAACCCATGACCGCATTGATTCCAGGCCGCCGCCAGTGGCTCAAGACCTTGGGCGCGGGCGGCGCGGTGGCCGCCAGCCCGCTGATGTTCAACATCGCTCAAGCCCAAGGTGGGCCCATCAAGATCGGCTTCCCCACGCCGCTGACGGGCGCGTTTTCAGCCGAGGCGCAAGACCAGGTGCGCGCCGCCGAGTTGGCGGTGAAAGAGTTCAACGCCGCCGGGGGCTACAAGGGCCGGCTGTGCGAATTGCTGGTGCGCGATGACAAGCTCAACCCCGGCGAGGCGGCCACGCGCACGCTGGAGCTGATTGAAAAAGACAAGGTTGATTTTGTGGTCGGATCTTTGTCAGCGGCCACCCAGTTGTCGATCAACGCGGTGTGCCGCGACCGCAAGGTGTTGTTCAACTCCATCAGCCAAAGCGACGCCATCAACGAGGCCCGCGACTGGAGCTTGTTCACCTTTCACGAGGCGCTGAACCCGCACCTCACGGCCGGTGCGGTGGCGCGTTATGCGTTCCCCAAGTTTGGCAAAAAAGTGGTGTACCTCACGGCCGATTACGCCTATGGCCACGAGATGGTGCGTGGGTTTCAGCGCGCGGGCTCGGCGCTGGGCATGCAGACCCTGGCCGACATCCGCCACCCGCTGGGCGCGGCCGATTACTCGGCGTTTTTGCCGCGCATCCAGGCGCTCAAGCCCGACATCCTGGTGCTCTGCAACTTTGGCCGTGATTTGGTCAACTCGGCCAAGCAGGTGACTGACTTTGGCCTGAAGCAAAACACCAAGGTGATCACGCCCGTGCTGCTGTACACCTCGCGCCAGGCGGGTGGCGCCGAGGCTTTTGACGGCATCATCGGCGGCACCGGCTATTACTGGGGCATGGAAGACAAGATCCCGGCGGCCAAGGCCTTCAACGATGCCTTCCGCAAGGCCTACGCGGGCGCCGTGCCCAGTGACTACGGCGCGCTGGGTTACGCCGGCATCAAGAGCGTGTTGCAGGCCGTCAAAAACGCCGACGCGGTGGACTCAACCCGCGTGAGCATTGCGCTGCGCCAGCTCAAATACAACTGGTACAAGGGCGATCAGTTTTATCGCAAGTGCGACCACCAGTCGGTGCAATCGGTGGTGATCGTCGAGTCCAAATCCAAGGGCATGAAGGACAAGTACGACGTGTTCAATGTGTTGACTGTGGAGGCGGCGAACGACAAAAACCTCAGGACATGCGACGAGCTTGGCCACAAGACCATCACCTGACGGGAAGTCTGATGGAAGGCATCACCCCCCAACTACTCGCTTTGCAACTGGTCACTGGCATTGCGCTGGGTGCCGTCTACGCGCTGCTGGCCATCGGGCTGTCGCTGATCTTTGGCATGTTGACGGTCGTGAACTTTGCGCACGGCGCGTTTTTCATGGTGGGGGCGTTTTTGGGCGTGTACTTCTTGCAGCTCACGGGCAACTTCTGGTTCAGCTTGCTGCTGACGCCATTGGCGGTTGGGCTGTTGGGGCTGTTGGTTGAGCGCTTTTTGGTGCGCCCGCTGTATGGGCGCGGCATGGATTACCCGCTGCTGCTGACCTTTGGCCTGGGCTACGTGCTGATCGACGCGATGCGTTTCTTTTTTGGCATCGAGGGCTTGCCGTCCAGCACGCCGGCCGAGCTGCGTGGCGCCACCAACCTGGGTTTTGGCTACTTTCCCACTTACCGGCTGTTTTTGATTGCGGCCACCGCGCTGGTGATTGGCGCGCTGTGGTTGTTCATTGAAAAAACCCGCTATGGCTTGATCATCCGCGCCGGCGCCCGTGACCCGGAGATCGTGCGCGTGCTGGGCATCGACGTGGCCCGCGTGTGGCTGCTGGTGTTTGGCATCGGCACGGCCATTGCCGGGCTGTCGGGCGCGCTGGCCGCGCCCACGCGGGCCGTGAACCCCGAGATGGGCATCACGCTGTTGGCTGAATCGTTTGTGGTGACTGTTGTGGGCGGCATGGGCTCGCTGCCGGGCGCGGTGGTGGCAGGGTTGTTGGTGGGCGTGGTGTTCAGCCTCACGTCGCTGTTTGCGCCGGCCTACGCCGAGCTGTCGATCTTTGTGCTGATGGCGCTGGTATTGCTGGTGCGCCCGCAAGGCTTGTTCGGCAAAGCCGGGCACATGGGCTGATGCTCTGAAATGGGCTGAAGGGCTGATCCGCATGAATCTTCAAACCACGCTTGACTTCACCGCCCGCCACCGCGTGGCCGCCGTGCTGCTGTTTTTGATGGTGTTGCCAAAGGTGATGCCCTACGAGGCGCTGGCGGTCAACATCCTGATTTTTGGCCTGTATGCCGTGGGCTTCAACCTGCTGTTTGGCTACACCGGCATGCTGAGTTTTGGCCATGCGTCGTTCTTGGGCATTGGCAGTTATGTGGCGGGCATGGTGATCGTGCATGCGGGCCTGCCGTGGTGGGCGGCCATCACGCTGGGCGTGCTGGCATCATCCTTGGCGGGTCTGCTGATGGGCGCGCTGGCCATCCGCACCAAGGGCATTTACTTCTCGATGGTCACGCTGGCGCTGGGCCAAATCGTCTACTACGCCTTCTACAAAGCCGAGCGCTGGACGGGTGGCGAAAACGGCTTGCGCGGTGTCACCGTGCAGGCTATCCACCTGCTGGGCTTC
This sequence comes from Betaproteobacteria bacterium, assembly GCA_043779845.1. Taxonomy (GTDB): domain Bacteria; phylum Pseudomonadota; class Gammaproteobacteria; order Burkholderiales; family Burkholderiaceae_C; genus Pseudaquabacterium. The sequence goes on along the minus strand of JAYWDK010000126.1, from coordinate 9,258 downwards.
AAGGTGGATTTTCTCAACCCGGTGGCCAAGTACTACTTCATGCTGGTGTTCGTGGCGCTGGCCTTGTGGATGGTGTCGCGCGTGCTGGCGTCGCCGTTTGGTGCGGTGCTTGAAACCGTGCGCGAGAACGACCAACGCGCGGCCGCCTGCGGTTACGACGTGGCGCGCACCAAGCTGCTGGCCTTTGTGCTATCAGCCGCAGTGTGTGGGCTGGCAGGCACGCTGCGCGCGCTGCATTTGTCCATCGTGCCGATTGACTCACTGCACTATCTGCAATCTGGCCAGGCCGTGATGATGTGTTTGCTGGGCGGCATGGGCACCTTTTTTGGGCCTTTTGTTGGCGCGCTGGTGTTCCTCTACCTGGAAGACGTGGTGACGCACCTGACGCAATATTGGATGGCTGCGGTGGGGGTGGTGTTCATGGTGTTTGTGCTGTTTTTCCCCAGGGGCATCTGGGGCTCGATCCTGCATTGGCTGCAGCGCGCGGCGCGGGCTGAGGCCAAGTCATGAGCACGCCCGCAGCGTCCAGCAACATCCTTGAAGTCGCCAACGTGGGCAAGCGCTTTGGGGCGTTCGTGGCGCTCAACAACGTGACAGTGGCCTTTCCGGCGGGGCAGCTCACGGCCATCATCGGCCCCAACGGCGCGGGCAAGAGCACGTTTTTCAACGTGATCAGTGGCGGCTTGGCGCCCAGCAGCGGCAGCGTGCGCTTTGAGGGCCGCGACATCACCGGCTTGGCCCAGCATCAATTTGCGCGCATCGGCATTGCAAAAAGTTTTCAGATCACCAACGTCTTCAAGCAACTCAGCGCGTTTGAGAACGTGCGCGTGGCCGCGCAAATGCGCCACGCGCGCTTTGAGTTGTTCAAGCCCCGCGCGGCTTTGCGCCAGGTGGCCGAGCAAGCCGAGGCCTTGCTGGAGCGCGTGGGCCTGGCCGGCGTGCGCCATAAAAACGCCGCTGAACTGGCCCATGGCCAGCAACGCGCGCTGGAGATCGCCATGGCGCTGGCGCCGCAGCCCAGGCTGCTGCTGATGGACGAGCCCACGGCCGGCATGTCACCCGAAGAAACCACGGTGATGATGGACTTGATCACCACGCTGGCCGCCGAGCGCACTGTGGTGCTGGTGGAGCACAAGATGAAGCTCGTGATGGGCATTTGCCAGCGCCTGGTGGTGCTGCACCACGGTGAGCTGCTGGCCGAGGGCACGCCCGCCGACATCCGTGCCAACAGCGACGTGAAGCGTGTTTATCTGGGGCATACCTGATGGCCACCACCCAAAAACCCCTGCTGCAAGTGGATCAGCTGGACGCCTGGTACGACCGCAGCCACGTGGTGCAAGGCCTGAGCCTGGTGGTGTACCCCGGCGAGATCGTCACGCTGATGGGCCGCAACGGCGCGGGCAAAACCACCACGCTGCGCGCGCTGATGGGGCTGGTCGACAAGCGGCGCGGCCAGGTGGTTTTTGACGGCCAAAGCTGCCTGGACCAACCAGCCCACAAGCGCTTTCACCAAGGCCTGGCCTACGTGCCCGAGGACCGCCGCATCGTGCCCGGCCTGACGGTGCGCGAGAACCTGCAGCTCGGCGTGATCGCCCAAAAAGGCCAGCACGACATGGCGCGGCTGGTGGACGAGATTGCCGAGATATTTCCGCGCCTGCGTGAGCGGCTGGACCAGGAGGGCAGCTCGATGTCGGGCGGCGAGCAGCAGATGCTGGCCATCGCGCGCGCGATGATCGCGAGACCGAAGATGATCCTGCTGGACGAACCCAGCGAGGGCATCATGCCGCTGCTGGTGCAAGAGATGTTTGCGCTGTTTGCCCGCATGCGCGAGCAAGGCACCACCCTGCTGCTGGTGGAGCAAAACGTCGAGCAGGCGCTGGCGATATCCGACCGCGCCTACATCCTGGACCAAGGCCGCATCGTGCATGCCGGCGACGCCCAAGACCTGCTGGCCGACCGCGAGATCCAGGAGCGGTACTGCGCGGTTTGATCTGCGGCTCTCAACAGACGGCGCGCCGTGTATGCGGTGGGCAGCCGATCAACGCGCAGCTTGCCTTACCTTGTAAGCCGCACTAGACTGCCCCGCCTACGCGTGCCAGGAGAACTGAATGGCGACCCTGCTTGTTTCCTCAAAAGGCCAGATCGTGCTGCCCGCCGCGCTGCGGCGCCGGCTTGGCATGGGCGCGGGCGCAAAGATCGAGCTGCTCGAAGAAGCCGACGGCCTGAAGTTGCGCGTGGTGCGGTCGGTGGCCCACGCCGACCTCACCGGCATGGCCGGCATGGTGAAGGCCAAAGCGCTAGGCGTGCCGCGCCGCCTGGAAGACTTTGACCCGGCCTCGATGCTGTCTCGCGCCCGGCCTGGCAAGCCATGAGAGCGCTGGACACCAACGTGCTGGCCCGGTTCTTTGTCGACGACCCCGACGACGCCCAGGCCGCCAAACAGCGGCCCGCTGCCATAACCGCCCTGTCGGCGCGGGCCTTTGTGCCGGTCACCGTGGTGCTTGAGTTGGAATGGGTGTTGCGCGGGTTTTATCGCTTGCCACTGGCCGACATATCGCGCGTGCTGCGCGCGCTCACCAGCATCGAGCACATCACGCTGGAAGACCGTGGCGCGGTTCTGGCGGCGCTGGACAACTTCGACCAAGGGCTGGATTTTGCCGACGCCCTGCACCTGGCCCGCAGCGCACGCGCGTCGGCGTTTGCGACCTTTGACAAGCGCCTGGCCAAACGGGCGAAGGCGCTGGGGTTACTGCCGGGGGTGGAGTTGCTGGGGTGACTTGCACGTCTGCATAGGTGAAGCAGATCCATCGGGCGGATTTTGTTGAGCCACGGGATACTGGTCGGCCCCTTTTCTTGCGGAGCTGGGCGATTCGGAAATCGCCGGTAGGTCCGGCGTATCACTCGCCCATCATCATCTTGTAGTGCTCGATGTGGTTGCACTTCTGGAAAACTTCTCTGAATATTCGCAAGTAGTTGTCGACTGCGGCCTGGTCTAGTACGAAGGTGATGTCGTCGGGCGTGAAATGCGAACCGTCGTTTATCCATGAAACAAGTGAGTTGCAGGCAATCTTGTCCATGCCTTCAAATTTTTCTGGCAGTTCGTGGATTTCAATGCCGCCCAGGATCTTGAAGTAGCTTTCCAATATGCGGCGCAGCGTGTTCTGGATGGTGAGGTTATTTCGGTCTGGTTGCCTAACTTCGTTCCACAGCATGTCATACGAGGGCTTAATAGGATCCGTTTCATGAGGGATGACCTTAGATGTCAACCCCGATTTTCTGACGACCCAAAAAGTCTCGTCCTTGGTTCTGTCCTTCTTTCTCTTAGCCCGCCGAAATGCCACTTCTTTGTGAAAGTGAGCGTTGTGCGTAAGGACAAATACCTGCTTGATGGTGGACTTCCCTGCGCGAGCCAATTCGAAGACTGATTTGATTAAGCTTGCCACGATGAAGAGCACTTCGCTGTCCAGGCTCGACACAGGATCGTCGAACACGACGACGCGCTCGGCAGTGATTCCGCTGTCACTGTTGCTTCCGTTCAGCAGGTGGTAGAAATAGAGAAAGGTTACGAACGTACGCTCGCCCTCGCTCAGCGAGTGCTTTGCATCCGTGCCATCGCCGCGGTTCAGGGCGTAGTAGTCTCCGCTCGCTTCACGCGTCAGCTTAAATCCGTGAAACCCGAACTTTGCCAACAAGCCGTTGATTGCGTCAACAGTGGGCTGAATGCTCGTGGTGCTCTTTTCGAGCGCCACAATCTCAGCTTCCTTTGCGCGGCGCTCGCCGTTAGTCTTTTGGATGTCGCCCTCCAAGGCGCCAATAGCCTTTTCGACCTTGGTTTTGGCGCTGAGGTAGTCGTCCATGTCGCCTTTGAGTTCATGGTCGAGCAGGTAGCGCCAGACTTGGGTGGTCAAGGCGGCCTTCTCTCGCTTGAGGTTCGCCACCAAGGCGTTGCGCTTAGTGACCTCGGCATTCGCTGTCGCAACTAGAGCGTTGATCGCGTCGATTGATGCGGACAGGCTTTCAAGTTCAAGCGATCGGCTCGGTTCTCGCCGCTTGTTGGCGATTAACTGAAGGTTGAGTTGAACCTTCGATTCGAGCACCGCTAACTCTGAGCGCAGGGCCGTCACATCAAGGTATTTCGTCGGCCCTGCCAGCATCGAACTCATTCCAAGAACATAGGCGGATGCATTGGTCGCATAGCCGTCGCCGAAGTCATCAATCGCCTTTATAGCCGTGACATATGCCTCGTCGAAGTAGTCCTCCAGGCATTTGCCAAATGCGGTCTCTGTCGGTTGCTGGCAGAACGGGCAAGCTGCGTCGTTCACTTCGTAGAAAGCGCGGCCTTGCTTAACCCAGTCACTGTTCCCAAGCCTTTTAATCATGCCTGCAATGTCGACGTCCTGCTTGCCAAGTACAGCGCGCAGCATGACCGTGTTCGTCTCGAATGCGACCAATGCAGACCCAGAGGCTGAGTGGATTGGCGCTTCCTGCGCAGCATCTTCCCCGAAGACGATTGCGGCGCGTTGGTGAAGTTCCGACAGTGGGACAAATATCGCCCGGTTTGTTGCCCACTCATTCAGAACTCGGGCTTTGAAATTTTCTTTGGTGTCGCGCGCACCTTTGAATGCAACGGATAGTTTCTCTTGATGCTTGAGCTTCTGCTTCCAACACGTCTCGCGAAGGCCTTCTTCCAACTCGATTCGTTGTCGACTGAATCCGCCTGCGCCGTCGGCGCCGTTCAGGGATTCGTACTTTGTGAGTAGGTGTTTCGACAAGGCTTCGACGTCGGCCTTCGCTGCCTCGATCTTGGCGATCGCGTCCATAGAGGCCTCGCCAAGTGTGAATATGCCTTTGAGGTTCTTCGATATGCCGAAGTTTGTTTCAACGAAGTCCCGGTTATAGACAAGCGCTTTCATGGGCAGGCCGTTCTTCCATACGACGGGGCAGCGCTCATGCCCAGGGTGTCCCGCAATAACACGTGAGATGGTGGTCTTACCAGAGCCGTTCGAGCCGAAGATAAAGTTGATCGTAGACAGCCCGACCAAGGCTTGCGGATCTGATCCGTAGGTTGCAACGTTTGCGATGCGGATTGACTCGATCACGGGATCCCCCTCTGGCGTACTGCGCCGCCTGGATTGAAGCGTTCTAAGGCGCTCACGCAGCCAATAATAGGCTGCTAGACGGGGCTCTGAGACTCATAGTTTGGCCGCGCGGCACGGCTCAGCAAGTGCCCGGATTGTTGAGTAAGTGGACACGGCGTTCTCCTGAGGCGTTCAATCGAAGCAGGGCTGGTGGCTTGGCGCGGGTGTCGCGGCCGCGTTGGCCAAGGTGTCGGGTTGCGCCTACGTGGCCGTGCTGGCCGCAGCCAATCCAATGACCGCCAAACAGATCGCCCCCGGGTTCGGGCGCCGGATTGGCATCGCCGGGCAGCGTCAAGATAAGCCAGCGGACGGCGTCGCCCAATGAGCCAGGCACACCCAAGCCGTTGAATCAATCGCCGCGCAGACTGGCGCCCAGGTTCTCGGCAAACAAAAGATTGGCGGCGCTGCCGAGGGCGACTTGGTCGTCACCGGCATCCAGCCAGCGACGCAAACTGGTGCTGCCGGTGGAGACAGATCGACTGGCTTGCCCAGGTTCACAAGCCGCTGATCTGGCGAATCCGCCCCAGCACAACGGGCTTTCGTGCCTTTTCACCACCCAGCAACCAAAGCAGGCGGTCGTCGAAGATTGGGTCCAGAAACAGGGCTTCGAACTCGTCTTCGAGGAAGGCTTGAACCTCGGGCGAGGCCGCTTGAACCTCTTCAACAATGCCGGGCCGCCCATCCAGCACGGCGATGATGTCTTCCAGGTCGTGGTGCATGTAGTCGCCGCGGCCCCTGGAACGGAACGACTCCAGCTTGGTGGCGATGAACAGGGGCGCGCTGATGACACGGATCGTGCGTCCGCTGGGCAGTGCCTGGTGTTGGGCCGTGCGGGCGGCCTCGGTATACCAGGTGTTGCTGAAGTTCAGGATGCCCTCGTCCGTGGGCATGACGTCGACCTTCAAATCGCCGAGCCGCCACCGACAGATGACTTCGTCGCACTCGCGGAAACCGCGCTCTTTCAGGCGTTCGCAGAAGACGTAGTACTCAGTTCGGGGCGTGACTTCAGTCAGCAGGTCAACGTCGCCAGTGGCCCTGACCGGCGGGTGCCCGGGGTCGGTGAGCAGCAGGCCCACGGCGCAGCCGCCCACCAGCACCAGGTCGTCCATCAGCGCGCCCAACGCGTGCGCGACGAGTTCAACGCCCGCGATGTTGGGGTCGGATGTCATCTGAATTTTTCTTGCAACAGACCGATGGCGAGTTCGCGCTCGCGGGCGTTGCCCGCTCTCACTGCGTCCACCAAGGCCAAGGCCTCGTGCAGTCTCGGGTCACGTCGGGCGGCCACGGGCACGGTGGGGTAGAGCGGGCAGAGCGACACGCCTCGGTCCAGGCCTTCGGGGTCTGGCCACACGATCAACGCGCCGTCGTCTTTGGGGAAGTGTTCGGCCAGGGCCTGCACGTAGGCCCCCGTGCGCACGCCGCGAGCGACGGGGCCAAAGATCGGCGGAAAGACATGGCGGATGCCATGCACCAGCAGCTCCATGAGGGCCGAGCGATTGGTTTGCAGCTCGCCAAACTCCCGGGCCACCAGGCCGCACAAGACCCCTCTTTGGACGGCGGCGTGAGCCTCGGACGCCGACATGACCAGCGACTCGCCCAGCCGGGCGAAGGACATGGCGGTCTCCGCCCGGCCCAGGGCCAGTTGCACGGCGGTGACAACGTCTTGAGGTTTTAGGGCCAGTTGGCGCATGTTTTGTCCGGCGTGTTTCATGGCATTCGTGATTCGCGAACATCGAATTGTTCAGCATACCGCATCCAGCTTTGGATCGATGGCGGCCCATGGTTCGTCGTCAATGCCGGGCCAAACCCGGTGGAGGAGGTCGCCCGACGGGTGGCCTGGCGTGGCGTGACAACCTATATCATTCTTTAATCGCGAATACAGAACTTGATTTTTATACAAATAAAAATCCATGCAAAACATAGACTTGCGCCGATAATGTTGAAAGCATGTCAAGCACGGCGCGCACGAAATATACTCGCGTATATCTTGAGTCTGGCTTGAGTCGGAGGTAGAAATGGAAGCCGTTCGGAAGAGGAATCCCAGAGCACCCTCGATTCACCTGGAGGAGGCGATTGAGCGTGCGCTGGCCGCGTACGACAAGGATCAGCTGCGGCCAGCGCCAACGGAAACCGTGGCGCAGAACCTTGGGTACAAATCAGCCAACAACGGCCGCGCTCTGGGCGCCATTGCGAGCTTGCGCTACTTCGGGCTGCTGGACCGCCCCAAGGTGGGCGTGCTCGCTGTGTCCAAAGCGCTGGAGACCTACAAGCTCACGCCCAAAGCGGCGCGCCGCCGAGAGTTGCTGATCAACTTCCTGCTGGGCCCGCCACTCTTCAAGGCGCTTTTGGCCTTGTACAAAACCGCCCTGCCGTCCGATGCCGCGATCCGCAACGAGCTCGTCCGTCAAGGTTTTATGCCGGGGCCCGCCGAAACCTGCGTGGCAGTGTTCCGCAAGTCCGTCGAATTTGCGGGCTACTTCCGAGCCCCAAGCGCGGATGATTTGGCCGACGCAAAGCCGCCCGACCCGTCGCCCAACCAGCCGCTCAGCACCCCAGTGCACGTTGACGCCATCGTTGAAGGCAGCCATGGCTTGGCGTCGAAGGCGCGCCCGCGGCCTGGCCCCGCACAGCGCCAGCCGCCAACCAGGCCGCAGCCTGTGGTTGCGCCAGCGCTGCCCAGCGTGGCCGCTGGCCAGGGTGACAGCATCCCGATACGTCTGTCGGGGGGCCGACGTGCGTGGTTGATCGTGCCCGAGCAACTGTTCGAGGCCGACAAGGTTCGCCTGAAAGCGCAGATCGATCTGCTCCTCACCGTCGAGCAAGAGCGATCCTTGGAGTAGTGTCGGCGCCTACCGTGCAGGTATTTGTGGGATGGCCATGCTGCCACGTGGCGCACGCGGCTGGGCGAGTGGGTGGGTAGGTGGCCGTGCGGGTGTCCAAAAATGGGGCCGCGCCGGTGGTGCACGCGGCACCCATTCAGCTTTGCGCCGCGCCCTTGGCCACACGCACGCGCGTGGCCGTGCCAGCCGCAGCCAATCCAATGGCCACCAACCAGATCGCGCCCGGCTCGGGTGCCGGGTTGGGTTGGCCGGGCAGCGTCACGACCAGCCGGTAGCTTGAGTCGCCCAATGAGCCTGGCACGCCCAAGCCGATGAACCCATCGCCCAGCAGGCCGGTGCCCAGGTTCTCGGCAAACGACAGGTTGGCGAAGGTGCCCAGGGCAATCTGGTAATCGCCGGCGTCCAGCAAGGCCGCGTAAACAAAATCACCGCCGGTGGAAAACGCCTGGGCGTAGTTGGATGCGATGAACTGGGCGCCGCCGCCCAAGCCCCTGAACAGCGAGAAGTAGGGGTCGGCGCCACCGGCCGCAAAGCCAGTGCTTTGGATCGTGATTTGCCCCTTCGCATGCAGCGTCAGGCCATACAGCGCCACGTTGTTGGCGATGGTGTTGGCGTCTGCAAATCCGGGGCTGCCGAGATCACTGCCTACCAGCGCGGTATTGGCCGGATCACTGAAGCGCCCGGCCAGAATGGCGGCCGGGGCCAGCGAGGCAAAGGCCATCAGCGCGGCGCCCAGCAGGCCGGATTTCCAGCTGGGGTTGAGGGGTGTCGTCGTGGGGGGCGTTGCAGGGGATTTCATGGCCAGGTGCTCACCGTGGCGGCCGTCAATTGACGAGCCCGTTGACGTGGATGTAGACCGGCCCGTCGCCACCGATTTGCTGCCCGCCCAGGCAGGGGTGCTGGCCAGCCGGCACCACCAAGCCCGCGCCTATCACCCAGGGGCTGGGGTAGCTGAAATGCACCGTTTGGTTGGGCGGCACGCGCAGCAGCAGGCGTTGCTGCAAGTCGGTGAGCACCGTGCCCGCAGCGCCGCAGGCCACGCCATCGGCCACGCCCACCACTTGCAGCACCATCGTGGCGGTTTGTGTGCTGCCAAAGCTGGTGATCGTGAGGCTGGTGACGCCGAACACGCCGGTGATCGGCCCGGTGGACATCGCGTTGCCACCGGCGTTGGGCTGAAAGACGGCAGCGAAAGGCTTGCCGGGGATCACCGTCTCGACATAGGCGGCCCGGATCGCGCCCGCCGCCTGCGTGGGGCCAGCGGGCATGAGGCCGCTGGC
>JAYWDK010000125.1:0-6212 GCA_043779845.1 Betaproteobacteria bacterium | reverse complement strand
GCAGTCGGCGCGAAGCGACGACCGCCACAGCGTGAGCCCGCACCGGGTGCCGGCCGCCGCGATGCTCAAGCGCTTGCAAACTCTGGGCGCAGTCATTGCTGAAAGTCAGCAAAGAGCCGAAAGCACCCCATCAGCGAGCGGGTTATCTTCGTCCAGCCAGGCGCCGCAACAAGGCAATCATGGAGGGGCCGGCGTTGCCAGCGACCACTCTGCCGGCAAGTCAGCCCTCACTCAGCACAGGCCGTAAAAAAACGCTGAACCAGCGCGGCACACGCCCGGCGCCAAATCAACGCCCGCCGCGAGGCCGGCCGCTGGGTGGGCGGCCTCGGGGTGCTGCTGGCCACGCTGGCGCGGCAGGCCCGCGGGGCGTGGCACGCGGCGCACCTGCGGCACCACCGGTACGGCGCACAACGGCCGGGTGCGGCACGGTGTACCGGCCGGTGGCCAGGGGGCGCGACACGTCGGCCATCAGCAGCACGCTGCGCACCAAATCCTCAACCGCCTCCACCAGCGATTCGGGCGGCGCCAGGCCGTCAATTTCGGCCAGCAGCTCTTCGGCGTCTTCCAGGTCGTCGGGGTCGAGGTGGCGGTACAGCGTGGCCAGCGGCTCCAGCAATGCGGGCTCGTGGCGGTCCATCAGCGTGGTGAACAAATCCACCGCCGTTGAAAACCCCGCTACCCAGGGCATCACGGTCTCGGATGGGCTGGCTTCTTCGTCGAGCTCGTAAACCCAGGGGTCAAACCACTGGCGCTGCGCGATGGCGGCGTCCAGCTCGTGGTAGCGGCGCAGCACCAGCGCGCTCATCTTGGCAAAGTCAAAACGGGCGGGGGTTTGGCGCGCGTCCACGTCAGGGATGTGCGCCAGCCAGCGGACCTCGGGCACCGGCTGGGGTTGCAGCAGCAGGCCGCACAGGTAACCGTCGATCATCACGGTGTCCAGCGGCTCCATGGTGTCGGGCAGGCTGTCGAGCAGCGCCTGCAGGCTTTCAAGCTCCTGCTCGCTCAACGGGCCAAAATTGGCGGGCTCTGCCGGGGCCGCTTTTGGCGCGCCGCGCGGCACGGCTTTGGGGACGATCAGACGTGTGCTCATGGGGCCAATTGTCGCTTGCCGCCCGGGGGCTGCGTCAAACCGCAAACCCGGCTTTGAGCGCCTCGCGCAGGTAGGCCACCAGTGCCTGCACGGCGCGTGGCACGTAGGGGCTGTAGGGTCGGATCGCGTAAAGGTGCTCGCCAAAACTGCCCACGGGCTGCCACTGCGGCAACACCACCACCAGCTTGCCGGTGCGCAGCGCGGCCTGGGCGCTGAAGTCGGGCAGCAAGGTGATGCCCAGGCCGGCCAGCGCCGCCTCGCGCAGCGCCTCGCTGTTGTTGGCGGCAAAACAGCCGCTCACGGGAACCGTCACTTTTTGCCCGGCCTCCGCCTGCAGCGGCAGCAACTGCCAGGCTGGCGCGTCACCGGGGCGCAGGTAGGGCAGGCAGTCATGCGCCACCAGATCGGCCGGCAGCTTGGGCGTGCCCCGGCGGCGCAAGTAGGCGCGGCTGGCCACCAGCACCGAGCGGGTGCTGCACAACGTCCAGGCCACGTGGGTTTCAGGCGGCGCCGGGCTGTGGCGAATGGCCAGATCAAACCCCTCCTGGGCCAGCGGCACGAGCCGGTCTGACAGATCGAGCTCAATGCGCACCTCGGGGTGTGCGCGCAAAAACGCCGGCAACAGCGGCACGATCTGCTGACGCGCCAGGGCCACCGGCACGGTGATGCGCACCCGGCCGCTGGGCGTGGCCGCCAAATCCTTGATGCCGGCAAACGCCGTGCTGATGGCATCAAAGGCGCCGCTGGTGGCGTCGGTCAGTTGTTGGCCGGCTTCGGTGAGGCGCACGCTGCGGGTGGTGCGTTGCACCAGGGGCACGCCGGCCGCGCGCTCCAGCTCGGCAATGCGCTGGCTCATGGCCGCCTTGCTGACGCCCAGGCGCTGCGCGGCCGCCGTGAAGCTGCCCAGCATGCCCAGCACGCTGAGCCAATGCACGTGGCTCCAGAGGGTTTCAATGCGTCGGTCGTCCATGGCTGTTCTCGAATTGGCCGCTCAATTGTTCAGCATTCTGAACAATGAATCCAGCCGCAAGTGCTGGCGCCGACTATGGGCGCGGCCTAGACTGCGCTGCCCTGGCGACCGCGTCGCCACCTCACTTTTGAAAGTCACCCATGGCCGCACCCGTCGCTTTCACCCATTCCGCCGATGTCGGCCACTTCATCTCGGGTCGACCGGTGCCCGGCGCCAGTGGCCGGCAGCAGGCGGTCTACAACCCGGCCACCGGCCAGGTGGCGCGCCAGGTGGCGTTGGCATCAAGCGATGAAGTCAACACCGCCGTGGCCGCCGCTTGCGCCGCGCAGCCGGCCTGGGGCGACATGCCGCCAATCCGCCGCGCCCGGGTGCTGAACAACTTCCTGCAGCTACTGAACCAGCACCGCGACACGCTGGCCGCGATGATCAGCGCCGAGCACGGCAAGGTGTTCACCGACGCGCAAGGCGAAGTCGCCCGCGGCATCGACATCGTTGAATTTGCCTGCGGCGCGCCCCAGTTGCTGAAGGGCGATTTCACCGAACAGGTGTCCACCGGCATCGACAACCACACGCTGCGCCAGCCGCTGGGCGTGGTGGCTGGCATCACGCCGTTCAACTTTCCGTGCATGGTGCCGCTGTGGATGTTCCCCATCGCGCTGGCCGCCGGCAACGCCTTCATCCTGAAGCCCAGCGAGCGTGACCCTAGCTGCGCCATGTTCATGGCTGACCTGCTGACCCAAGCCGGCTTGCCGGACGGCGTGTTCAACGTGGTGCAGGGCGACAAGGTGGCGGTGGACGCGCTGCTCACCCACCCCGACATCAAGGCCATCAGTTTTGTGGGCAGCACGCCCATCGCCCAGTACATCTACGAGACCGGCGCGCGCCACGGCAAACGCGTGCAAGCCCTGGGCGGCGCCAAGAACCACCTGGTGGTGATGCCTGATGCGGATGTTGAGCAAGCGGTGGACGCGCTGGTGGGCGCGGCCTACGGCTCGGCCGGCGAGCGCTGCATGGCGATTTCCGTGGCCGTGCTGGTGGGTGACATCGCCGACCAGATCGTGCCGAAGGTGGCCGCGCGCGCCCGCACGCTCAAGGTGATGAACCCGATGGACCTGGCGGCCGAAATGGGCCCGATCGTCACGCAAGTGGCGAAGGACCGTATCGAAGGCTACATCGGCATCGGCGTGGCAGAAGGCGCCACGCTGGTGGTCGACGGCCGAGGCCTGAAGGTCTCCGGCCTGGAAGGCGGCTTCTTCACCGGTGGCAGCTTGTTCGACCATGTCCTGCCGTCGATGAGGATTTACCAGGAAGAGATCTTCGGCCCGGTGCTGGTGTGCGTGCGCGTGCGCGACTTTGCCAGCGCCGTGAAGCTGGTGAATGACCATGAATACGGCAACGGCGTGTCGCTCTACACCAGCGACGGCGGCATCGCACGCGAATTTTCACGCCGGGTGCAAGTCGGCATGGTGGGCATCAACGTGCCCATCCCGGTGCCGATGGCCTGGCACGGCTTCGGCGGCTGGAAGCGCAGCCTGTTTGGTGACATGCACGCCTACGGCGAAGAGGGTGTGCGCTTCTACACCAAGCAAAAGAGCGTGATGCAGCGCTGGCCCGAAAGCATTGCCAAGGGCGCGGAGTTCGGGTTTCCGACGTCCAAGTGACGCGGCCCGCCTGAGACCCGCCCGTACCCCGCCACGGTGGGCGTGCCGGCCAAATAGCGGGCACCGGCCCGCTGCCCGCTACTTGCCCAGCAGGTGCGGCAGCCACAGCGAGAGCCCCGGCCAGTAAGTGACCACGACCAAAAACGCCAGCATGGTCAGCAGCCACGGCCACACCGCCACCGTGAGCTCGCTGATGCCCATCTTGGTGATGCCCGAGGCCACGTACAGGTTCAGCCCCACCGGCGGGTGGCACATGCCCACCTCCATGTTGACGACGATCAGGATGCCGAAGTGGATGGGGTCGATGCCCAGCTTGATGGCCACCGGAAACAGGATGGGCGCCATGATCAGGATGATCGAGCTGGGCTCCATCACGTTGCCCGCCATCAACAGCAGGATGTTGACCACCAGCAAAAACGCGATGGGCCCAAAGCCCTGGCCGATCAGCCAATCGGCCATGGCCTGCGGGATGTTTTCGCTGGTCATCAAGAAGCTGAACAACACCGCGTTGGTGATGATGTAGAGCAGCATGGCGCTCATGCTGGCCGAATCAAGCAGCACCTTGGGAATGCGCTTGAGCGGCATGTCCTTGTAGATGAACACCGTCACCACAAAGGCATACACCGCCGCCATGGCCGCCGCCTCGGTGGGCGTGAAGATGCCGCTGTAGATGCCGCCCATCACCACCACGATGAGCATCAGGCCCCAGGCGCTTTCTTTGAAGGCCGTCCAGCGCTCGCCCCAGTTGGCCTTGGGCATGCGCGGGTAGTCGTTTTTGCGGGCGATGTACCAGGTGGTGAGGCCCAGCGCGGTGGCCATGGCCACGCCCGGCACGATGCCGGCGATGAACATGGTGCCCACCGACACGTTGGTGGACACCGAGTACATCACCATCGCAATCGACGGCGGGATCAGGATGCCCAGCGCGCCCGAGGTGGTGATCACACCCGCGCCAAAGTTCTTGGGGAAACCTTGCCTGACCATCGCCGGCAGGATCACCGATCCAATGGCCACCACGCAGGCCGGGCTGGAGCCCGACACCGCCGCAAACAGCGCGCAAGCCAGCACGCCCGCCAGGCCCAGGCCGCCGTGGTAATGGCCCAGCATCGAGGTGGCAAAGCGGATCATGCGGCGCGCCACGCCGCCGTGCGTGAGCAGGTTGCCGGCCAGGATGAAAAACGGGATCGCCATGATCTCGAACTTCTCGATGCCAGTGAACAACTTGAGCGCCACCGACGCCACCGGCACGTCGGTCATGGTGAACAAAAACGTCAGCACCGTGAGGCCGAGCGAAATGCTGATCGGCATGCCCGTGAGCATGAGCACGATCAGCAGCACAAAAATGATGGCGGCGTGCATCAGCGCGCTCCCTTGAGTTCTTGTTCAGACGGTACGGCCAGCGGCCCGACGTCCTCAATGCCCTCAACATGGCCGTGGTCGTGGTGCGGCAGCTCGCCGGTGTGCCAGTAGCTCCAGGCCACCTGCAAAAAGCGGTAACACATCAGCCCGGTGCCCAGCGGCACGCACAGGTAAACAATCCACATCGGCATTTCCAGGTCCGCCGACACTTGATCGGTATGCGCCATGTGCCAGACAAAGTTGCTGCCCAGCGCGCACACCACCCCGGTGAACAGCGCGCCGGCAAACAGGCCAAACAGCACCAGCATTTTTTGCGGCGTGCCGGTGAGCTTGCGGATGATCACGTCCACGCCCACGTGGATGCCGGTGCGCACACCGTAGGCCGCGCCAAACTTGGCCATCCACACAAACATGAAGATGCACAGCTCTTGCGCCCAGCTCACGTCCATCTTGACGGTGTAATCCTGGATGAAGGGCACGCCCGAGAGAAAGCGGTGCACCACCGCAAAAAAGATCACCAGCGTGGCCGCGCCAATCAGGAAGGTGATCAGCCCCTCCTCGATGCGATCGAGTAGTCGATTCAACATGGTTTGTTTTGCTAACTCTTTTGGTGAACAGGCTTCGCCCGGGCGGCCAGGTCATGCTTGATGGGGCGTGGCACCGACGATGCGGCGCCACGCGTCACACGGCGGCGTGTCGATCAGAACTTGGTACGCAAGCCCACGGCCAGTTCGGTCTGGCTCGAAAAACCGTTGGTCGAGCCCACCTTGTAGCCGTCCTTGAGCTTCAGGTAGTCACCGGCAATGTAGATCTCGGTGATCTTGTCGAAGTGGTAGAAGGCCGACGCGTACAGCGTGGAGCGGCTGCCCGTGGCCGTGGCCTTGATTCCGCTGGCGTCGGCAAAGGCATTGAGCACGTTGCCGCTGCCACTGACACCGGCGTTGTTGGCCTTCATGTCCTGGTAACCGATCTGGTAGTCGATCTTGCCGGCCGGTGCAATGCGTGCCGACACGGTGTAGGCGTTGTCGCTGCGGCCGCCCAGCGCGCCCTGATCGGCGGTGTAGCGGAACACGCCGGCGTTGACCCGCACGATGCCCATGGTGTAGTTGCCACCAATCGAGTACGACTTGTC
>JAYWDK010000124.1:0-6235 GCA_043779845.1 Betaproteobacteria bacterium | reverse complement strand
GCATTCACGGCCCAGGCGGTCCATGCACAGCTCGGCCGTCCAGGGCAGCATCAGGCTGCCGCAACGGCTGTCACGGTACAGGCGCTCCAGCGGCAGCGACTTGAGCATGCTTTGCCCACCACAGGTGCGCACCGCCAGCCGGCAGATGTCATTGGCGCTTTCCATGATGGTGTAGTGCGCCGCGTACAGGCGCATGCGCGCGTCTTTGTCGGGGTCAATGCAGGCGTCTCGGGCGTTTTGCAAAAAAAGCGCACGCGTGGCTTCAAGCTTGATGCGCATCTCGGCCACGGCGTATTGCTTGGTGGGGTACATGCGGCGCTTGACGGGCGGCATGCCCGGCACCTCGGCGCGCAAATACTGCACCGTGAAGTCATAGGCCGCCTGGGCCACGCCCATGTAGGTGGGCGACAGCGTGGCAAACATGTGCGGGTAGCGGCTGGCCGCCTGAAAGTACACGCCCTCGGGCATCATGCGCGCCGTCTCGGGCACAAACACATCGGCAAACAGCAGGTTGCGGCTGACGGTGCCACGCATGCCCAGCGGGTCCCAGTCACCCACCACCGTGACACCCGGCGCGGTGGCGGGCACCGCCAGGTACATCGAATCTCGCCGCGTGCCACCGCCCGCGCGGTCGGGCCGGTCGAGCGTGCAGAGCACGCCGTAGGTGTCGGCGGCGCCCGCCAGAGACGCAAAGATTTTTTTGCCGCTGACCACATAACCACCGGCCACCTTGCGCGCGATGGTGCCCCAGGGCGCGGCGCCCGCCGCCGCAGCACCCCCTTCAGAAAACGGCTGCGCGTACAGCCGGCCCTCGTTGACGATGCGCCCAAAGTGGTGGGCGCGGTTGGTTTCGTGGTCGGCGCGCTGCTCGGGCGTCATGTCCAACGCGTCGGCAATGTCGCCGGCCCACAGGCACGAGCACACGTGCATGTTGAAGCTCAGCGCCGTGGCGCCGCACCAGCGGCCCAGCTCGGCGGCCACCATCACGTAGGTGGCAAAGTCGGCGCCCATGCCCCCGTAGGCGGTGGGCACACAAATGCCCAGAAAGCCGGCCTGGCGCAAGTCATCGTAGTTCTCAAACGGAAAGCTGGCTTCGCGGTCATAACGCTCGGCGCGGGCGGCAAAACAGGGGCCAAGTGCTGCCATGCGGCTGATCAAATCCCGTTGCAAGGGCGTCAAATTCTTGGGGTTGCCGGCGATGTGCGAGGGCTGGTAGCGGGTGACGACTGCGGCGGGCGGCGTGGCCAAATTTGGGGCCGAGCTTGGAACCGAATTTGGAACATTCACGTTGGACATCGGTGGTTCTCCTGGCAATTGGCGCTGCGGCAAAAAAGCCAGCAGCGCGGTGTTGAAGGCGGCGGGCGACTCGATGTTGAGCAAGTGGCCAACGCCAGTCACGATGGCCAGTTGTGCCCCGGCGATGCGCTCGGCCATGCGCCGCGCCACCTCGGGCGCCGCCGTGCGGTCGTATTCACCGGTGATGACCAGTGTGGGCGCGCTGATCAAGGGCAAATTGGCCCGGCGGTCAAAGCTCACAAGCGCGGCCACCGCACTGCGGTAGGTGGCCTCGGGCACCGTGGACATCAGCGCCTGGGCGGCGGCGATGCGCTCAGGTGGTGTGGCAGGCGCCACCATGCTGGGCACCAATTGCGCGGCCAGGCCGGCCATGCCCAGGCCCGCATCGAGTGGCGCAAAACGCGACTGCAAAAACTCGCGTTGCCAGTCCCCTCCGGGCTTGCCGAAGGCGGGTGAGGTGCTGGCCAGCACCAGCGCCGCCACCACCTGCGGCGCGCGGGCGGCCAGCTCTTGCGCCACCATGCCGCCCATGCTGTGGCCCACCACGGTGGCGGGGCCCGGGCCCTGCGCCTCAATCAGCGCTTGCACCGACGCGGCCAGTCCGGCCAAGTCATACGGCGCAACAGTGGGCGTCAAGCCATAACCCGGAAAATCCACCGCCAGCACGGTGTAGCCCGCCGCCGCAAGCAGCGCGCCGGTGCTGGCTGGGCCCTCGCCCCAAGCGCTGCGACCACCGCCCACGCCGTGCAGCAAAACCACCAGCGGCGGGTCCGCAAGCCTGTTGGGCTTGGGGTCGGCGCGCCAGCGCAAGTGCGCCAGCGGCGCGGCGGTGACCAAAACACCGCTCACAACAAGACCCCGTTTTCAACCACGGCCACGCCGTCCAGCGCCACCGTGCAGCCGCGCATCGGCAAATCAAAATGGCCAAGCGTGTGGCGGCCGGCCACCTCGTTGGCGCCGGTGGAGTACAAAAAGTTGCCGGCAAAAGCGCGCAGCTCGGTGCCGTTGAAATCAGCCTTGTCGTAAAACGTCATGGCGTCCCAGCGGGCGCGGCGGTTCAGGCCCCAGCCCACGTGCGACACGGCATAGGCCATGCGGTCGCCGGGCTCGGTGGCCCAGGCGGCAAAGTAGCCACGCATCAGGTCGGCGTCCACGCTGTGGCCCTCAATCGCCACCACGTGGTCATCAACGATTTGCAGCGTCACCGCGTCAGCCAGGTAGCGCTTGAAGGTGAGGTTCACGTCGCCCGGCGCCAGCACCAGCCGGCCGTTGACCGCACCCGCTGCCGGAAACGCCAGCACCAGCCCGGCGGGCCAGTGGCTCAAGCTGCCCGGCTTGGCCGTGAAGCCCCACACCCCGCCTATGCGCGCGCCGGTTAGCGAAATAGTGAGGTCACTGCCCGCACTGGACGTGACTTGCATCAGCTTGGCGCCCTTGAGCGTGCGCATCGCGTTGCGCACATCGGCTTCGTCTTCGGCGCGTGGCACCGTGCGCTCCAGGATCTCGGGGTGCTCGTTGCTGACCACCAGCACGCGCGCGCCGCCCTTCAAGATTTCAGGCAGCTCCACCGCGTGCTGCAAGCCTTCAACGGTGCAATCGGCCACGAAGACGCTGCCCGCCAGCGCGGCCACCACCGGCGCCAAGCGGCCGATGGCATCAGACGCACCGGTAGACCGCACGGGCACTGGTGCACTTTGGCGCGGCGTGGGCAGCACCACATGAAACCAGCGCGCGCCCAGCCGCGCCAGCGCCAGCTCGCTGAGCTGCACCAGCACAGGGCGCGATTGGGTCTCGGAGAGCACGGCGCACACATCACCGGGCAACACACCACACAGGCGAAACACCTCGCAAAAGCTGTCGATCCACTTGGCTTCCAGCCGGATATTGCCCATGTTTTGCCTCACAGCACCTCGCCCATCATCCGGTAATGGCCACCCTGAAACAGCAGCGGCGCCACGCTCAAATCAGCCAGCCGCAACACGCGGCCAATGAACAACACATGGTCGCCCGCGTCATGCCGGGTGGCAGTTGCACATTCAAAAACGGCGGTGCACCCCGCCAGCACGGGCGCGCCGCCCAAGCCATCGGCCCACACCCCTTCGGCAAACTTGTCAGCCACTGACGACGCAAATCGGCGCGACAAGTCCACCTGCGTTTCAGCCAGCACGTTGATGGCAAAGTGCGGCGCCGCTTCAAACGCCGCCAGGCTGCCGCTGGCCTTGCGCAGCGACCACAACACCAGTGGCGGGTCCAGCGACAGCGACGCAAACGAGTTGGCGGTCAGGCCCACCGGCGCGCCTGCGGCATCGCGGCAGGTGATGATGGTCACGCCCGTGGCAAAACGCCCCAGCGCGGCACGCAGCACTTGCGGCGTGGGCTGATCGGGCAGCGCCACCGGATTGGTAGCGGCCGGATCGATTGCAGGGTTGGTGGCTAGAGTCATCGTCTTTGGAATATATGAAAATTCATTGATATGAAGCAAGCCGGGGTCTACCCGGACGGGGTGGTTTGCCCCCAAACAGCGCCGCAAACACCACCGCATGAAACCTCGCCATGACCCAACGCTTTGTGCACCAACACTTGCCTTATTTGCTGGCGCGCGCCAGCCATGCGCTGTGGCGCGGCTTTGAGCCGCAGCTGCGCGCGGCGGGGCTGAACTCGCTGGAATGGCGGGTGCTGGCCACTTTGAGCGACAGCCCGCCACTGCCCGTGGGCCAACTGGCGCAAGAGGTGCTGGCCAAACAACCCACCGTGACCAAAACCCTGGACCGCCTGGTGGCGCAAGGCTGGGTGGAGCGGCGGGCGGACACCACGGATGCGCGCCGGGCCCGCGTGGCGCTCACCCCCGCAGGCCAGCAACACGTGGCGCCGCTGCTGGTGGCCGCCAGCGCCCACGAGGCCCAGCGGCTTGAAGAACTGGGCGCCACCGAACGCGACCGGCTGCGGGATTGGCTGCGCGAGTTGGTGCAGCACTTTGATCAAAAAGATGGGGCTTGATGGCGGGCGCTCACTGCGCCCGCCACGCCAGGAATGGACCGGCGGCCAATGGCTCAGCGCAGCACCATGCGCGCCAGCGTAAAACCCAGCGCGGTACAGGCCAGCGCACCCGCCAAATGGGCCGCGCTGTGCAGCAGCGCCAGACCAAACGCGCCGCGCTGCATCAAACCCAGTGACTCAGCCGAGAACGATGAAAACGTGGTGAAGCCACCCAGCACGCCCGTGACCAGCAGCAAACGCTGTGTCTCGTCGGGCGCGCGGGCAAACCACACCATGGCCACGCCGATCAGGCCACCACCCAGGCAGTTGACCAACAAGGTGCCCAGCGGAAACCCGGCCCACAGCCCATTGAAAGCCAGGCCCGCCAGCCAGCGCAGCAAGGCGCCGACGGCGGCACCAACAGCCACGGCCAGCGCATGCACGGCTGTGATGTCAGGGGCGGCATTCATCGGTGAACTCCAAGCTGCGTTTGACGGGATGTAGGCCGCATGTCAGGCGCCGTTGCAGGCCACCAGCCCCCAGCGCGCCAGGGCCTCGTCGTCCGTCACCCGCGCGTCCACCCAGCGCGCACCCTCGGGCGTGGTTTCCTTTTTCCAGAACGGCGCCTGCGTCTTGAGGTAGTCCATCAAAAACTCGCAGCCCTTGAACGATTCACCCCGGTGGGCCGACGTGACCACCACCAGCACGATCTGGTCGCCCGGCTGCAGCAAGCCCACGCGGTGGATCACACGTGCGGCATGCAGGTCAAAACGCTTCAAGGCCTCGTCGATCATGGCCTCGATGGCGCGCTCGGTCATGCCGGGGTAATGCTCCAGCTCCATCGCGCTCACCGCACCCGCCTGGCCGGTATTGCGGTCGCGCACGGTGCCTACAAAGCTGGTGATGGCGCCCACCCCGCCGTCATCGGCGCGCAACGCGGCCACCTCGGCCGAGAGGTCAAAGTCAGCGGTCTGGATGGTCACGCGGGGGCTGGGGTTCATGGCTTGAATTCTCGCATTGCTAGAATTTTCCGCAGGTTGTCAGCCCGTCCTGCCCCCCATTCCGCCACCCTGCCCCAGCGCTCGCCCGACCGGTTTTGACACGGTCCATTTTGGAGTTGTTTGACCCGTTGGCGCGCGGCGCCGTGGGCAGCATCACCGCCAGCGCGCATCTCAACACGGCCTTGTTCGTGCGCCTGTTTGGCTTGATGCAGACGGGCCAACTCGACGCCGCCCGCAAGCTGTGGCGCGGCTTGCGCCCGCTGACCAGCGCGGCGTTTGCCGAGCCCAACCCGGCACCGCTGAAAGCCGCGCTGGCCAGGCAAGGCTGGTTGCAAAACGAGCTGCGGGCGCCGATGTGGCCGGCCAGCGAGGGCACGGCTGATGGGCTGATGGCGACGGTGGCTGCGGCCGAGTTGGCGTCAGGCGCGGCCGCTAAACCAAGCACGTTCGGCTGAGTCCTCGGCCCCGTACCCGGGGGCGAGGGTTGGGGTGAGGGGGCATTCGGTGCCAGGGCGGTGGATCACCTTGCAGGCAGCTGTGCTCGCTATCTGCATTGCGCCGGGTATTCGCCCCGGCGGGCGACTGGCTTTCTTTTCGGGCCGAAAAGAAAGTCAGCAAAGAAAAGGGCCCGAACCCAGTTTCAATAGGTTTGCCCTTGATGTTTTCAGGCACGGTGTGTTGTGGACTCGCCTGCTGAGCAGGCTCAGACATTCGGCGTCTGTCACCACCGTGATGGGTTCTGGCTGCAGGGCGTCCGAGGCGGCTGCTTTGGGCTATAGCACGGTGCGGGTTGAAGGTCGTCACCTCAATCCACTTGCGCAAGCAGGCACAAGGCGCAAGGCCCGAGACACCAGACGACGCCATGCGCAGGCCGTCTTGGACGCGTACCGATGGCGTTACCGCTGACCTTGAAAGACGCCGAATGTCTGAGCCTGCACGCAGGCGAGTCCACAACACCGTGT
>JAYWDK010000123.1:0-6242 GCA_043779845.1 Betaproteobacteria bacterium | reverse complement strand
AGCGCAGAACCTCGGGCAGCGCGGCCAGCAACACGGCCCCCAGCACCACGCCCGGCAGATGACCCAGGCCCCCCAGCACCACCATGGCGACGATCATCACCGACTCCATCAGGCTGAAGGATTCGGGCGAGATAAAACCCTGAAACGCCGCAAACATCGCCCCCGACACGCCGCCAAAGGTGGCCCCCATGCCAAAGGCCAGCAGCTTGAGGTTGCGGGTGTTGATGCCCATGGCCTTGGCGGCGATCTCATCCTCACGAATCGCCATCCAGGCGCGGCCCACGCGGCTGCGCTCCAGCCGGTAGCAGATCACCACGCTCACCGTGACCAGCAACAGAAACAGGTAGTAGTACTTGGTGACAGACGAGATCTCGAAGCCGAACAGATCACCGGTTTTGCCCAGGTCCACGCCAAAAATCTTGATGCTGTCGATCTGTTGCAAGCCCTTGGGGCCGTTGGTGATGTTGATCGGGCGGTCAAGGTTGTTCATGAACACCCGCACGATCTCGCCAAAGCCCAAGGTGACGATGGCCAGGTAATCACCGCGCAGCTTGAGCGTTGGCGCGCCCAGCGTGATGCCGGCCAAACCGGCCAGCGCCGCACCGAGCGGGATCACCACCCACACCGGTGTGTGCAGCCCGCCCGGAAAAATGCTTTTGATGCCGGCAAATGAATCAGTGAGGTGCGGCGAAGCCAGCAGGCCAAACATATAGGCGCCCACGGCATAAAAAGCCACGTAGCCCAGATCCAGCAAGCCGGCGTAGCCCACCACGATGTTCAGGCCCAGCGCCAGCAGCACGTACAGCAGCGCAAAGTCGAGCATGCGCACCCAAAAATTACCGGCATGCTGGGCCAGCAGCGGCAGCAGCAGCAAGGCCAGCGCGGCCAGCAAAAAGACGATCAGTTTGTTTTTCATGATGAGGCTCTTTCGTCGCTGAATTGGTCGTCAAGTCGGTCGTCAAGCCCGATCGGCCACACGTTCACCCAGCAAGCCTTGTGGCCGCACGGTGAGCACCAGGATCAGCACCAGGAAGGCGAAGATGTCAGAGTATTGGCTGCCCAGCACGCCGCCTGTCAGCGTGCCGATGTAACCCGATCCCAGCGCCTCGATCAGGCCCAGCAACACACCGCCCACCACCGCGCCGGCCAGGTTGCCAATGCCGCCAAACACCGCCGCCGTGAAAGCTTTGAGGCCCGGCAAAAAACCCATGGTGTGCTGCACCGTGCCGTAGTTGGCGGCGTACATCACGCCGGCCAGCGCGGCCAGCGCGGCACCGATGATGAAGGTGGCCGAGATCACCATGTCGGGGCGCACGCCCATCAGCGCGGCCACGCGTGGGTTCTCGGCGGTGGCGCGCATCGCCCGGCCCAGCTTGGTGCGGTTGACCAGGTACATCAACCCCACCAAGGTGACGGCGGTGGTGACGAGGATCAGGATCTGCGTGAGGTTGATGACCGCGCCGCCGATGAAATACGGCTCTGAGGGCAGCAAGATCGGATAAGGCTTGGTGCTGGGCTGCCAGATGATCATGGCCAGCGTTTGCAGCAGCAAGCTCATGCCCATGGCGGTGATCAGCGGGGCCAGGCGCGGCGCGTTGCGCAGCGGGCGGTAGGCGATTTTTTCGATGGCGTAGTTCAACGCGGCGCACACCACGATGGCGGCCACCAGTGAGATCAGCAACATCACCCAGCCGGGCAAGCCTGAATCGGCCAGCATTCGAAGCACCGTCCAACTGGTGAGCGCGCCCACCATCAGCACCTCGCCGTGGGCAAAGTTGATGAGGTTGATGATCCCGTAGACCATCGTGTAACCCAATGCCACGAGCGCATACATGCTGCCCAGCACCAGACCGTTGATGATCTGCTGCAACAAGGTATCCATAACGGCTGTCTCCAATCCTCGTGCCCGGGCGTTGGTGTGACCCGGGTGGTCACGCTGCCCGCTGGGCTGATGTTTTTTTGTCAGCAAGAAGCTGGCCGGGCCGTTTCTTGGCTGGGCGGGATTGTAGGAGGGGGCCTACGCAGAAAACGAGGGGAGATACCCCCTGGCCGGCCGAACAATCGTCTAAAAAACGGGCCGAAACCGAGGCTTCTAAGGCGCGCTCGGGTCGTCCAGCTTGGCAAGCTTGCGCGCCTCGGCGTTCAGCCGCCGCAGCTCAGCCAGGCGTTCGCCAATGCGCAACTCCAGGCCGCGTGGCACGGGTTGATAAAACGGCCTCGCTGGCAGGCCGTCCGGCAGGTAAATCTCACCAGCCGCAAAACCACCCGCTTCATCGTGCGCATAGCGGTAACCGTCACCGTGGCCCAGGCCCTTCATGAGCTTGGTGGGCGCGTTGCGCAAGTGCATGGGCACGGGGCGGGTCACATCCTGCTTGACCAGCGCGCGCACGGCGTTCCAGGCTTTGTAGACGGCGTTGCTCTTGGGCGCCACCGCCAAATAGACGACGGCCTGAGCCAGCGCCAGTTCGCCCTCGGGCGAGCCCAGGCGCTCATAAATTTCGGTGGCCTGCAAGGCCAGCTGCTGGCCACGCGGGTCGGCAAGGCCAATATCTTCGGAGGCCATGCGCAGCACGCGACGCGCCACGTAGCGCACATCCACGCCACCATCGAGCATGCGCGCCAGCCAGTACATCGCTGCGTCGGGATCCGAGCCCCGCACGCTTTTGTGCAGCGCCGAAATCATGTCGTAAAACTGGTCGCCACCTTTGTCGTAGCGGCGCAGCATCTCGCCCAGCGCCTGCTCCAGTTGCAACTCGCCGATCTCGGGCGGCGGCTCATCGGATGGCAGCCCCGGGCCGGCGGTGCCCCGCACCAGTGCGATCAGGTTTTCATAGGCGTTGAGCAAGCGGCGGGCGTCACCGTCGGCGTAGCCAATCAGCCGCAAGCGCGCTGCATCAGTGAGCTGGGGCGCGGCCAAAGTGCTGCGGGCGCGCTCAATCAGCTGGGTCAGTTCGGCGTCGTCCAGCGACTTGAGCACATGCACCGTGGCGCGTGACAACAGCGCCGAGTTGACCTCGAAGCTCGGGTTCTCGGTGGTGGCGCCGATGAAGGTGAACAAGCCCGATTCGACGTGCGGCAAAAACGCATCCTGCTGCGCCTTGTTGAAGCGGTGCACTTCGTCCACAAACACCACCGTGCCCAGGCCGCCGGTGCCAGTGGCAGGGTTGGCGCGTGCCGCCAGCGCCTGCTCCACCGCCTCGCGGATGTCCTTGACCCCGGCCAACACGGCGGACAGCACGATGAAACGTGAGCCGACGCCGGGCCGCCCCAAGTCGGCTCGCGCCCCTGGTGGGCCGGCGACGCTGTCGGCGTTGCCTGGGGGCTGACCATTCGCGGCACCCGCCATCAGCCGCGCCAGCGTGGTTTTGCCCACGCCCGGCGGGCCCCACAGGATCATCGAATGCAGGCGGCCGGTCTCGAACGCAACACGCAGCGGTTTGCCGGGCCCCATCAGGTGGGCCTGGCCGATCACGTCATCGGGTGTCCGGGGCCGCAGGCGCTCGGCCAAGGGCGCGTCATTCGCCAGACCCGCTTGGGCCCCGGCGTCTGGCGCAGCAGCCCGCGCCGCGCTCAAGGCCTCGGGCGGGGGGTCGGTGGCAAAAAGTTGCTCCTGAGGGTTCATCGAAACAATTGTCGCAGGGCACTGTTCATCGCTTGCCCACCTTGGCCACGGTTGATTTGATCTACCGACGCGGTTTTGTTTGACCGACCGACCCAGCGTCCACCAGCCCCAACCGGGCTGACCTGGGCGCACGCCAAAACCGCGTGGGGTCGCCCCGTCATGCTGCCGTTTAGCCGTTGCCAATAGCCCCAAGGAACCTCTCATGCGCGCCGTCACCGCCCTCGAAAACAACGCCGTGTCGCCAGATCAAGCCCGCGCCTGAGTTCAACGGCAGCATTGATTCAAGCTACATCAGCGGACTGGGCACCGTCAGCACCGGTGATGACGAACGCATGCTGATCCTGATGGATATCGAGCAAATGATGAGCAGCAATGAGATGGGCCTGATGGATGGCGCCCTGCATTGAGCCCGCCAGGCGCTGCGCCCGGGCGGTGGGCCGGGGTCATTGAGCTGTCGTGAACCTGGTGTCCAATCGGCGTTTGGCCGGAGTGGGCGATGCGTGATTCGCAGAAAATTTATTCACCGGCAACCACGCTGCGCGCGGTTGCCTTGTTCGCCCTGACCTGGCACGTCGCCAACCCGGCCTGGGCCGGCAAGGCCCCTGAAGAGTCCTGGAACCTGCACGG
The DNA here is from genome assembly GCA_043779845.1 of Betaproteobacteria bacterium. Classification (GTDB taxonomy): domain Bacteria; phylum Pseudomonadota; class Gammaproteobacteria; order Burkholderiales; family Burkholderiaceae_C; genus Pseudaquabacterium. The sequence continues at coordinate 1,993 of JAYWDK010000123.1, read as the reverse complement.
CCAGGCCACCTACGTCTGGCAGAAAAAGCCCGCCATGGTGGCGCCCTACAGCGGCCCCAACAGCCTGGGCGCCGCGCGTGAGCTGAGTTATTCGTTCACCGCCACAGCAGCATTGGGCTGGCGCCCTTGGGCCGACGGCGAGCTGTACTTTGACGCCGAAGGCGCGCAAGGGGTGCCGCTGTCCAATCTCACCGGCCTGGGTGGCTTCACCAACGGTGAAATGGCCCGCAGCTCCGGGCCCGAACTCAAGATTTACCGGGCGCGCCTGTTCGGCCGCCACACCTGGCGGCTGGATGATCAACCTGGCGCCGTGGCCGAGGCGGTCGAGTCGGATCTCAACCAACTGGCGGGCTCCATCGCCCGGCGCCGCGTGGTGCTCACCGTGGGCAACGTATCCGTGGCCGATCTGTTTGATGGCAACGCCTACAGCCACGATCCGCGCACCCAATTCCTGAACTGGTCGCTGATGTCGATGGGCGCCTACGACTTTGCGGCCGACGCGCGTGGCTACACCGTGGGCGCGGCACTTGAATGGTTTCACGACGACTGGGCGCTGCGCTACGGCCGCTTTGCCCTGCCCCGGCAGCCCAACCAGCAAGCGCTTGACCCCCAACTGGGGCGCCATTTTGGCGACCAGATCGAACTGAGCCACGCCCATGTGCTGGGTGCTGAGCCTGGCCGGCTGCGGGTGCTCGTCTTCCACGACCGTGCCCGCATGGCGCGTTTTGACGACGCGATGGCCTTGGCCGCAAGCAGCGGCGGCGCACCGGACATCACCCAAGTGCGTGACCACGAGCAATCCAAGTGGGGCTGGGGCCTGGGCCTGGAGCAGTCGCTGGCCAAGCACGTGGGCCTGTTTGCACGCTGGAGCCGGTCGGACGGCCAGACCGAGACTGAGGCCTTCACCGAGATCGACAGCTCCTTGTCGGGCGGCCTGCTGCTGGACGGCGCCGCCTGGCAACGCGGCGGCGACAGCCTCGGCTTTGGCGTGGCGCGCAACCAGTTGTCGGCGGCGCGGCGCAACTACCTGGCGGCTGGCGGTTTGAGCTTTTTCTTGGGCGACGGTGCGCTGCGTTATGGCCGTGAGCAGGTGCTGGAGACTTTCTACAACCTGAAACTGGCGCCGGCGCTGACCGTGACGCTGAACATGCAGCGCATCAGCAACCCCGGCTACAACGCCGATCGCGGCCCGGCGACCTTTTTGTCGACCCGATTGCACCTGGCGTACTGAGGCCAGCACGCGCGCCCCCCGCCGCAGATGCACCGCGTTGGGGTCGCTCAGAACCGGCGCCCGACTGACATGCGCCAGGCGTCTTGCACCGAGAAGTTTTGCTTCGGGTCGCGGGCCAGCTTGGCGAACCACTCGGCGCCGTCAAGCCCCAGGCTCCAACCCCAGGCATTGACCAGGCCGCCATCGCCCTGGCCCTGCTTGTGCAGCAAATCCGCACTGAGCCGCAGCCCCGCCGGCAGCGGCCAGCGCAGCGTCAGGTGATGGTGCTGCTGGCCCGTGCCAAGCCGGTCGTCGGCGATCACGGTCAGCGCCATTTGCCGGCTGCCTTCGCCCTGCCAGCCCAGCGCCAGCGTCAGCGCGTCGTTGGGGTCGAAATTGAGGTTGGCGTAGGGCTTGAGGTTGGTGCGCCCCACGCCGAACTGGGCGTAAAAAGGCGCGCCAAGCTGCACGGCAAAGCTTGCGCCCACAAACCCGCCGCTGGCCAGTTGCAGCGATGGCAAGGCCAACAAGGGCTGTCCGGCCAGCGTCGGCAAGCCCCACTGGTCGTCCCAACCCACGCGGAACTGGCGGCCAAAGTCAGCGTCACGGTAGACGCCCGCCCACAGCGTGCGACTATTGCGGCGCAAGCGCAGGTTCAGGTCAGTGCCATTGCCGGACTTGCCGTCGCCAACCAGGTGGTAGCTGCCCAATGTGAGCTTGAATTCACCCGGCTCCGCCGTGCCGCCTGCTGCGGCGCCTGTCACAGCGCCGTTCGCAGCGCCG
>JAYWDK010000122.1:0-16365 GCA_043779845.1 Betaproteobacteria bacterium | reverse complement strand
GGGTCGCTGGCTTGCAAGCACTGGCCTTGAGCCACCACGGTGATGGGGGCTTGCCCGACGCGCGTTGTCGCGCCGTGATTGCCGGCGTTTGATTGGCCAAGCGCCAGCAGAACCAAGGGTTTTTGAGTCGCCAAAGTGGCGCAGTCAAGGCGTGGCTGTGACCCTGCGGCGACTCTCAAATCGAGGCGGTGTGCCAAGGCGGCCCGCGCCGACGAGTCGACGGCCTGGCGCTTCAAACCCCAACCCACGAGTAGCAGCACTGCCAGCAGCAGAGCCGCCGCGACCCGGGCCGTCGTCTTGGCGCGGGTGGGCGTCATGCCAAGTTTTGCCGTTCGCGCCAGCGCCGGCGTATCCAGCGCATGGCCGGCAACTCAACGCTTCGATGTGCGGCGTGGGACAGCAGCAGCACCGCCATCACCACCAGCGCCACGCTCAGATCCGGCCCCACGCCCAAGGCATGGAGGCGCAAGAGCAGGCTCCAGCCGATGTTTTCATGCAGCAGATAGAGCGGGTAAGAGATGCCACCCAGCCAGACCAGCACCTGCCAGCGCAGCGGCGCTGCGCGCCCGCTTGCCGCCAGCCACACCAGACTGGTCAGCGCCAGGGCCAGCACGCCGATCCAGGCGGATTCAACCAAGGCCAACGTCCCCATGGCCGCAAGTGCCGTGAGGCCTGCCTGGCGCTTGGCCTGCGCATTGCGCGGATGCAGCCCGACATACACCGCGATGCCCAGGCAAAACCAGGGCAGGTACTGCAGGATCAGCAGGCGATACACCATCCAGGGCATCAGGTTGACGCCAGTCCAGACTTGGGCCAGGTGGTAGACCACCGCGAGCGCCAGCAGGGCACGCAAGGCGAGGTGGATCTGGTCCAGTCGGCCCGTTTTGTACAGCGCAAACATGCCGGCATAAAACAGCAACTCCACCTCCAGCGTCCAGTACACGCCATCCACATGCGGCACGCCAACCAGGTTGTGCAACATCACGACGTTGGCGATGGCGGCCCGCCAGTCAACCAGTTTGATCGGCAGGCCCAGCAGGTGGGTGATGGCAAAGGTCAGCACGATGGCCAGCCAATACGCGGGAAACAGCCGCGAGAAGCGTGAGACCACGAAGTCCATGGGCTGCCGGGTGCGCTCCAAGGTCATGAAGATCACGAAGCCGCTGATGATGAAGAATAGATTCACGCCCCGGTGACCCCACGCCAAGGCAAAGCTCGGAACAGTGGTCGGCGCAAAAAGCGCCTCGAAGCGAGTGGTGTAGTGAAACAGCACGACCGCTATCGCGGCCAGGCCGCGAAGGGCATCAACCTCGACCAGGCGCGGCGCGGACGTCGATTGCAGCGTCGAGCCAGCTTGCGTCATGGCGCCCCCAGCCCATCCAGCCAGGCGCAGGTTCGTGCCTCGACATCGCGGCATTGCCGAAGATCGGAAAACGTGTGGTCCGCTTCAGGAAACTCTTGGCGTTGCACCTTGGGCATCGCCAGCGCGCCGCGCCAGGCCGGGTCGCGGTCGGCGGTGTCGGTGAACTCCTTGGCCGTGAAGTCGCGGCCGCTCAAGAGCAGCAATACCGGCCCCGGAAACTGCCGCCAGCCCTCGGCCATGCGTATGCCATAAGCCATGCTCGTGCCACAGGACAGCGTGGACTTTGTCTCGGGTGGGTTGGAGACCAGTTTGCGCAGGCTGGAGGCCAAGCCGGTGAGTGCCGACCACGCGACCTTGCCCGACAACAATTTGGTCCAGAACGCGCGTTCTCGCAGGCGTTGGGTGTAGTAGTGCTTGACCTGGGTGCGCGCTTGCCCTGCCGCTGAACGCAGCCAGGGATTGGCCAGGCACAGCCCCGCCACGACGGGGTCACGGGTGGCCTGCCAATACATCAGCGCGGCCGACGCGCCGTCGCACAAACCCCACAGCACGATGCGCTCAACCGTGGGCACGTCGCGCCGCAACGCGGCCATGGCTGCGGCAATGTCACCGTCGATCTGCTCGAAGTTGCGCTGCGCGCCGTCGCTGTCGCCCATGCCGCGGTAGTCAAAACGCAGCACGGCAAATCCGCAGGCGACTATCGCCCGGGCCAGCAGGACAAATTGCCGATGGCTGCCGGCGCGGTATTGCGGTCCGCCCACGACGATGACCACGCCCGTGCTGCGGGGCGCTGCTGGCACCGACACGATGCCCACCAGCGCGTGGCCGTCGCAATCGAACGAGGAGCTCAGCTCGCGGTAGGTCATGGTGATGTGGCGGCTTGGGCCCGTGGCCCGTCAGACAGCGCCGCGACCGTGACGGGCAGCAGTGCCGGCGCGTCTTCGATTTCAGTGGTTTGCCAGAACGCCGGCCCGGAGACGACCCGGCCTTGTGCTTGCCAGCCGGCCGCGCGCCACGTCTCAATCATCTGCGTGACCACTGGCGACAACGCGGCCTCGGCGCGGGTGGACAACTCGATCCACTCCACCCGGCCCGCCGGCGATGGTGGTGCCATCGTGGCTGCAGCCAGGCCATTGGCCAGCGCGGCCGACACGCCATAGCCAGCCACTTCGATGTTTTGGCCGGCGCTCAAGGCTTGGCGCAAACCATCAAGCACCACTTTGGCCTGGCCATCGACCATGTTGCCGGCCGCCTTGAGCCGCAGGAATTGCTGCAAGAGCACCTGTCCCGACGCGGGCGCCTGCCAGAACAACAGGTTCCACGGTGGGCTCAGGCGTTTGGCGGCCGCAAGGGCCACCAGGCAGCCTGCGCGCACCCCCCACAACCACAGGGGCAACTCGCGCGTATTGCCCACTTTGCCTACTTCGGCGCGCAACCACAGGCAGGCCGCCTGCACGTCAGCGGCCCAGTCGTCCCAAGTGGCATCCGCTGAATCACCGCTGGAGTCGCCGCAACCCGCCAGATCGATTTGCAGCACGGCATAGCCGGCTTCGGCCAGAGCGCGGGCTTGCAACGCGCACATTCGCCGGCTCTTGTTCATCTCTTCGCCAAAAGCATGCACGTGCACCACCGCACCCAGGCATGCGGGGCCGGCCGATGCGCGGTAGATGCAAAGCCGCTGGCCCTGACCCTGCGGGAGGAAAAAAACCTCGGGTGCACGCTCAGCCGCTCGGGCCGACGAAGTCGAGCTGATCAAGAGGCAAGCTTTGCGGCGATGAAGTCGGTCAGTGAGCCGACGCTGGCGAAGGTTTGGCCGTCGATGTCATCGTCGTCCACCATGATGCCGAAACGCTCTTCCATGCCCGTGATCAAGGTGACCACCGCCATCGAGTCAAGTTCGGGGATGGCACCCAGCAGTGGCGTGCTGGCATCAAACGCCGCCGCTCGCCCGCCCAGGCTCAGGGCCTCGTCCAGCAATTGCAGTACTTCTTTCGCGACATCCATGGGTCAGTCCTCGTGCTTGCGGCGCAGTTTGCAGGTGCGATATTCTAGGTGGCCGGTCTAACGCGACTGCCGGGCGAACTGTGTGGAACTTGGCGACCAGCCGGGTCTGGTGGCCGTTCTCGAACACAAGGTCACGACCTGCAGGGGCGGCGCAAGCGCTGCGTCGTGCCATACTTTTCCATTGACTTTTTTGGGCGTGGCCGCGCTCACTTTTATGCTTGAAGCCCAACTTCTCCACGAGCTGATCCTCATCGCCGCTCAGCGCTCACCCGACGCGATTGCGTTGACCTACGGCGCCCAGTCGCTGCGATACGACGCGCTGGCACAGCAGGTCACCGCGTTTGCCAACGGCCTGCGCGCACTCGGCTTGGGCCGTGGCGAGCGGGTGGGCGTCTATCTTGAAAAACGCATCGAGACCGTGGTGACCAGCTTTGGCGCACCGGCGGCGGGTGGCGTGTTTGTGCCGCTCAACCCCTTGCTCAAGGCCGAGCAGGTGGCCTTCATTGCGCAAGACTGCGCGCTGCGCGTGCTGGTCACCTCGCCGGAGCGTTTGCTCTTGCTGCTGCCGGTGCTCGGCCAATGTCCGGCCTTGCGCCATGTGGTGGTCACCGAGTTGCCCGCGTTGGCTCCACTATTGCCGCCGGGCATCGAGCTGGTGGCCTGGGCGGATTTGCTGGCGGCGGCACCCCAGGCAGGGCACCGCGTCATCGACACCGACCTGACCGCCATCCTGTACACGTCCGGCAGCACGGGCCGGCCCAAGGGCGTTGTGCTGTCGCACCGCAACATGGTCGCAGGGGCCAAAAGCGTGGCCTCGTACCTGGACAACCAGTCGACCGATACCTTGCTTGCCGCCTTGCCCTTGTCGTTTGATGCGGGCTTCAGTCAACTCACCACGGGCTTTCATGCGGGCGCCCGGGTCGTGTTGCTGAACTACCTGATGCCACGAGACGTGCTCAAAGCCATGGTGCGTGAGCAAGTCACCGGGCTGACGGCGGTGCCGCCGCTCTACATCCAGCTGTCGCAATTGGCGTGGCCAGTCGAGATTGATTCAAACCTGCGCTACTTTGCCAACACCGGTGGGCGCATGCCGCGTGACACCTTGATGCTGCTGCGGCAAAAGGTGCCCAGCGCCAAACCCTTTCTGATGTACGGCTTGACCGAAGCGTTCCGCTCAACTTACTTGCCGCCCGAGCAAGTCGACCGCCGGCCTGACTCGATCGGCAAAGCCATTCCCAATGCCGAAATCCTGGTTCTGCGAGACGACGGCAGCCTCTGCGCCGTCGACGAGCCGGGTGAGTTGGTGCATCGCGGCGCCTTGGTTGGCCAGGGCTACTGGAATGACGCCGAGAAAACCGCCGAGCGCTACAAGTTGCTGCCGGCCGGCTTGGGCGGCAGGCACGCCGGCTTGCAGCTGCCCGAGTACGCGGTTTTTTCAGGCGACACCGTGCGCCAGGACGACGAGGGGTTTTTGTACTTCATTGGCCGGCGAGACGAGATGATCAAGACCTCGGGTTACCGGGTCAGCCCCACGGAGGTTGAAGAGCTTCTGTACGCCACCCGGCGAGTGGCTGAGTGCGTGGCCTTTGGGGTTGACCACCCGACTTTGGGCCAGACGATTCAAGTCATTGCCACGCCACCGGCAGACGCCGGGCACCTGGACGTGCCCGCCTTGCTGGCCGAGTGCCGTGTGCGCATGCCGGCCTACATGGTGCCCGCCGGGATTGAGTCGGCAGTGGGGCCGTTGCCACGCAACCCCAATGGCAAGATCGACCGCAAGTTGCTCTCTGGCGCGTGGCTCGAACGTCAGGCTTGATGAGTCAGCGAGTCAGCGCGCTGGCGGGCGGCGCCAGGGGGCACCGCCACGCAGGCGCCGTCACATGACGATGTTGCGCAGCTTGCGCCAGGCGCTGCTGCGGTCAGCCGACACCCGTTCAACAAACCAGCATTGCGACCCAAAGCCTTCTTTGTAGCGCATCAGTCCGAGGTTGCCGGCACTCGCAATTTCGAGGTTGAGTGAGACTCGATTCTCGGCGTGCAAGGTTTCGATGATGTGGGCCATCAGGAAATGCGACGCACCGAGAGTCATGCCCTCTGGCGAGGTGCCACCATCGTAGTAATAGCCGTGGCGACCGAGCACAAATACAAGTTTGGACGACAAGACTTGCTCATCCTGCACGGCCTGGAACAGACGTCCGTCGCCACTGGCCAAGAGACGCTTGACGCGGTCTTGGCTGCCCCGCATGGCCACACTTTCGCCCCGCTTCTCACGCCTTGACATGGAGTCGTCACTCATGTGGGCGTGATGCTTGAGAGCCGATGCATCTGCGGTTACCGTCGCCTGAATCAAACCCTTCTTGGCCTTGTTGATGTTCCGTCGGGTATTGGTCGAAAACGCCTTTGTCGGATCGGCATTGGTGGTGTCCACCACGTAGAGGCGTTCACCGCAATACCGCACGGTTTCGCGCGCCAGTGGGGGGATGACCGCTGGATGCTCTGTGCTGGAAATCAACTCGAAACTGATGGACGTGACCGCCAGCTTGGCGGCAAAACGCTCAACGGCGGCAATGAAAAATTCGCCGCCGGGCAGGTCATTCACCATGGTGACTGTCAGGCCGGCGTTGACGCGCCCGCGCTCAACAACGGCCACCGCGCCGCCAATCGATGTTTCGCCCGAGTTGAGGACCAGTGACCAACTGGCGGCGCCACCCAGTACCGCCCGCGCTTGCAGTGCCGACAGGCCAATGCCCGGCGTGCCCGACCAAAGTTTCTGCGAGAAAGCTGCCAGATCGGGCTTGGGCCTGCAGGTGAGTTGCAGGCCGTTGGGCAAACTGAAGTTGAGTTCCGAGGGGTGCCGCTCGGTACGGGGTGCGGACAGGTTGTTATTCGTCACAGGATTGGCGCTGGCCGGCGCGGCGGCTGGGTGGGTCATGGGGTTGAACCCGCTGCGGCTTCTGACACCTCTGGCGAGTGCTGAACCGCGTGCTGAACCGCGTGCTGAGCCGATTGCTGGGATTGTTGGGCCCGCGATTTTTCGCGGCGCCGGGCGGCCAGGCGCTTGACCAGCGGCCAACGGTAGGTGGTGAGGTGGTAGACGGTACGGCGGTTGTCGGTCAGCTTGGTGTGCCAATCCATGCAGCGGCCGTAGTACTCGATGCGGTGAATCTCGCTGCCGGCAAAAATGTGCTGCAGCTCTTCTTCGCGCAGCAGAAAAGCGGGCGACAAGGTTTTGGAGATGCTCTCGTCGTAGGTCGTCTTCAAGACCACCAGCACGCCACCACGCAGCAGGCACAGGTTGATCGCCACGGGGCGTTCGCCGAACAGGTATTCAAACACCACGGCCTGACCCTGGAGCGCGGCGTTTTCAAACAGCGGGATGTAAAAACGGCCCTGCTGGTTGTCGGGATGAATGGCCGTGCCGCGGTCGGCCTTCCAGCCCGCGCTCTCCAGTGCGCCATAGCGCGCAATGGCGGGCGCCATGTCTTCGGGCGACCGCAGTATGCGCATGGACAGTTGGGTGCCCTCGGCGGCCAGCTTGTTGCGCTGCTTGCGCATGTTCTGCCGAAGATTCTTGCCACGCGCGGCCCAGTAATCGTCAAAGCTGCCCGCAATATCCACCCAGGCGGTGTCGATGTAATCGTTGTGCCAGTTGTCGTCCTGATCAGGTTGGCGGGGGGCTTGCAGCGGATCCACCTGGGTGATGGACACGGCCAGGCACAGACCCAGCGGCCCACGCAGCAAGCTGTGGCTGAGGCCTTCCAGGGTTTGGTCGGCAGCAGCCACCCAGGCGCCCAAAGGCAACTGCGACGGCTGAAAGGTGCGCCAGCGCAGGGCCCCTTCAGGCACCAGCAGCAGCATCGCCACCGTGCGTGCACCTTCGGTGCCGATCAGCAGACACTCCTGGCCGCTGCCGAGTACTGATAGCGCACACACCATGGCGTCGGCGCGCATGAACGGCAAGTCAAGTCGTTGCGCGCTGAGTTCGTCCCACTCACTTTTCAGAGACGCGTTGTTCTCTAGCGATGAGGCGGGCAGCTTGCGCCAGGTCAGGGTCGTCATGGGTGGGGGTGGGGTTACAGGTCAGTGGGCTTGCAACAGCTGCACTGTCAAGTGAGCCATACGCGTGATGTGTTCAGGATCCAGGTTTTGGTGGCAGAGCAGCTGGAGAACCTGCCGGTTCCAGAGCGAAGCCGTGTCCTGCGGGTCGATTGGCGTGCCGGGCCAAGAAAGATCCCAGCGGAACACGGGCAAGCCCGCAGCGCGCATACCGGCATAGACGAGGTCAGCGCGTTGTGCGTCGTCAACCCACAGTGGCAGCACGTAGGGGGCTGCGTCGTCGGGCAGCACGGGGCGCATCACGTGCGCGCCCGAGGCACCGGCCAAGCCCCGGCTCAAGCCCAGGTAATTTGCGCGCCGCCGGTTGACGATGGTGCCGTGCGGTAGCACGGCGTACAGCGCCATGGCAGCGGCGGTGGGCGCGTGTTCGACGCGACCCATATCGCAGTAAGCCATCATCGCGTCGGCGCCCGCTGGCGGGGCGTATTTGGCGGGCGATTGAGACCTGGGCGAGAACCCGGACTCGGGCACCGGTCGGTTCCGGCCCTTGAGCTTGAACAGCGGATCCAGCAAGTGGCTGATGCCGCCCAGGTGGGCGTGCTGGTGGGCAAACTCAAACACGTCGAGCAAGCCCTTGAGCTGCGCTTTGGCGCCTTGCCGCCGCAGGCCCAGCGGTTTCAGCCGCTGGTGGGCCGAGGCCAGCAGCCCGGCCTCGGCGACCGGAAAAAACTTCGTCAGGCTGGCGGTCGCGTAGTCGCCCCAGGCGCCAATCGGGCGATCACCGGCGCGCCCGAAAAAGCTGTGGGCGCAATCTTCGATCAAGGTGATCTGACGGGATCGGCACCAGTCAGAGACCGCTTGAAGACTTTGCGGCAGGCCGAAGTAGTGCGCCACGAACATGGCCCTTGCCTGCGCCGCCACGGCGGCGCTGATGCCATCGAGCTGGGGCAGGCCGTCCGCTCCAATTGGGAAATAGGCCGGCGTCAAGCCCGCATGCAGGATGGGTGCCACCATGGTGGGGCAGTGGTAGGTGGGCACCAGCACCACGCTCCCGGGCGGCAACACCAGTTGCCTGAGCGCGGCCAACATGGCCGCTCGGCCGCTGGTGGTCAGGGCTCGCTCGGGCAAATGGCAAAGGCCGGGCAAGCTTGTCGGCACGCCGTAGCTGAAGCTGCGCCAGCCCAGCACGGGCACTTTGGGCAAAGGGCGTATGAAGACAGGCGGCATCCGTTGGGCGGTTGGGCGGTTTCCCGGGCAATCTTGGGGGGCGATCCGCAGGCGCAACTCAGTGCGTGGGGATCGGGTGGGTCATCAAATTGGGGCCTGGATACGCGGGCAACTCGATGATCGGTGGCGAGACCGCCGTGCGCCTGCGGCTGGCTGCGTCACTCGACCAGCGTTGGCGCAATAACCCGTGAAATCCACGGCAATCCGTTCAGCCTTGCAGGCTCAAACGCGTCGCAGAGAGTTTAGAGGAATTCAACCGTGCGCAAAGGCGTTGGCAGCCGGCCCGCCGGTGTCTGGCGGTAGCCTGTCACGAATGTGTTCCGCCGCCGTCGCTGAATTCTGACCGTGGCGGGTACAGTTTCGGGCTTCACCAGGCGACGGGCATTTGTGCGCCCACGTTTTTTTGCTGTGACCGGCGCAGCCCGGCCTGCGCGTGCTTGCGCCAAAGTTTGCGCAAAACGGCGGATAGCCCTGCGTTAGCTGCCCCAATAGGACGCCCACCATGACCCCACCAAGCTCGATGCAGATGCCCACACAAACCTCGCAATCGCCCACGCCGCAAGCCGCCAGGGCCATGCCTTTGCATGCCACCATGGACCAGTTCGCGGTGCGTGACGGCCAACTGGTGGTGGGCGGTGAACTGCTTTCCACCTTGGCCGAGCGGGTGGGCCAGACGCCGTTTTACGCCTATGACCGTGGCTTGTTACGCCAGCGCGTGGCCGAGTTGCGGCAAGTGCTGCCGTCGGCCATCAAGCTGCACTACGCCATGAAGGCCAACCCCATGCCCGCCGTGGTGGGTTTGATGGCGGGCCTGGTGGATGGCATTGACGTGGCCTCGGCCGGTGAAATGAAGGTGGCGCTTGACGCCGGCGCCGATCCGGCTGAAATCAGTTTCGCCGGCCCCGGCAAGCGCGAAGCCGAGTTGCGCCAGGCGGTGGCCGCGCGCGTGCTGATCAACGTTGAATCGATGCGTGAAGTGCTGCTGCTCTCGGGCATCTCCAAGCAGCTTGGCTTGCCGGCCCGGGTGGCCGTGCGCGTCAACCCCGACTTCGAGCTCAAGGGCTCGGGCATGAAGATGGGCGGTGGGCCCAAGCAGTTTGGCGTGGACGTGGAGTTGGTGCCCGAGTTGCTGGCGCGGGTGCAAGACGGTGGCCTGGCTTTTGAGGGTTTTCATTTGTTTGCCGGCTCGCAGAACTTGCGGTCCGAGTCCATTTGCGAGGCGCAGCAAAAGTCATATGCGTTGGCGCTTCGCTTGGCCGAGGTGTGTACCCAGCCGGTGCGTTTTCTCAATCTGGGCGGGGGGTTTGGCATACCGTACTTTCCGGGCGAGCAGCGGCTTGACCTGGCGCCGATTGCCGACAACCTAGCCCGACTCTGCGAGCGCGCCAAGACCGAGCTGCCCGAGGCCGCGCTGGTGATCGAGCTGGGGCGTTACTTTGTTGGCGAAGCCGGGCTCTACATCACCCGCATCCTTGACCGCAAGGTGTCGCGGGGCCAGGTGTTTTTGGTCACCGACGGCGGCCTGAATCACCATCTGTCGGCTTCTGGCAACTTCGGGCAGGTGATCCGCAAAAACTATCCGGTGGCCATTGGTAACAAGGCGAGTTCGACCCGGCGCGAGCGGGTGTCCGTGGTAGGCCCGCTGTGCACGCCGCTTGATTTGCTGGCCGATCGCATGGATCTGGCCGAGGCCGAGGCCGGCGATTTGGTGGTGATCTTCCAGTCGGGTGCGTATGGTGCGAGTGCCAGCCCGCAGGCCTTTTTGGGCCATGCGCCGTGCAGCGAGGTGCTCGTTTGAGACTTTTTTCGCGCTGACGGGCCTCAAGATTGGGGTGGGGTTTTCCGGCGATGTAACAAAGTGCAAAATCCGACCGCCGCCGGCGCTAAAAACCGGCCTTGTTCTGGAGTAAATGTGTTCATCCCTGCCTCACTCAGCTTGCGCGCCGCGCCCTTGTGCCGCCGTCCAAAGCGTTTTGCCTTGTTGTCTTCCGGGTTGATTCTTGCGAGCGCCGCCGCGCTGGCCGGCCCGGTCAGCCTACCCGAGGCCGTGCCGACGACCCCATCGGGCAATGACGCGTCTTCCCGATCAGGTGCGGGCATGGGCATGGGCGGCGGCAGTCGGGCGGTCGACAAGGGCGCCGGTGCGAGTCCATCGACGGGCGACAAGAATCTGGACCTGCTGCTGGAGATGCGCGGCAACGGATCCGAAGCCGACAAGCAGGCCGCTGCGCAATCAGGCAAAACGGCCTCGGCATTGACATTGGGTGCCGGACTGCGTGCTGCGGCGATGGCTGCCGCGCCGAAGGCCGAACCCACCGCCCAAGGCCATGTCTTTGGGGGCGACGACTCGCTTGGCGCGCAGCAAGGTCAGCAACCCAAACTGTCTCGCGACTGGAGTGGCGACGGCACGCGGTTGAGCGGCCAAACCGAAGACAGCTCGGATCGAAGCGCACGCAATTCAGCCGCCCAGGCTTACAGCGGCGGTGATGCCGGTGCGCCGGGCTTGTCATCCAAGGTGATGTCCTTTTTGCGCGAAAACCGTTACCTGTTGTTGGCCGTGGGGGGGGGCGTGCTGTTGGGCATGGGTTTGCTCACGGCGCAAAGCCGGCGCGGCTGACATCGACGGGGTGGGCGCGTGTTTCACTTGCCGCGTTGAACCCCCAGCAAACACCAACGCCCAGGTGCTCACTGGCGTACCTTCATGCTACGCACTCCGGAATTCGCCCTTGGGGCGGCCCGGCCGGCTCATGGCCATGCCGTTACCGCTAACATTGAGATCGACCTCAATGCTCTGAAAGTGTCGGCATGATCCCCTTGAAGCTCCACGTCAACGGCCAGGCCGTGACGACCGAGGTGGCGCCCGCCACGTTGTTGATTGACCTGCTGCGTGGTCCACTGGCGCTCACCGGCACCCACGTGGGTTGTGACACCGCGCAGTGCGGCGCTTGCACCGTGCTGCTTGATGGCGAGGCCGTCAAAAGCTGCAGCGTGCTGGCGGTTCAGGCACAGGGCTGCAAGGTCATCACCGTCGAGGGCCTGGCGCCCGGTGGTGCGCCGCAAACCTTGCACCCGCTGCAACAGGCTTTCATGGACTGCCATGGCTTGCAGTGCGGCTTTTGCACCCCTGGCATGTTGATGACCAGCGCTTGTTTGTTGGCCAAGACGCCCCAGCCCACTGACGCCCAGATCCAGCACGCGCTGGAGGGCAACCTGTGCCGCTGCACCGGCTACGTCAATATCGTGGCCGCCGTGAAACAGGCCTCGGTGGTGATGGCGGGAGCAAAAGCATGAGCCAAATTTCGACAAGTGCTGGCGTTGTCAGCCGCTATGGCAGCGGCCAATCAGTGCGCCGGGTTGAAGACCCGGCGCTGATCACGGGCCGAGGCCAGTTCACCGATGACGTGACCTTGCCGGGGCAGCTGCACCTGGCGTTCACGCGCAGCGCGTACGCCCATGCGCGCATCCTGTCGGTCGATACCAGCGCGGCGCTGACCATGCCGGGGGTTGTTGGCGTCTACACCGGCGCTGACTTGGTGGCTGCCGGCGTCAAAGCCATGCCCGTGCCGGCGGCGTTCCCGCGGCCCGATGGCACGCCGGGCACGTCGGCGCCGCGTTATCCGCTGGCCCATGACCGGGTGCGCTACGTGGGCGAGGCCGTGGTGGCGGTGGTGGCCAATTCACCCGACGAGGCGCGTGCCGCAGCGGATGCCGTGATGGTCGACTACGACGAACTGCCCGCCGTCGTGAACGTTTTTGCCGCCATGCGGCCCGGTGCGCCGCAACTGTGCGATGGCGCGCCCGACAACATCGCGGCCGCCATGCGGCACGGCGACGCGGCAGCCACGGAATCGGCCTTTGCCGCCGCTGCGCATACGGTGAAAGTTGACGTCGACAACCAGCGGCTCGCGCCCAGCCCGATTGAGCCTCGTTGTGTGTTGGCGTCGGTCAACGCGGACGATGGCCGCTTGGTGATGCGCCTGTCCAGCCAGATGCCCACGGCGGTGCGCGGCGGGCTGGTCGACGCCATCCCCGGCCTGAGCACTGAAAACGTGCGGGTGCTGGTGGGTGACGTGGGGGGTGGATTCGGCATGAAGACCGGCATCTACCCCGAAGACGTTTGCGTCGGTTTTGCCGCCTGGCAGCTCAAGCGCCCGGTCAAATGGCGGGCTGACCGCATTGAAGAGTTTCTTGGCGCGGTGCATGGCCGCGACGTGGTCAGCCGCGCCGAATTGGCGCTTGACGCGCAAGGCAAAGTGCTGGCCTTGCGCGTCAAGGGTTTTGCCAACGTGGGCGCTTATGCGGGCATGACGGGCGTGGCCATTCAGGTGCTGATCGGGCCCTGGGTGTCCACCAGCATCTATGACATCACCACCATTGATCTGCATTTCACGGCCGTGATGACCAATACCACGCCCACCGGGGCCTACCGTGGTGCCGGCCGGCCCGAGGCCATCTACCTGACCGAGCGGCTGATGGACGCGGCCGCCCGCAAGCTGGGTCTCGACCCGGCCGAGCTGCGCCGGCGCAACATGATCCGCCCCGATCAAATGCCGTACAAAAACGCCATGGGCCAGCTGTACGACAGTGGCTGTTTTGAGCAAATCCTCGACCAAGGCCTGGCGCTCGCTGATTGGCAAGGTTTTGCCGCAAGGCGCGAGGCATCGCAGGCCGCCGGCAAGCTGCGCGGCCGAGGCATTGCCACCTTTCTTGAGTGGACCGGTGGCAACGTGATGGAAGAGCGTGTCACCGTCAATGTCACGGCCGATGGTTTTATCGAGCTGGGCTCGGCCACCCAAGCCATGGGCCAAGGCATTGCCACCAGCTACGTGCAGTTGGCGGTGGATGTGTTTGGTGTGACTATGGACTGCATCCGCGTGCTGCAAGGCGACACCGACCGCATCAACGGGTTTGGCAGCGCCGGGTCACGCTCGCTGTTCACCGGCGGGTCGGCCGTGAGCGTGGCGTCCAAGCGCACGGTGGACGAGGCCAAAAACCTGGCCGCCGAAGCGCTGGAGGCCCCGGCGACTGACATCGAGTATCGCGACGGCCGCTTCAACGTGGCCGGCACCGACCTCGGCATTGGCCTGTTTGAGCTGGCCGCGCGCCAGCCCGGTGCCAGCATTCAGGTGGACAGCACCAGCTCGGCAGGTGGCCCCACCTGGCCCAACGGCTGCCACATTTGCGAGGTGGAACTGGATGCCGCCACCGGCGAGGTGACGGTGGTGGCTTATGCCTCCGTCAACGACATCGGCCGCGTTGTGAACCCCATCATCGTGCGGGGCCAGGTTGAAGGCGGCGCCGTGCAAGGCATCGGCCAGGCGCTTTGCGAGCGTGTGGCCTACGACACTGAGACCGGCCAGTTGCAGAGCGCCAGTTTCATGGACTACGCCATGCCCCACGCCGATGGGTTTTTGGGCTTCAAAACGGCCTTTGATACCAGCGTGCCTTGCAAGACCAACCCCTTGGGCGTGAAGGGCGTGGGCGAACTGGGCACCATTGGCGCCACGCCAGCGTTGGTCAACGCGGTGATTGACGCGCTGGCCCACGCGGGCCTGGGCGCGGCGGCCGAGGCGATCCAGATGCCGGTCACGGCTGAGCGGGTGTGGCGGGCCTTGAACCTGAAGCAGATGGACGCATCACCGTACTTGGGCTGATGGGGGCGGCCCCCGCGCTGACGGGCCGTGCACTACCCGGCTGGGCCCGTCGCTGAAGTGCAAATGACAGCGTGTGTGCGCTGCTTGATGCTCAAGCTGCGCGCAAACAGTCCACGATCTGCAAGCGCGCCGCTCGCCAGGCTGGGATGAAGCCGCCCACCACGCCCATGGCCAGCGCAAACACCATCGCCTGCACGGCGATTTGGGGTGTCAGCACAAACCGAAAAGCCAGCTCGGCGAAGGTTTGAAAGTTGGTGGTCGAGATATCCACCGCCTGCATGACGCTGGCCGCCGCCAGCCCCAGCACGCCACCCAGCGCCGACAGCAACAGCGACTCGGCCATGAAGGCCGCCAGCACCGCGCCGCGCCTGAATCCCAGTGCTCGCAGCGTGCCGATCTCGCCGATGCGCGACGCCACGGCGGCAAACATCGTGATCATGGCGCCCACCACCGCGCCGATTGAAAAGATCACCGCCAGCGACAAGCCCAGGATGTTGATGAAGGTGGCCAGCGCTTCGCTCTGCTCGGCATAAAAACGCACTTCGGGTTTGGCTTCAAGCGACAGGCGCGGGTCGTCTTCAATGCGTGCGCGGGTGGTCTCAAACAAGCCGGCGTCGGCCAGCCTGAAGACCACCACCGAATAGGCTGCGCGTCGAAAGGCCTGCAGCATCTGCTCGGCGTCGCCCCAAATCTCGGAGTCAAAACCGCTGCCGCCGGCGTCAAAACGGCCCACGATCAGCCAGTCTCGGCCAGCAAATCGCAGGGTGGTGCCCACATCCACACCTGCAAAACCAGCGGCGGTTGCGCGGCCCACCACGATCTCGGACGTGCCCTGGCGGAACATGCGGCCCTCCACCAGCTTGAGCTGCGGGCGCAATTGCAGCCCCAGTGCCGAGGTGCCACGCACTGACGCGTTGCTGGGCTTGCCGTTGCTGCGCTTGGGCAGGCTGATCAGCACCACCGGCTCGGCACTGATCAGCGGCCGGCCCAGCGCATCGGTGGCGATACCGGGCAAGGTGGACAGCACCCCCGCCTGGCTGCGGTCAATGCCGCTGTTGATCTCGGCGCCCGCGCCCTTGCGCAGCACCATCACGTTGTCGGGCTGGCCGGTGGCCACCAGGGTGGACCGGATGCCCTCGCTCATCATCAGCACGGTGGCAAACACATACACCACCAGCGCCATGCCGCCGGCCGTGAGCAGCGTGGTGACGCGCCGCACCCACAGGTTGCGGGCGATGTAGCTGAACGGGACGGCATTCATGTGGTTTCCCCCACGACCCGGCTTGGCATGCCGGGTCGCATCTCAAGGCGACGCCGGGCCGCCCCAAGTTGACTTGCTCCCCCGTGGGGGGACGGACGCCGTTTGACGGCGGCCTTGGGGGCGCTCAGTAGGCGTTCGCGAGTCCTCAGGACTCGCTCTCGTCCGGCCTCAGCCCACATGCCGCAGGCCGGCCACGATGTCGATGCGGCTCATCTTCCAGGCCGGCCACGCGGCCGCCACCACGCCCACCACCAGCGCGGCAGTCAGCTGCAGCACCATCGTCAGCGCCGACACCTGGAACGCCGGAAACAAGGTGCCCACAGCCTTGGCAAAACCCGCTGCAATTGGCAGCGTCAGCAGCAGTCCGGCCAAGCCACCCAGCAAGGCGATCAACAAACTCTCGCCAAACAGCAGGCGCACCACGAAGCTGGGCGGAAAGCCCAGCGCCTTGAGCGTGGCGTATTCGGCTAGACGTTCTCGGGCGGTCATGGTCATGGTGTTGGCCATGACGGCCATGATGATGACCACGATGATCAGGCTCACCGCGCGCACGGCCACCAGGATGGCCTCGCTCATCGACACAAAACTGAGCTGAAACGCGGCCTCGGTTTCGGTCATGGTTTCGGCCAGTGAGTTGGCAAACAGCTTGTCGATGCGCTGGCCAATCAGCGCGGCGTTGTTGGGCTCGTCGATGCCCACGATGTACACGCCCACCGCGTCGGCCCGGCCCTTGTAACGCTGCCTGATCGTCTCGTTGATGTAGCCCCAGTGCATCAGCATCTGGTTCTCGTCGGTTTTGG
>JAYWDK010000121.1:0-16395 GCA_043779845.1 Betaproteobacteria bacterium | reverse complement strand
ACTCCAACGCGTCCACCACCACCACGGCGTCGCGCCCGTGCAGGGTGACGTGCTGCGGGCCGTCGCTGTGCGCGCGCCGCACCAGCTCGCTGAACCGCGCTTTGGCATCCTGAAGCCGCCAGCGGCCCGCCGGGGCCACCAATGGGGCATCAACTTCGGGGGCGGATTTTCTGGTCATGCTGACCAGATTAGCAGGATGTGCTGCAAAACTCAAGACTCGACGCGCTGGCGCGTCGTCAAAGCCTCAAGCCAGAGCCCGCACTTCACCCTCGCCCACCAGGTTGCTGACGCAGCGCCCGCAAATCGTCGGGTGGGCCGCATCAACGCCGATGTCGTCGCGGTAATGCCAGCAGCGCTCGCACTTGGTGGCGCCCGACGGTGTCACCGCGATAGCGAGCGCTTCGCCCGCCACCAGCGTCACCTGGGAGGTGATGAACACAAACTTCAGGTCAGCGCCCAAGGACGCCAACAGCGCGTGGGTTTCGGGCGCGGCCGTGAGCACCACGGTGGCTTGCAAGGACGAGCCCACGCCGCCCGCGCTGCGCACGGCTTCAATCGCGCGGTTCACGGCCTCGCGCAGCTCGCGGATGGCGGCCCACTTGGCCAGCAGCGCTTCGTCGGGCGTGGCCAGTGGCCAGTAGGTTTGCTTGAAGATCGTGCCGTGGCCGGGTGCAAACAGGCCCCAGGCTTCTTCGGCGGTAAAGCTCAGCCACGGCGCCATCCAGCGCAGCATGGCCTGGGTGATGTGCCACAGCGCGGTTTGGGCGCTGCGCCGCGCCACGCTGCCCGGGGCGGTGGTGTAGAGCCGGTCTTTGAGCACGTCGAGGTAAAACGCGCCCAGGTCTTCGGAGCAATACACCTGCAGCTTGGCCACCACGGGGTGGAACTCATACACCTGGTAGTGCGCCAGGATGTCGTCCTGCATCTGGCTGGCGCGGGCCAGCGCGTAGCGGTCGATCTCGAGCATCTGCTCTTCGCTGACGCTGTCGGTGGCGGGGTTGAAGTCGCTCACGTTGGCCAGCAGGAACCTCAGCGTATTGCGGATGCGGCGGTAGCCGTCCACCACGCGGGCCAGGATCTTGTCGTCGCCGGCAATGTCGCCCGAATAATCACTGGCCGCCACCCACATGCGGATGATCTCGGCGCCGAGCTTTTGGCTCACCTGCTGTGGGTCGATGCCGTTGCCCAGGCTCTTGCTCATCTTGCGGCCCAAGCTGTCGACGGTAAACCCGTGCGTCAGCAGGCCCCGGTAGGGCGCGCGGCCATACAGCGCGTTGGCCAGCAGCAATGAGCTGTGGAACCAGCCGCGGTGCTGGTCATGGCCCTCCAGATACAGATCAGCCTCTGGGCCAGTGTCGTGGTGGCCCAGGCGGCTGGCGTCGCCCGCCACGCTTTGGTGCGTGCCACGCAGCACATGCCAGAACGTGCTGCCCGAGTCGAACCACACCTCCAGGATGTCGCTGCTCTTGTTGTAGTGCGGGGCATCGTCAGCGCCCAGGATGTCTTCAGCCGTGGCGCGGCTCCAGGCCTCGATGCCGCCGGCCTCCACGATGGTGGCCGCCTGGTCCAGGATGTCCATCGTGCGCGGATGCAGCTCGCCGGTTTCCTTGTGCAAGAAAAACGGCACCGGCACGCCCCAGCTGCGCTGGCGGCTGATGCACCAGTCGGGCCGGTTGGCGATCATGTCGCGCAGCCTGGCCCGGCCGTTCTCCGGGTAAAACTCGGTGTGGTTGATGGCTGCTAGCGCCATCTGGCGCAGGGTTTGGGGCGCTTTGTCGGCGGTAAAAACGCCATCGCCTTCGTCCATGCGGATGAACCACTGCGCGGCCGCCCGGTAGATCACCGGCGTCTTGTGGCGCCAGCAACGCGGGTAGCTGTGGCTGATGGTCTCGGTGGCCAGCAGGCGGCCCGCGTTGCGCAGGGCGTCGATCACCACCGGCACGGCCTTCCAGATGTTGAGCCCGCCAAACAGCGGGAAATCGACGGCATAGCTGCCGTAGCCTTGCACCGGGTTCAGGATGTCGTCGGTGTGCATGCCATGCGCGCGGCAAGAGTTGAAGTCGTCCACGCCGTAGGCCGGCGCGCTGTGCACCAGGCCCGTGCCGTCGTCGGCGGTGGCGTAGTCGGCCAAATACACCGGGCTCAGGCGGTCATAACCCGCGTCTACCGTGGCCAGTGGATGGTGGAAGTTGATGCCATCGAGCTTGGCGCCCAGGGTGGTGGTCAGCACACTGCCCTCGATGCCGTAGCGCGCCAGGCACTTGTCCACCAAGGAGGCGGCCAGCACCAGCAGGCCACGCTCGGTGTCAACCAAGGCGTATTCCAGCGTGGGGTTCAGGTTCAGCGCCTGGTTGGCCGGGATCGTCCAGGCGGTGGTGGTCCAGATCACCGCAAAGGCTTCTTTGTTCAGGCTGGGCAGGCCGAATGCTGAGGCCAGCTTGTTGGGCTCGGCGCACAAAAAGGCCACGTCCAGCGTGTCGCTCTTTTTGTCGGCGTACTCGATCTCAAATTCGGCCAAAGAGGACGCGCAGTCAAAACACCAATAGACGGGCTTCAGACCGCGATAGACAAAACCACGCTCGATGACACGCTTGAAGGCGCGGATTTCACCGGCCTCGTTGGCAAAGTCCATCGTGCGGTAGGGGCGGTTCCAGTCGGCCAGCACGCCCAGGCGCTGAAAATCACTCAGTTGCTGGCCGATCTGCTCAGTGGCGTAGGCGCGGCTCTTGGCCTGCATGTCGTCGCGGCTGAGCTTGCGGCCGTGTTTTTTCTCGATCGCGTTTTCGATCGGCAAGCCGTGGCAGTCCCAGCCTGGCACGTACTGCGCGTCAAAACCGGCCAGTTGGCGGGCCTTGACGATCATGTCTTTGAGCACCTTGTTGACGGCGTGGCCCATGTGGATCTGGCCATTGGCGTAGGGCGGGCCGTCATGCAGGATGAACTTGGGCGCGTTGCAGCGCGCGTCGCGCAGCTGCTTGTAAACGCCCTCGTCGCTCCATCGCTTGACCCAACCGGGCTCGCGCTTGGGCAGATCACCGCGCATCGCAAACGGCGTGTCGGGCAGGTTGAGCGTGGCGCGGTAATCCGTGGACGGCGCGGTAGACGGCGCGGTGGCGGCCGCAGTGGCCGGCGCTGCGGCATCGGGGGCTGAACTGGGAACGGTGGCGTCGGTCATGGCTGCTTCACGCCGGGGTGGCCGGCGCGCTCATCAAGGCGTGCTGAGGGCACGCAAAACTCGGGTGGGGCGGGTGGCGCTGCTGGCCTGGTAGAACCGGGCGGCGTAGCGCGGGGGGGCGTCAGCGTGGTGAGCGCCGAATTCGGTCGCGCGTGGTCTGGCGGCGGATGGTTTGGTGACGGTCGGCGACAAGCTCGCCTGCCGTGAATGTGAAATGAGCGCCCATGTTTCAATTGTAAGGTGCCGAGTCTGGCGGCCGAGTGAGCAGAGTTGCTGGGCAATGGGGCTGCGTCAGCGCTGAACCGGTCACATGATCGTGCTGCCCGGTATGACCTTCATCATCTGCAAGCCATGTCGGTGGCTAGCGGGAACATCAATGGTGCCGACCGTGAAATGAGTAACTGTTTTTTAGTTACAATGACGACCCAGCTGACCTTGACTCTACATGTCAAAACATCAAAAAGCACTGGAGAGGTTGTGCGCTGCCCCGCCCGCTGCGGACATCAAGTGGCAAGAGCTCAAAGGTGTGCTCGAACACCTCGGTTACACGGTGCTCAATAACAGCGGGTCGCGGCGGAAGTTTTTTCATCCGGTGAAAAAGGCGTTGATCATCTGTCACCAGCCGCACCCGTCACCAAACGTCGACAAGGCGTGTGTCGCGGACGTGGTTGAGCATCTCAAGGCCTACGGATTTATCTAGGAACCACTGTGGATATCCTCAAATACAAAGACTATGAAGGCACTGCGGAGCTGGACATGAACCGCGGCGTTTGCCGCGGCAAGGTCTTGTTCATCGATGACTTGGTGACCTACGAGTGCGCCTCCCCCGTTGATCTCCAGAAAGAGTTCGAGGCGGCGGTCGTTGACTACCTGGAAACTTGCGCAAGCGTCGGCAAGGAGCCGCTGCGGCCATTCCGCGGGCAATTCAATGTACGAGTCGCACCGGCACTTCATCGGGCGGCGTCGCTGCGAGCCGCCAAAGACGGTGTGGCCTTGAACGACGTGGTTGTTCGAGCCCTCGACGCTTTTTTGAACCCGAGCGAAGTCAATCACAACATTCGCCTTACTTTGGAAGCGCCTGACGCCATTGTCAAAACGGTTGCCGCCGTTGCGTCCGGAAAGCCTCAATGGAGCATCGCACATGTCCACTGAAGCCAAAGTGCCGGCGACAACCCAGGTGCCGGTTGGGGCAACGCTGTCTCTGCGTGAGCTCGGGGTGCTGTTGGTCAAGCATTACGCACTGACTGAAGGGCTGTATGACTTGATGTTGGAGTATCAAATCGGCTTGGGCGCGGTAGGTCCAGACAAAGACCATCTTGTGCCCGGCGCCATGATTGGCGTTTCGGGGTTCGGGCTTGTGCCCTCTATCAATCCTGGCGTCAATACCATCGATGCGGCGGTGGTCAATCCGGCAAAGAAGCCACGCAGGAGAGCGTCAGTCGGAGACGGCCGGTAGCCAATAAGCTGGGTTCGGACTTTTACAGTTCCCGAAACCGCACCGCCAATTTTGCTGAGCCGCAGTAGGGCAGAGCGCCGGCTTGTGTGACAAGGCCCAGGTGTCGGATCGCATGCTCAGGCCAGGATTTGGGCCACGAGCTCCAGGAATCCGTCACGCCGCTTGCTGGGCGCCGTGCGCCGCAAACCAGGCCCGCGCGTCGGCCGTGTCTTTGGCGACGCCGGCTCGCAGTTCATCCAGCGAGCCGTATTTGCGCTCGTCGTGCAGTTTGTGCAGCAAGTCAACGCTGATGAGCTGGCCGTAGGCGGCGTCCATGCCCAAGTCAGTGGGCCAGTGCAGGCAATGCACCTCCAGCAGCACGCGGCCGGCGTCTTCAACCGTGGGCCGCACGCCCAGGCTGGCCACGCCGGCTAAAACGCTGCCGCCCAGGCCGTGCACCTGCACCACAAAAATGCCCATGGCGGCGGGCTTGGCGTGGGCAAAGCGCAGGTTCAGCGTGCGGAACCCCAGCGTGCGGCCGAGCTTTTTGCCGTGCACCACGTGGCCGCTGATGGCGTAGGGCCGGCCCAGTAGCGCGGCGGTGCCTGGCATGTCGCCAGCGGCCAGCGCGTCGCGCACGGCCGAGCTTGACACACGCTGGCCGTGCACCTCATAACTCATCATGCGGGCGACATCAAAACCCGCCGAGTCACGAAGCTCGCGCTCGGCGCCGGCGGCGTCCAGCATGGCGTAATCGCCAGCACGCTTGGCGCCAAACCTGAAATCGTCGCCCACCAGCACGTAGCGCGCGTGCAGGCCGCGGCACAGCACCTCGTCTACAAAGGCCACCGGGCTTTGCGCGGCAAAGCGCTCGTCAAAACGCAGCACCACGGCTTGCTCAATGCCGCAGCGGGCCAGCTCTTGCAGCTTGTCGCGCAGCGTGGCGATGCGCGCGGGCGCCAGCCCGGGCTGGCCAGCACGTTGCGCAAAAAAGTCACGCGGGTGGGGCTCAAACGTCATCACGCTGGGCGTCAGGCCCCGGTGCCTGGCCTCACTCACCAGCAGCGCCAGCATGGCCTGGTGGCCGCGGTGCACGCCGTCAAAGTTGCCGATGGTCAGCGCGCAGGCGGGGGCCAGGCGCGGGTGTTTGAAGCTGCGAAAAACGTGCATCAATGAAGCGTCCCGGGGTTCTCGGCTCGCGCTGATGGCGCTCAGGCAGCGTGGGATTCGCGGCCGGTCACGGGGGCGGCAGCCGACCTCGGTACCTTGGCCACCAGCGCGGCGCGCTCTTCGTCGGTCACAAAACGCCACTGCCCGGGCGCGGGGCCGTTTTTCAGGTCCAGCGCGCCGTAGCTGCTGCGGTGCAGGCTTTCACAGTGGTTGCCCACGGCGGCCACCATGCGCTTGACCTGGTGGTATTTGCCCTGGATCAGCGTCAGGCGCAGGGTGAATTCACCGGTGCGCTCGCAGCCTTCGGCGATCACCGGCATCGGGTCGTCGTCCAGCGTCACGCCATGCAGCATCTGGTAAATCTGCTTGTCGTCAAACGGCCGCGCGGTGGTCACCTCATAAACCTTGGGCACATGGTGCTTGGGCGAGCTGAGCCGGTGGATCAGCTTGCCGTCGTCGGTGAGCAGCAGCAGGCCGGTGGTGTCCTGGTCGAGCCGGCCCACGGGCTGGATGCCGCGCCGGCGCAGGGGCGCGGGCAGCAGCAGCAGCACGCTGGGCCAGTGCGTGGGTTTTTGTGAGCACTCGTAGCCGGTGATCTTGTTCAGCACCACCAAAGCGGTGTCATAAAAGGTGAAGGGCTGGCCCTCCACCTCCAGTTGCAGGCCGTGGGTGTCGAACTCGGCGGCTGGATCGGTCACCAACTGGCCGGCCACGCGCACCAGCTTGGCGGCCACCAGCCCCGGGCATTCACGGCGGTTGCCAAAGCCCTGGCTGAACAGGATGTCGTCAAGGCGCATGGGCGCGGGCTTTTTTGCAGGGGGGCTCATGTCGGGTGGTGCTCAGGGGTGTTGTTTCATTCGTGCAGTTCCAGCACGGTGAGGTGATTGTCCTTTGCCGGCCACACCCGGCCCACGATGCGCTCGCTGATCACGCCGGATTTGAACTCGGCGGCCACCAGCCGGGGGGTGGCGTCGGCCAGTTTGAGCTTGGCTTGCGCCACGCCGGCCACGCCCGGCGGGATGCCGGCGGCGGGCGCGCCGTCAAGCAAGATGGTGTCGCGCGGATTGCCAAAATAGGCGCGTGGCCGGGTGAGGCTGACCACGGCGTCAGCGGTTTTGTCGGCGTCGGCGATACGTTCAGGCCGCAGGTTCACGATGGTGGACGAGCGCAAAAACGGCGCGCGGTAAAAGTGCGTGATGGCAAAGCCCGGCGCGTCCAGCACCAGCTCCAGCGGGGTGCGTGAATCGGTGTTCACCGGGCCCCAGCGGCCGTCATCACCCACCGTCAAATCGATCAGCGCGGCGCCTTGGCGCGCGCCGGTATTGGCGTCCACGGCGTACACCGCCAGCTTGGCACCCGCCAGCGGCAGGTTGGTGGGGCCGGCGGCGGCAACACCCGTCACGCGGCCACTGAGACTGATGGCGTTTTGCGGCGTGATGTAGTGGGTGGCCGCCGAGTTGGCCGAATTGGCCGGGGCTCGCCCCGCGACAAAGTGGTAGGCGGCCGCAAAGGCCTCGGGGTGGTAGCTGGTTTCGCGGTGGTCGCGCCCGGGCAGCACCACGTTGGTGGCGCCCTTGAGCGCCGGGCCGTCAAAGCTCACGTTGGTGGGCGTGCCCTTGGCGCCAATCCACACGCCGTCGGGCTGGGCAAACTTGTCGTTGTTGTCTGACCTGAGGGTGAGCCATTGCACCCCGGGCGTGACTTCATCGCCGTTGGGGCCAATGGGCGCGTTCAGCGCCGTCAAAAACGGGCCGCTGCCGTTGAACTCGTTGTTGGGCCGGAAGCCCGGGTTGGCCCACACGCCGTGGCTGGGCGTGCCGCCCAGGATGGCGTGCGACACCTTGGCAGCACCCCCACCCAGGCTTTGCCCATTGGCGATGTAGTGCCGGATGGCGTTGCCCCCGCGTGAGTTGCCGATCAGCACCACCTGCGCCGCGCCGGTGGCGGCCAGCACTTTGTCGATCTCGGCCGCCAGGTAATGCATTTGCTCGTCGGCCGAACTGCGGCCTGTCTGCGGCTGGCCGTTGTCGTCGCGCGCTGATGGGTAGGGCATATCCACCGCGTGCAGGCGCTCACTCGGCCAGCCGTTGCTCTCCCAGCGCCACAGCGTGGGGGTCCACAGCGCGGCGGTGTCGCCGTTGCCGTGCACAAAGACGATGGGCGGCGTGCTGGAGGCGGCCGAGTTGGTGGGTGCCAGGCCCGGCGCCGTGCTGGCGCAAGCGCCCAGCAAGGCGGTGGCCAGCAGGGCGGCCAGGGTACGGCGGGTCATCAACAGCGTGGGCTTGTTCGGCATGGTGGGCTCCGGTGGAAAACTGGGCTTGCGGGTTGGGTGTGGGCCGGGTTGCCGGCTTGGTTGAACGGTGGCCCACGCGCTGAGCTTGTGGCCTGGGCGTTGATTGGCGTGGCTGGGGGTGGGTGGCGGACGGGCAGCGGCGCAGCGGCGGCCCGGCCCGTCAAGCCAGTCCCAAGTCACGCGCCGAGGGCAGATCGGGCGTGCGGAGGCCCTGCGCGGCCCGCACGGCGTTGAGCACGGCGCGCGCCGTCACCTCGGCGGCCAGCGCGCCCAGCACGCTCAGGTGGCCGGGCTTGCCGCTGCCACCGGTGGCCAGCGCAAACAGTGCGTCGCCATCAGTGGCGGTGTGCACCGGGTTGATGGCGCGCGCCAGGCCGTCGTGGGCCATGGCCGCCAGCTTGTTGGTTTGCGCCTTGGTTAGCAGCGCGTCGGTGGCCACGATGCCAATGGTGGTGGCCATGCCGGCCATCAGCGCGGCGGGCAACTGGCCGTCGCAGATCGCGGCCATCGTATCCAGCGGCGTGCGGCCGTCGTCGGCGCGGGCGCCGGCAATGACGCGCCCAGTGGCGGGGTCCACCACGTCGCCAATGGCGTTGACGGCCACCAGCGCGGCCACCGTGATGCTGCCCACCTTGATGGACGCCGTGCCGATGCCGCCCTTCATGGCGCGCTGGATGCCAAAAAGCTTGCCCACCGACGCGCCAGCGCCCGCGCCCACGCTGCCTTGGGCGGGGTGGATTGCCTGGTTCGCGGCTTGCACCGCAGCTTCACACGCGGCGTACCCGGCCGCGCTGTCGGGGCGGATGGACGCGTCGCCCACCCACAGGTCAAACAACACGGCCGCGGGCACGATGGGCACGCAGGCCGGGCCTACCGGCACGCCGTGGCCACGTTCTTCAAGCCAGCGCATCACGCCGTCGGCGGCGGCCAGGCCAAACGCACTGCCGCCGGTCAGCAGCAGCGCGTGCACCTGCTCCAGCGTGGCAAGAGGGTGCAGCAAATCGGTCTCGCGTGTGCCGGGTGCAGCACCCCGCACATCCACCCCGGCCACCACGCCTTGTGGGCACAGCAGCACCGTGCAGCCGGTGGGGCGGCGGGGGTCGGTGAAGTGGCCAACCTGCAGGCCGTTGATGTCGGTGATGGCGCCTGGGAACATGGATGCGAGGGAGAAAAAAAGCAAAACGGGCCGGTAATGCCGGCCCGTCGGGGAGGGGCTCAGTGCTTGACGCAGCCTGAGCCTAACCGCTGTTTTGCCGGTCTGATGTCAGGCAAAAGTCAAGCACAAGTCAAGCACAAATCAGGCAAAAACCCCCGCAGTGTCCTGCATGCGCGCCGACACCTCGCCCAGGTGGTGCATGGTGTCGCCGTAGGCCATCTCGAGCATGGTCAGGCGCTTGAAATAGTGGCTGCTGATGTACTCATCGGTCACGCCAATGCCACCGTGCAACTGGGTGCATTGCTGGCCCACGTAGCGCATGCTTTGGCCCAATTGCACCTTGGCCTGGCTGATGGCACGGCGGCGTTGGGCCGGGGCCTCGCCCAGCTTCAGGCTGGCAAAGTAGCTCATCGAGCGGCCCAGCTCTTGCTGCATCTTGACGTCGGCAATGCGGTGGCGCAGCGCCTGAAAATTGGCCAGCGTGGTGCCAAATTGCTTGCGCGTATTCATGTACTCCACGGTGATCGCCACCAGCTTGTCCATCAGGCCCACGCCTTCGGCGCAGGTGGCGGCAATGCCCACGTCAATCGCCTGCTCCAGCACGGCGTAACCCTCAGTCGTGATCAAGCTGGCCGCCACGCCCGCCAGCTTCAGCTCGCCGGCGCGCCCGCCGTCTTGCGTGGGGTACGCGGCCACGCTCAGGCCCGCCGCGTGTTTGTCGACCAAAAACAGGGCGATGCCGGCTTGATCACCCGAAGCACCGCTGAGGCGCGCCGGCACGATGAAGGCGTCGGCCTCGTCGGCTGCGGGCACCACGCTTTTTTGACCCGTCAATGTCCAGTCGTGGTCGTTGTCGTTCAGGCGTGCCGTGGCCGTGGTGCCCACTTGGCTCAGGTTGTAGCGTGCGCCGCGCTCAATATGGGCCAGCACCACCAGGGCTTCACCGGTGGCCACTTTGGGCAGCCAGGCGGCTTTCAAATCGGTGGATGCGGCTGACAGCAGCGTGGGCGCCACCAGCGCGCCAGCGGCAAACGGCGCGTTGACCAAGCCGCGGCCCAGCTCTTCCATCACCACCATGGCCTCGGTGGCGCCAAAGCCCATGCCGCCAAATTCTTCAGGCACGGCCAGCGCGGTGAGGCCCAAATCGGCCAGCTCGGCGTACACCTCGCGGGTTTTGCCACCGGCCTTGGCCAGCGCGTGGCGGCGCGGGAAATCAAAGCCTTTTTCGACCCAGCGGGCCACCGCGTCGCGCAGCGAGTTTTGGTCGTCAGTGAAGTTGAAGTCCATGGTCAGGTCTCCTGATGGGCCGCCCCGAAGGAGGCCTGCGCCCCCTTGGGGGGCAGCGAATGAAAATGAGCTTGGGGGCTCATGAACCCAGAACAGTTTGCGAAACGATGTTGCGCTGAACCTCGTTCGAGCCGCCGTAAATCGTGGTCTTGCGCATGTTGAAGTAGGTGCCGGCCAGGGGCGCGCAAATCGCCGCGCCGGCAAAGTCGCCCTGCCAGCCGGCTTCCATCGCCTCATGCTGGAACGGCAGGCTGAACGGCCCGGCGGCTTGCATCATCAGCTCGGCGTAGCGCTGCTGGATCTCGCTGCCCCGGATCTTCAGCAGGCCGGCCACGTCAAGCGATTGTTTGCCGCTCTTCTCCGCTGATATCACGCGCAGCACCATCATCTCCAGCGCCACGATGTCGATCTCCAGCTGGGCGATCTGGTCGCGGAAGCGCACGTCGTCCCACAGGCCTTCAGCCTTGGCGATGCGTTTCACGCGCTCCAGCTCTCGCTTGGACCGGTTCACGTCGGCAATGCCGGTGCGCTCATGGGCCAGCAAAAACTTGGCGTAGGTCCAGCCCTTGTTCTCTTCGCCCACCAGGTTCTCGGCGGGCACTTCGACGTTGTCGAACCACACCTCGTTGACCTCGTGCTCGCCGTCCATCGTGATGATGGGGCGCACGGTGATGCCGGGGCTCTTCATGTCGATCAGCAAAAAGCTGATGCCGGCCTGTGGCTTGCCTTCGGTGCCGGTGCGCACCAGGCAAAAAATCCACTCGCCGTATTGGCCCAGCGTGGTCCAGGTTTTTTGGCCGTTGACGATGTATTTGTTGCCGGAACTTGTGGAAATACGTTCAGCCTTGGTCTTGACCGACGCCAAGTCAGAGCCAGAGCCCGGCTCGCTGTAGCCCTGGCTCCACCACACCTCACCCGAGCCGATGCCGGGCAAAAAGCGCTGGTGCTGCTCGGGCGTGCCAAACGCCATGATCACCGGGGCCACCATCACCGGGCCAAACGGCACGATGCGCGGCGCGCCGGCCAGGGCGCATTCTTCTTCAAACAAATGGCGCTGGATGGCGGTCCAGCCCGGGCCACCAAACTGCGTGGGCCATTGGTAGCCCAGCCAATGGCGCTTGCCCAAAATCTTGGCCCAGCGTTGCATGTCGTCGCGGCTTTGGCGCAGTGCATTGAGCACTTTGTGGCTGATGTCCTTGGGCAGGTTCTCGGCCACCCACTGCCGGATTTCGGCGCGGAAGGCCAGTTCTTCCGGGGTGAAGTTCAGGTCCATGGTGTCTCCATAAGGCGCGGTCGTGCGCAACTTGGGAGTTTTAGCACGCCCGTTCAAAACGGCTTTGTCCCTGCTGCGACAGGTGGGCGCCGGGATAATCCCTGGTCAATGAGCGATGTTTCCGCAGCCCCCGATCCCCACGCCGCTGGCCCCAGTTACCGCGCCACCGTGGCCGTGCTGGCGCTGGGCCAGTTGCTGAGTTGGGCGGCGCTTTACTACACGTTTTCAAGCTTTGTTTTGCCCATGCAACAGGATCTGGGCTGGAGCAAACCCACGCTGATGGGCGCCTATACGCTGGGCTTGGCGGTATGGGGCGTGGCCGCCTTTGCTGCGGGCTCGTTGATCGACGCCGGCCACGGCCGCGCGGTGATGACGCTGGGCTCGCTGTTGGCGGGCTTTGGGCTCATCGCCTGGTCACAGGTGACAGCGCCCTGGATGCTGTACGCCGTGTGGGCAGTGCTGGGCGCGGCCATGGCCATGACGCTGTACGAGCCGGCCTTTGCCGTGCTCACCAAGCGTTATCCCACGCGCTACCAGCACGGCATCACCATGCTCACGCTGGTGGGCGGCTTTGCCAGCACGCTGAGTTTTCCGGTGGTGGCGGGCCTGCTGCGCTGGGGTTTGAGCTGGCGCGAGACGCTGCTGATCATTGGCGCCGTGCTGCTGGCGCTGGCGCCCTTGCACGCCTGGGCGCTGCGTGGCCCGGCCATCGTGGCGGGGCCGCCACGTGCCGACGCGCTGGACGACAGCACGCTGCACGAGGCCTTGCGCACTAGCCGCTTTTGGCTGCTCACCGCCTGCTTCACCTTGTATGCCTTTGCGCAAGCCGCGTTGTGGGCGCACGTGATGCCCGCCTTCGCCGCCAAGGGCGTGAGTGATGCCGACGCCATGCTGGTGCTCGTCACCGTAGGCCCGGCGCAAGTGGCCGGCCGCCTGCTGTATGTGTGGCTGGGCCGGGGCTGGGGCCTGCGCACCGTGGGCGCGGTGGTGCTCACCGGGCTGCCGCTGGCCATGGCACTTTTTGCCGTGGGCTCCAGCCTGCCGGCCTTGCTGATGTTTGCGCTGCTGTTTGGCATCGCCAACGGGCTGGTCACCATCGTGCGCGGTGGGCTGGTGCCGTTGTACTTTGGCCGCGCCCACGTGGGCCGCATCGGCGGCCTGATGTCCGCCATCGGCCTGACCAGCCGCGCCACCGCGCCCCTGGTCACCGCCTGGCTGCTGCTGGTGCTGCCCGGTTATCGCGAGATGCTGTTGGTGCTGGCGGGGCTGGGTGTGCTGGCGGTGTTGGCATTTTGGCGGGCGAGGCCGCCGTAGGTGGGGAGCGGGCCGGGGGTGAGAGGGCTGTGAGCCAGCGGGTGCCGGCTGGGTGCTGATGAGGGGCTGACTTTGGGCGGGTGCGCGATGGCGACGGGCGTCGGTGCGCGGATCTCAATGGACACATCGGCTTGCTTGGTGCGCAAGCTGTCTTGCACGTCACAAATACGCTCGCGCATGTGATCCGGCAGACAGCCTGATCGCAGCGGCAGCAGAGGAGCGTCGGCAGTGCTGCGTAACATGGCCTTCATGAGCGGCGTTTTTATAACTTTGGCGCGTGACGCCCGGGGCGCAAGGCGTATCGCGCCCGGTTCGCCGCCGGATACGTATCACCGCGCCTTGCTACGTAGCAGATCCGCAGTGTGAGCCGCCAGGTTACGCAGCAAAATTGCCGCCTACATTTTTCGTTAGGGCTCAAGGAACCGATATGCGCACATTCACAGCAGTTGTTGTCGCCGCCGTGTGCTCTTCAGCGCAAGCGCGACCAATCATGACTGTCACTTGCACCGAACCAAATGGGCCACGCGTTGACTTCTATGGCGGGCGATTTGAAGAGAAGCAAGACGGGTTCGCCGGGGTCAAGCCGACCTTCATATTCACCGACGACAAGCCAAAGTCAGTTACGGTCATCTTTGGACCTGCTGCCACTGCCAGGGAATTGGGCATCAAAGACGCCGGCGCGTTCGAGGCAGCGGTCGTTGTCCAGAATTCTGAGCAAATCACGTTGGTCGCATCGGCCGGCACACACATCGCCCAGATGTACTCGCTCTATCCAAAGAAGGGTATCGGGTACTTCACACTTCACAAGCATTTGCCGTATCAAGACGGCGTTGCAAGCACCGCCACTCTTGTCTCCAAGTGCGAGTTCATTGCGAGGTGAGCCCTACCCTTCCATCGAGAGGGTGCACAAAAAGTTGCGCCTTTTGTGCACCTCTCATGTCATTCGTTAGGCCCCGCAAACTCGCACCCTGTCTCCAGCACTCGCTTGTTTGTGCCCCCGCCAACCGCCACATGACCTCAGTACGGAGAATGTGATGCAGCACATCAATGACTTTCTCGTCCAGCAACTGGGCGGATCCTCACTTCTCTGGGATGTAGCTCTCGGGGTTCTTTTTGCAAAGGCGGTTGCAACCGTCGTAGAGGCCGTCCTTGAACTTTGGCTGCAAAACCGTGGCTAGCTAGCCATCGCTTCGACGTACTCGTTTGCCAACGCTGACTCCCTCCGAATGCACGCGGTGCTCCTCGCGTTAAGCCACGCAACTCATGCGCTGCTAGTGGTTTTCCCGCAAGGGCTAGGTGCGGGTTCGTTTCCCCGCCAGTTACCACTTGCGTAAGAGCGGCCCCAACTGCGAGCATCTGGTTGTCTCAGCAGATTGAAAATGACAAACATGAGTCTCAATGCCGACATCCGCCACTACGTTCGGAGTAAGGGCGCCCAACACAAGTACGAGATCGAGCTCCGAGTCGATGCTCAGACGTACCTGATTCGCCGTGCAGGCGACCTGCTGAAGGAAGGGGGTGCTGGGACGAACACATTGCTGAACGCGTCCCGGCTATATGAATTGGCCTGCGCTGATGTCGAAGACCTCGTGGGCATGACCGAATAGGTGACGAAGGGGGCCGGGGTCGAGTCTTGTGTTTTCCCTGAAGACAGATGACAGTTGCCCGGTTTGCTCCGCGTAGCGGCTTCGTCCAACCCATCGTGTGAGCGGACAGGCGCCGGCGCGCCACGCCTGGCCTTCATTTCATGCCTGGCCAGGCGCGCCTCCCAGCTAAAGCCGCTCAACTAAAACGTTAGCAAGCACAAAACCGGCTCCAGCACATGCCCTCAATTCGCATCTACAGTTTGGTTGACTAATCGTCAGACTGCATATACAGTCTGAACATGATTGCTTGGGACGAGCCGAAGCGGCGGGTAAACATCCAGAAGCACAAGATAGATCTTGCTGAACTGGAACCCGTTTTCGACCACCCGATGATCTCGGTGGAAGATGATCGCGAACGCTACGGTGAACTTCGGCTGCAAAGCCTGGGCATGTGGCAGGGCAGCGTTGTCTTCCTGGTCTGGACCCCGCGCGGTGATGACACTGCGCACCTCATCTCATGCCGCTATGCCGACCGCAAAGAAACCGACGATTACTTCACCTCCCTTTAGCGCCGCTGAGATCGCCGCTGCAAAGGCGAGTGCCTTGGCCCGATCTTCCGGACAGGCCAAAGTCAACTGGAGCGCCGCAGTGGCAACACCGGGTGGCGGTGTGGGTGCCACGATTGCCGCGCTGCGAAAAGTGCGAGGCCCGAACAAGAAGCCGGCGAAAGAGCAAGTGGCCATCCGCCTGGATCAAGAGGTCGTCAGCGCACTTCGAGCCAGCGGGGCTGGCTGGCAAACGCGTGTGAACGCTGCGCTCAAGGAGTGGCTGGCAACACAGCCAGTCAAGCGTAGGCCGCGCGGCCACGGTGTGGTTTAGGGCCGGCGCCAGCGCTCGCGGGGACTTGTTCAGCGTCGCCCTAGGCAGCAGACAACACCCGTGTTGCGCAAGGTACTGTCTTTCGGTACCATCCGCCCATGAAGCGCGCACTTCAGAAGACACTGGAATCGGTCTTCTCACACCCGACCAGTGCAAACATCGCCTGGAAGGATATCGAAGCACTCTTGGTGGGTCTCGGCGCGGAAATCAGTGAACGCGAAGGCAGCCGCGTTGCAATTGTTCTGTTCGGCGAAGTGCGGGTTTTTCACAGACCACATCCTTCGCCGAAGACAGATAAGGGCGCAGTCGCGTCGGTGAAGAAGTGGCTTGAGCAACATGGGGTGAAACCATGAACCTGATGACCGTAGACGGCTACAACGCCAAAATCGAGTACGACTCGGAGATTGACATGTTCAGGGGCGAGATTCTTGGTCTCACTGGCGGCGCCGACTTTTATGGCAAGACGCCGAAAGAACTCAAGACGGAATTCAAGAAGTCGTTGACTGTTTTTCTTGAAGTCTGCCAGGAGAAAGGCATCGAACCCCGGCGCAACTACTCCGGCAAGTTCAATCTCCGAATTCCTCCAGAGCTTCATGAAAGGCTGGCAATAGCCGCGCAAGCTGAGGGCAAGAGCATCAACACGCTGGCTCAAGAAGCACTCGCACAGCGCGTAGCGGTCTGATGCCAACGTCCAGCTTCGGCAGGCACAGGCCATGGTAGAAGCTCATTCCAGGAGATCCAAGATGCATGGAACCGTCACTTTGGGGGCTGAAGTCACCAACGTCTCGACGCACTGCTTCTGGCTGCTGCTCGGAGACGAAGAGCTT
>JAYWDK010000120.1:0-6291 GCA_043779845.1 Betaproteobacteria bacterium | reverse complement strand
GCAGGCTCAGACATTCGGCGTCTTTCAAGGTCAGCGGTAACGCCATCGGTACGCGTCCAAGACGGCCTGCGCATGGCGTCGTCTTGTGTCTCGGGCCTTGCGCCTTGTGCCTGCTTGCGCAAGTGGATTGGGGTGACGATCTTCAACCAGCACCGTGCTGTAGCCCAGAACAGCCGCGTTGGACGCCCCGCAGCCAGAACCCATCACGGTGGTGACAGGCGCCGAATGTCTGAGCCTGCACGCAGGCGAGTCCACAACACACCGTGCCCGAAGCGGTCAAGAGCAAACCCATTGAAACTGGGTTCTGGCCCTTTTCTTTGCTGACTTTCTTTTCGGCCCGAAAAGAAAGCCAGGCGCCCGCCGGGGCGAATACCCGGCGCAGTGCAGAAAGCGAGCACAAAAACCAGCAAGGCTGGCGCCTTGCCCCCTCACCCCAACCTCCCCCCGGTACAGGGGCGAGGGAGCAAAACCAACGGCCACGCTCGCTCGCTGGCGGGAGGTTGAGGTGAGGGCGGGTTGGGCTGTGGCGTCATGGGCTGAGATGCACCCCGCACCGAGCAGCGCGCCACCGGGCTACAGCCGCTCGATGATGGTGACGTTGGCCATGCCGCCGCCCTCGCACATGGTCTGCAAACCGTAACGCTTGTTGCCGGCCCTGAGCGCGTGCACCAGCGTGCACATCAGCTTGGTGCCACTGGCGCCCAGCGGGTGGCCCAGTGCAATGGCGCCACCGTTGATGTTGAGCCGCGCCGGGTCAGCGCCGGTGGCTTGCAGCCAGGCCAGGGGCACGGTGGCAAAGGCCTCGTTGACCTCGAACAAATCGATATCGTTGATCGACAGGCCAGAGCGTTGCAGCGCGCGCGTCGTGGCGGGGATGGGCGCCTCCAACATGATCACCGGGTCACCACCGATCACCGTCATGTGGTGAATGCGCGCCAGCGGTGCCACCCCCAGCGCCTTGAGCCCACGCTCGTTGACCACCATCACGCCCGAAGCGCCGTCGCAAATCTGGCTGGCGTTGGCCGCCGTGCAAACGCCGCCTTCCTGGATCAGCTTGACGGCGCCCATGCCCGCAAGCGAGGCGTCAAACCGGATGCCTTCGTCAGTGCCATGCAGCTCGGCCGTGGCCGCACCGTCGGCTGCGCGCACGGCCAGCGGCACGATTTCGGCGTTGAAGGCGCCGGCCTTTGTCGCGGCCATGGCGCGCTGGTGGCTGAGCAAGGCAAACGCATCCACGTCGTCGCGGCTGAGGCCGTATTTTTTGGCGATCATCTCGGCGCCGGTGAACTGGCTGAAGGCCACGCCGGGGTAGCGCTGCTGCATGTTGGGGCTCATGTAGTGGCCCAGGCCGTTTTTGAACGGCAGCGTGGTGGGCAAGCCCATGGGCACGCGGCTCATGCTCTCCACACCGGCGGCGATCACCACGTCCATCGCGCCCGACATCACCGCCTGGGCGGCAAAGTGCAGCGCCTGCTGCGACGAGCCGCACTGCCGGTCGACCGACGTGGCGGGCACAGCCTCAGGCAGGCGCGAGGCCAGCACCGCGTTGCGCGCGATGTTGCTGGCCTGCTCGCCAGCCTGGCCGACGCAGCCCAGGATCACGTCGTCGACCAAAGTGGGGTTGATGCCGCTGCGGTCCAGCAGTGCATTGAGCACGCTGCCCGCCAGATCGGCCGGGTGCCAACCCGAGAGTTTGCCGTTGCGCCGGCCGCCTGCGCTGCGGGCGGCGGCCACGATATAGGCTTCAGCCATGGGGGAGTCTCCTGATGCAAGGGGTGAAGAATGCCCAGGATTGTTGGCCGACAGGCCTGCGGCCGGCGTCGTCGGATGCGATGATTTTTTGCGGCCAGGACCACCACCGTGCGGCGGTTTGATGAGGCCTGGCATGGGCTTTTTCAGCCGGCGCCGGTATAAACAGCGCCGGAGCGATCAAGCCCCACAACTCGAAGGGACACCACCGTGAAAAGAAGACTCACTCTCGCCGCCGGTCTGCTAACGCTGTTGATGAGCGGCTGCGCCCTGCATGAGCGCATGCATGAGCACATGCATGGCCCCGGCCAGGCCGACCCCGCCAACCCGAAGGTGCTGGTAAAAAACGGCAAGCTCAGCGTCAATCTTGAGCCGCTGCGCTTCAGCAAGGCTGACGGCAGCGTCAACATCACCTGGCACCTGCCGCCCGGCGACGTTTACGCCTTTGCGACAAACGGCATCGTGGTGGAGCCGGCAGTGGCCGGCACCAAGGCGGCGCGCAACGTGGTTGATGAGTTTCAGTGCGGCCCCGGCAAAACACCCACCGAGTACACCTGCCTGAACCGCAATACCGGGCCAGGCAAGTACAAATACACGGTGCGTGTGCTTGAAAAAGGCGTGATGCTGGAGCCTCTGGACCCGTTCATCATCAACGACTTCTGACGGTGGACTGGCCAGCCTAACGCTTCAACCAGGCCAGCAATTCGTCCAGCACCGGCTCGGTGCTGGCGGCTTGCCCGGCAGCTTCAGCGGCAAGCCAGCTTGCGGCGTTGATTTGCTGGCGCGCGCTGGTTAACAAGGGCGACAGAAACGCCGCGTCGGCGGCGTCGCGCTGCAAACCGGTCTGGCGCAGCAGCGCCTGCGCCGCACCATGCAAACGGGCGGCCAAAAGCGCATCGCCTTCAAGCGTGGCCAAACCAATGCTGGCGTCCAGCACACCCAGGGCCACCGACTTGAAATCGGCCACCACGCCAATCTGCAAGGCCTCGGCGATCAGCGCGGGCACGCCGTCGGTGCGCTGCCGGCCCAGCGTCACCATGGCCAGGTTCAGCAGCGACACCGCCATGCTCTCGCGGTGTTCAAGCGCACGCGCCAAGCGCAGGGTTTCTGCATACAAGGGTTCGGCGGCATCCAGGTCGCCGGTCATGCGCAGCAACTGCGCCATGGCATTGAGCGCGGCCGCCAGCCGGCGCGGGTCACCCAGCCCACGTGTCAAGCGCACGGCTTCGGCAAAGCAGTCACGGGCCCGCGTCGTATCGCCTTGGCCGATGGCGGCCATGCCCAGCGGTTGCAGCACGGCCGCCACGCGCGCTTCGTCACCTTGCGCGCGCATCAAGGCCAGGCTTTCTTCCAGATAGCCCTGCGCCTGGGCGTGGCGGCCCATGAAGCTGCACAACTGGCCGGCATCGAACAGCCCGCTACCGCGGGCAGCCACCGGCGCGTTGGGGTGGGCCAGGGCATCCACGGTCATCTTCAGGCCCTGGCTCAGCAAGCCTCGGCGCAGCCAATACGGCCGCAGCGCGGCGCTCAGGCGCAAGCCTGTTGCGCCACCGGCCTCAAGGCGCAGGCCGTGAAGGTGCGCGGCCATCAGGTTGTCGCGCTCCAGATCCAGGCGCAGTAACCACTCGCCCTGGTCGGCGCCGGCCAATTGCGGGCGCGCGGCCTCGGCCAGCGCCAAATAAAACGCCAGGTGCAGGCCACGCACATCACTGTCGCCCGAGGCCAGCAGTTTTTCAAGTGCGTACAGCCGCACGGTTTCAAGCAAGCGATAACGCCCACATTCAGCGTCCAGCGCCACCAGGGATTTGTCCACCAGATTGGCCAGCAGGTCGGCCACGTCATCCACGTCAAACCCACTGCCCAGGGCCGGCCCGGCGCACACGGCCTCGGCGGCGTCCAGCGTCCAGCCACCGGCAAACACCGCCAGCCGCCGGAAGAGTTGCTGCTCGGCCGGGTTCAGCAGGTCGTGGCTCCAGTCGATCAGGCGGTGCAGCGTGCGCTGGCGCGGCGCCACGGTTTCGTCTTGCGTGGTGACCAGCCTGAAACTGTCAATCAGCCGCTTGGCCAAGGTCTCGATCGGCAGCGCGCGCGCCCGCGCGGCGGCCAGCTCGATGGCCAGCGGGATGCCGTCAAGCCGGTGGCAAATTTCAGCCACGGCCACCGCGTTGTCGGCGTTGACGTGGAACAAGGGGCTCACCGCGCTGGCCCGATCCACAAACAAGCGCACCCCCGCGTGCTGCATCAGAAGCTCGGGCGTGGGGCGGGTGGCCGCGCCCACCGGGTTGGGTGCCGACAGCGTAGGCACGGCGTAAAGCGCCTCGCCGGCCACACGCAGCACCTCGCGGCTGGTGGCCAGCAACTTGAGCTGGGCGCCCGCCTGCATCAGGCGCTTGGCCAAGGCAGCGCAAGCCGGCAGCAGGTGCTCGCAGTTGTCCAGGATCAGCAGCAACTGGCGCGCTTGAACAAAATCAGCCAGGGTGTCGACCAGCGGCTGGCCGGGCAACTCTTTGAGCCCCAGCACGCGGGCCACGGCTTGCGGCACCTGCGCCGCGTCAAGCACGGGCGCGAGCTCGACAAACCACACGCCATCCGGGAAATCATCCATCAGCGTGGCGGCCAGCTGCACCGACAAGCGTGATTTGCCAATGCCGCCCGTGCCGCACAAAGTCACCAGCCGGTGCCGCGACAGCAAGGTGCGCAGCTCCAGCAACACCTGCTCGCGGCCGATGAACCGGTTGAGCTGCTGGGCCAGGTTGTTGGGCGTGGTGGCCAGCGAGCGCAGCGCGGGGAAATCCGTGCGCAGCGGCGGCGCCAGCACCTGCCAAAGGCGCTGCGGCTGTGACAGATCACGCAGGCGCACGGCGCCCAGCTCAAGCAAGGTGACGCCCGCTGGCAGGCGCTGCCCCAGGCCGTCCACCACGCCTTGTGACAGCAGCACCTGACCGCCGTGCGCGGCGCTCATGATGCGTGCCGCGCGGTTCACTTCGGGGCCGTAGTAGTCGTTGTCGCGCGCCTGGCTGGCGCCCAGATGCAGGCCAAAGCGCAGGGCCAGTGGCAAATCACCAGCGGCCTCACGTGCGGCCAGCTTGTGCTGCATTTGCAACGTGGCCAACAAGGCCTGGCGCACGTCGGTGAACGCGGCGTGGATGCCGTCGCCGGTGCGTTTGACGAGCACACCCTTGTGCGCCATCACGGCGGCCAGCGTGATCGCGTCGTGCTGGGCCAGCGCGTCACGCATGCGCTCGGTGTGCTGCTCCCACAGGCGCGTGCTGCCTTCAATGTCAGAGAACAAAAAGCACACGGTGTTGTCAGGCACAGCAAGGGGCTTTCTTGAACAAGGGCAGTGCCAACTTGGGGCGTGAAGCGCTGCAAATTGCCAATGGCCGCGCGAATACGCCGCATTGTCCGGCCAAAACGCGGGCATCCGACAATGTGTTGATGCGCGACTTGCCCTCCGTCAGCTATAAGCCGGGTCCCCCAAACAGCCACCAGCACGCCCCCCGGTTGCTGCTGCAAACGCTGGACCGGGGTGACGGCCTGCTCGGCCTGCGGCCCTGCGGCCCCGTGCTGCCGCCGGCCCGCACGCCGCTTTTTGGCGCTCGCGGGCCGCAGGTCACGGTGGCGCGGCTGGAATGGGTGGCGCTGCAGGGCCATGGCAGCGCAACACAAACCGCCTCGGCGCCCCCGCCCGAGCAGCACGCCGCCGCGCTGGCCCGCCTGCACCAGGCCGGCCTGCACAAGGTGCCGGCCAAGGCCTTGCAGTGGCGCGGCGACAGCTCGCCGCTGCCTGATGTGCCGCTCTGGAGCCTGGTGCATGAAGCCGGCTTTGCCGACTTCTGGGCCGACGTTTTGCCGCAACTGCAAGCCGAGGGCTGGCAGATTGAGGTGCTGCCCGGCTTTGCCCACGCCAGCGTGCCGGTGGCCGGCTGGCACATTGAACTCAAACCGCTGCGCCAGCCACGCGGTATGGGCTCGTGGATGCTGAGCCTGGGGGTGGAGATACACACCGCCCGCGGCACTGAAAAACTC
This sequence comes from Betaproteobacteria bacterium, assembly GCA_043779845.1. GTDB lineage: Bacteria > Pseudomonadota > Gammaproteobacteria > Burkholderiales > Burkholderiaceae_C > Pseudaquabacterium. The sequence continues at coordinate 513 of JAYWDK010000120.1, read as the reverse complement.
GACCTGGTGCCGCTGCTGGCGCGCCTGATCCGGCATGACCGGCGCTGGACCAACGCACTGGCGCTGGAGGCCATTGCCGACGATGAAATCGTGCGCCTGCACGCGCCGGGCGGGCGCCGCATCGACGCCCCGGCCGCGCCGCTCAAGGCCATCGCCCGGGCCATGGTGGATTTGCTCACCCGGCCCAGGCACAAGGTGGACGAGCCGCTGGTGTTGTCGTCCTGGGAGGCGCAGCGCCTGGCCTTGTTGCGCGCCGGCTTGTGTGATGCGACGGCCAGCCACCCCAGCGCCCGCCGTGATTGGCTGCTGCAAGGCGACGAAGGCCTGGCGTGGCTGGCCGGGCAAGTGCCTGAGTCAACGCGCGCGGCCGCCACCCACACTATTGCGCCGCCGCCCGGCCTGGGCATCACCTTGCGCCCCTATCAGATTGAAGGCCTGGCCTGGTTGCAGCACTTGCGGGCCCACAACCTGGCCGGCATCCTGGCCGACGACATGGGCCTGGGCAAAACCGCG
>JAYWDK010000119.1:0-6307 GCA_043779845.1 Betaproteobacteria bacterium | reverse complement strand
CGTCCGCCGGCGAGGCCTTGCCGGCCGACCTGGGCGAGCGCTTCAAGGCGCACTTTGGCGTGGACATCATCGACGGCATCGGCTCCACCGAGATGCTGCACATCTTTTTGTCCAACGCCCCGGGCCGCGTGCGCTATGGCACCACCGGCTGGCCCGTGCCCGGCTACGACATCGAGTTGCGCGGCGAAGGCGGCGCGCCAGTGCCCATTGGCGAGCCCGGCGACCTGTACATCCACGGCCCGTCGGCGGCCATGATGTACTGGGGCAACCGCGCCAAGACCCGCGAAACTTTTCAGGGCGGCTGGACCAAAAGCGGCGACAAATACGTGCTCAACGCCGACGGCAGCTACACCTACTCGGGCCGCAGCGACGACATGCTCAAAGTGAGCGGCGTCTACGTGTCGCCGTTTGAGGTGGAGGCCACGCTGGTGCAGCATCCCGCCGTGCTGGAGGCCGCCGTGATCGGCGTGGCTGACGCCGAGGGCCTGACCAAAACCAAGGCCTTCGTCGTGCGCAAGGTGGGCGCCACGGTGACCGAGGACGAGCTCAAGCTCTTTGTCAAAGAGAAGCTCGCCCCCTACAAATACCCACGCCAGATCGAGTTTGTCGACGACCTGCCCAAAACCGCCACCGGCAAGATCCAGCGCTTCAAGCTGCGCGAACAGGAAGCTGGCCGAGCATGACGCCTGAGTTCGTCACCATCGATTGGGCGGGCCGCCCAGTGAGCATCGAGCACCAATGGGTGGGCGCGGGGGTGGGCGCGGGGGTGGGCACGCACGACCCGCAGCGCCCGCTGATCGTGTTTTTGCACGAGGGCCTGGGCTCGCTGTCGATGTGGCGTGATTTCCCCGAGCGCCTTTGCCAGGCGGCAAATTGCCGAGGCCTGGTGTACTCACGCCCGGGCTACGGCCGGTCCACGCCACGTGCGGCCAATGAGGCCTGGGGCCTGGATTTCATGCACCGCCAGGCCCACGAGGTCTTGCCCGCGCTGCTGGACGCGCTGAACGTGCGGCCAGACACCAGCACCGTTCTCAACACCCCCAAACCTTGGCTGTTTGGCCACAGTGATGGCGGGTCCATCGCCTTGCTGCACGCCGCGCGCTACGGCGCGCAGCTGGCCGGCGCCATCGTGCTGGCGCCGCACATCCTGGTTGAAGACCTGTCGGTGGCCAGCATCAAAAATACCCGCCAGGCGTATCTCGCCACCGACCTGCGCGCCAAGCTGGCGCGCCACCACGACGAGCCTGATTCGGCCTTCTGGGGTTGGAACAATATCTGGCTGCACCCGCCGTTCAAGCAGTGGACTATCGAACAAGAGATCAGCACCATCACCTGCCCGCTGCTGGCGGTGCAGGGGCTGGATGACGAATACGGCACACTTGCGCAAATCCGCGGCATTGGGCAGCGCGTGCCGGGCACCGAGCTGCTTGAGCTGGCCCACTGCGGCCATTCACCGCAGCGCGACCAGGCCGACGCGCTGATCGCCGCAGCCACCAACTTCATTCAAAGACAGACCGGAGACTCCGCATGACCGCATCTCGCCGCACACTCAGCCGCACACTCAGCCGCACACTCAGCCGCACCCTCAGCCGCACCCTCATCGCCAGCCTCACCGCCGCCGCCCTGGCCAGCGCTTTTGCAGCGCAGGCCCAAACCCTGCCCAAGCTCAAAGTGGGCCTGATGCTGCCCTACACCGGCACCTACGCCGCGCTGGGCAACGCGATTGAAAACGGCTTCAAGCTGCAAGTGGCCGAACAAGGCGGCAAGCTGGGCGGGCGTGAGGTGGAGTACTTCAAGGTTGACGACGAAAGCGACCCGAGCAAGGCCACCGACAACGTCAACAAGCTCGTCAAGCGTGACCAGGTGGACGTGCTGGTGGGCAGCGTGCATTCGGGCGTGGCCATGGCCATGGCCAAGGTGGCCAAAGACAGCGGCACGCTGCTGATCGTGCCCAATGCAGGGGCCGACGCCGTGACCGGCGCCATGTGCGCGGTCAACATCTTCCGCAGCAGCTTCAGCAACTGGCAGCCGGGCTACGCGATGGGCGAAGTGGTGGCCAAAAAAGGCCACAAAAAGGTGGTGACCATCACCTGGAAATACGCCGCCGGTGATGAATCCGTCAAGGGCTTCAAGGAGGCGTTCGAGAAAGGCGGCGGCCAGGTGGTCAAGGAGCTGAACCTGCCCTTCCCCAACGTGGAGTTTCAGGCGCTGCTGACCGAGATCGCCGCTGCCAAGCCCGACGCCGTGTACACGTTTTTTGCGGGGGGCGGTGCGGTCAAGTTTGTCAAGGATTACGCAGCTGCGGGCCTGAAGAAAAACATCCCGCTGTACGGCGCGGGCTTCATCACCGATGGCACGCTGGAGGCCCAGGGCGACGCCGCTGATGGTCTGCTCACCAGCCTGCATTACGCCGACAGCCTGGGCACGCCGCGTGACAACAACTTCCGCCTGGCCTACGCCAAAGCCTACAAGCTGCAGCCCGACGTGTACGCCGTGCAAGGCTACGACGCCGGCCTGATGCTGGCCACCGGCCTGGCCGCAGTCAAAGGCGACACCAGCAAGAAGGCTGAATTTGCCGCCGCGCTGCAAAAAGCCAGGATCGACAGCCCGCGTGGCCCGTTCACCTTGTCCAAGGCCCACAACCCGGTGCAAGACTTTTACTTGCGCCAAGTGGTGGGCAAAGAAAACAAGATGATCGGCATCGCCAGCAAGGCACTCACAGACCCGGCACGCGGCTGCAAGCTGTAAGCCACTGGCCGGCCGCGCGGCCCGAGTCTGGGGCCCGCGCGGCTGGCCGCACACGCCAAAAAAGCGCCCTGCGACTGCGGCGCTGCCCGACAAAAGCGTCGACCCAACGCCGCCCAAAATCCAGCCCGCCAGCGAGCGCTTCGTCGACACCCGCGTGCGCCCGTGGCAACGCCACGGCACTTGATAACGCCCCATCCCATGGACCTGACCACTTTTTTAATCCAGTGCCTGAACTCGCTCCAGTACGGCTTGCTGCTGTTTTTGGTGGCCTCGGGCCTCACCCTGATCTTCGGCATCATGGGCGTGATCAACCTGGCGCACGGCAGCTTTTACATGCTGGGCGCCTACATGGCTTACGCGTTGGCACCCATCGTGGGCAGCACTTTTGGTGGCGGCTTTTTTGCCACGCTGGGGGTCGGGCTGGTGCTGGCGGTGATCTTTGGCTACCTGCTTGAATGGGCGTTTTTCAGCTTTTTGTACGAGCGTGAGCACTTGCAGCAAGTGCTGATGACCTACGGCCTGATCCTGGTGTTTGAAGAGCTGCGCAGCCTGCTGGTGGGCGACGACGTGCACGGCGTGCAGCCGCCTGATTTTTTGAGCGGCAGCATCAACCTGGGCGACATGATGACCTACCCGGTGTACCGCCTGTTCATCTCGGGCGTGTGCCTGGCGCTGGCGCTGGGCATGTACTTTGTCTTCACGCGCACGCGGCTGGGCATGATGATCCGGGCCGGCTCGGCCAACCGCGAAATGGTGCAGTCGCTGGGCATCGACGTGAAGTTTTTGTTCCGCGTGGTATTTGCCGCCGGCATGGCGGTGGCGGTGCTCGCAGGCATGGTGGCCGCGCCCGTGTCGTCCGTTTACCCGGGCATGGGCAACCAGGTGCTGATCATCTGTTTTGTGGTGGTGGTGATCGGCGGCATTGGCTCAATCCGGGGCGCGCTGCTGGGGGCGCTGCTGATCGGCGTGGTCGACACCTTCGGCAAGGTGATATTCCCCCAGGCCGCCGGCGTGCTGGTGTATTTGCTGATGGCGCTGATCCTGCTGTGGAAGCCGGCTGGCTTGTTCAAGGCAGGCTGAAACAACATGAACCCCAACCCCGACAAATCACGCTTCATCTTCGTGGCCTTGTGCGGCCTGGCGCTGGCGGCCTACCCGCTGGTGGCTGGCAGTTTTGGGCTGGATCTGGTCACCAAGATCATGGTGTACGCGATCTTTGCGCTCAGCCTGGAGCTGCTGGTGGGCAGCACCGGCCTGGTGTGCTTTGGCCATGCCGCGTTTTTTGGCATTGGCGCCTACGCGGCCGTGCTGCTGGCACCGGCCGACGGCGCCGCCAACCTGCTGTGGCTGCTGCCGGCGGCCATGCTGGCGGCAGCACTCTTTGCGCTGGTGATGGGTGCCTTGTCGCTGCGCACCCAGGGTGTGTACTTCATCATGGTCACGCTGGCGTTTGCGCAAATGGCCTACTACATCGTGCATGACACGCCGCTGGGTGGTGGCACGGATGGCATCTACCTCAACACCAAACCCGTGCTGGCGCTGGCCGGCCACACCTGGCTCGATCTGGACAAAGCCGGCGCCATTTACGGTTTCACGCTGGTCTGCCTGGTGGCGGTGTTCGGCTTTTTGGCGGTGCTGCTGCAATCACGTTTTGGCCGCGCGCTGGCGGGCATCAAGGCCAACGAGCAGCGCATGCGCGCCACCGGGTTTTCAACCTACCCCTACAAGCTGGCAGCGTTTGTGATCGCTGGCGGCATTGCCGGCCTGGCGGGCTTTTTGTTTGGGGTGAAGGATGGCTTCGTGAACCCCGAGCTGATGAGCTGGCATTTGTCGGGCGCCGTGCTGATCATGATCATCCTGGGCGGCCTGGGCCATTTGCGTGGTGCGCTGATCGGCGCGTTTGCCTTTGCGCTGCTGCAAGAGTTTTTCAAGTCCGAAGCCCTCTTCGGCGGCTTCGCCAAGCACTGGAACCTGGGGCTGGGCCTGACCATCATCGCCAGCGTGGCCTTGCTGCCACGCGGACTGGTCGGCCTGCCGGGGCAGTGGCGGGCCCGGCTGCTGGGGCGCCAGAGCCTGGCCCAAGGCGGTGCGTCTCCAGCCAACACGTGGGCAAACACTTCTGCCAAAACTACCGGGGCCCACCATGACTGAGCCCACGCCTCAAATTCTGCTGCGCGCACGCGACATCACCCGCCGCTGGGGTGGTTTGGTTGCTGTCAACAAAGTGGCCATCGAGCTGGCGCGCGGGGCTGTGCATGCCGTCATCGGCACCAACGGCGCGGGCAAGTCCACGCTGATCAACATCTTGTCGGGCGAAACACCGCCGAGCAGCGGCCAGGTCGAGCTGCTGGGCCAGGACGTGACCGCCTGGTCGCAGCCGCGTCGCGCCCGCGCCGGCCTGGGCCGCAGCTACCAGCGCAACACCATCTACCCCACGTTCACGGTGTTCGAAAACTGCCGGCTCGCCGCCCAGGCACGCACCCAAAAGCCATGGCTGTGGTGGCGCAGCGCCCAGCACTGCGCGGCCAGCACCAGCGCGGCCCGGGCGGCGGCCAGCCGCGCCGGGCTGGACCACTTGCTGGACCGCTCGGCTGGCTTGTTATCGCACGGCCAAAAGCGCCAGCTTGAGATCGCCATGTGCCTGGCCACCGCCCCACAAGTGCTGCTGCTGGACGAGCCCCTGGCGGGCATGGGCGCCGAAGAAACCGAGCGCATGCTGGACCTGCTGACCGAGCTGAAAACCGGCCACGCGATTCTGCTGGTCGAGCACGACATGGACGCCGTGTTCCGCATTGCCGACACCATCACGGTGATGGTCAACGGCACGGTGATCGCCAGCGGCACGCCTGATTTTGTGCGCCACAGCGCCTTGGTCAAAACCGCTTACCTGGGGGATCACTGACGTGACAACCAATACCCTGGGCCTTGCCTCGCCGACCCAAGTGTCCAACACGCCTGGCACGCCCGAGCTGATCGTCGACGCTCAAAACCTGCACGCCTGGTACGGCTCAAGCCACGTGTTGCACGGCGTCAACCTGCGCATCGGCCGTGGCCAGACCGTGGGCCTGCTGGGCCGCAACGGCATGGGCAAAAGCACGCTGATCCGCACGCTGCTGGGCCACGTCGGCCAGCGCAGCGGCAGCATCAGCCTGTTTGGCCAAGATATGCACAAGGCCAAGCCACACGAGGTGGCGCGCCTGGGCGTGGCCTACGTGCCCGAGGGCCGCGGCGTATTCCCCAACCTGAGCGTGCGCGAGAACCTGGTGATGGCCGCCCGCCCTGGGTGCGATGGTCGGCGCGACTGGACTTATGAGCGCGTGCTCGACACCTTTCCGCGCCTGCAAGAACGCATCAACAACCTGGGCGCGCAGCTCTCGGGCGGCGAGCAGCAAATGCTGTCCATCGGCCGCGCGCTGATGACCCACCCCGAGCTGATCATCCTGGACGAAGCCACCGAGGGTTTGGCCCCGCTGATCGTCACCGAGATCTGGCGGGTGATCGGCGACATCCGCCAAAGTGGCATCGCCACGCTGATCGTCGACCGCGACTACCGCCGCGT
>JAYWDK010000118.1:0-6313 GCA_043779845.1 Betaproteobacteria bacterium | reverse complement strand
ACGATTCACCGCGTGATGGTGCATTTCGGCGATTGCGACCCCGCCGGCATCGTGTTTTTCCCCAACTTCTTGAAGTGGATGGATCAATCGTCGCTGGCGTTTTTCATGGCCTGCGGCGTGCCGCCCTGGCGTGAGCTGGTCAAGACACGCGGCATCGTTGGCACGCCGCTGCTGGAGATCAACACCAAGTTCTACAAGGCGGTGACCTACGGCGAGGCGATTGAAGTACACACCAGCGTGGTGCAGTGGGACGCCAAAACCTTTCGCCACTTGCACCAGATTTTTCGCGACGGCGTGCTGATGTGCGAAGGCACCGAGGTGCGGGCCTTTGTCATGAAAGATCCGGCCAATCCCGATCGCATCAAGGCCATCCCCATTCCCGAAGACATCAAGGCCTTGTGCCAGTGATGACGTTGCTGACCCCCAGGAGACCTAGCCCCATGAAACTGTTCAACAAAACCCTGCTGGCTGCGACCGCCTTGGCCACTATTGCAAGATTTTCCAAACCCACGCCGCCGCCTCACGGGATCTGATGCGCGTGGGTGGCAAGGATGTCGAGGGCGCTTTTGTGGTGTCCGGCCCAGCCGTGGTGGGTGATTTGCTGGTCAATGGCGACTGGGCTTTGGCCAACTGATTTCCACCGGTTGAGTGCCGCGCCGCCGAACCATCGGCGGCAGCGGCGCCACATCAATTGGGCGCAAACGTCGTTGCGCCATCAGGATTTCCCCCAGGCCAGTTTGACTTGCCTCAGGCTTGTGGGTTTCTCTATGATCGACCGACCGGTCGGTAGATCCGATTTCGGTTTGGTTTTTTTGATTGTTTTGGTTAACACGACGACTGCCGGGCGACCGGTGCTGGGACTCTGATGGACTTCTCGATTGCAAGCATCCTCACGCTCGACGGCGTGACCAACGGCGCGATCTACGCGCTGCTGGCCTTGGCCACGGTGCTGGTCTTTGCCGTGACCCGGGTGATCTACATCCCGCAGGGCGAATTTGTCGCCTTTGGCGCGCTCACGCTGGCCATGTTGCAAATGGGCAAGGTGCCAGGCACCGTGTGGTTTTTGCTGGTGCTGGCCGGGGCCGCAGCCGTTACCGACGTGGTGAATGGTCTGCAGAGAGGCCAGTCAGCCACGCGCATCGCCAAAAACCTGGCCAGCACGCTGGCTTATCCGGTGGTGGTGTCGCTGCTGGTGATGTGGGCCGCGCCGCTGAACCCGCCGCTGCTGGTGCAGGCCTTGATGACCCTGGCCATCGTCACGCCATTCGGCGGCTTGATTTACCGGCTGGCTTTTGAATCCTTGGCCGACGCGTCGGTGCTGGTGCTGCTGATCGTGGCCGTGGGCGTGCACTTCACACTCACAGGTCTGGGCTTGTTTTTCTTCGGCGCCGAGGGCTACCGCAACCCCAGCTTCTGGGACACACGCTTCACGGTGGGCCCGCTGGCCTTCAGTGGCCAGACGCTGATCATCTTCATGGCCTCGCTGGCGCTGATCGTGGCCTTGTGGTTGTTTTTTGAGCGCTCCTTGTACGGCAAGGCGCTGCGGGCCACGGCCATCAACCGCCTGGGCGCGCGGCTGATGGGCATCTCCACCGACACCGCCGGCCGCGCCACCTTTACCGTGGCGGCCTTCATCGGCGCGCTGTCTGGTCTGCTGATCGGGCCCACCACCACCATCTTTTACGACTCCGGTTTTTTGATCGGTTTGAAGGGGTTTGTGGCGGCGGTGTTTGCAGGCTTGTCGAGTTATCCGCAAGCCCTGATCGGCGCCTTGTTCGTGGGCTTGCTGGAAAGTTTTGGCTCGTTCTGGGCCAGCGCGTTCAAAGAAGTGATCGTCTTTGGTTCGATCATCCCGGTGCTCTTGTGGCGCTCACTGCGTGACCCCCACACCGAGGAGCACTGACATGAAGTTGAAGACTTGGGGCTTCCCCCTGTTTGCCCTGTTGATGCTGGCGCTGGCCGCGCTGCCGCTGCCTGATTTCTGGATCACTCAGCTCAATTACATCGGCCTGTACGCCATTGCGTCACTGGGCTTGGTGCTGCTCACCGGCGTGGCCGGGCTCACGTCTTTTGGCCAGGCGGCGTTTGTCGGCGTAGGTGCCTACACGGCGGCGTTTTTGTCGGTGAAGCTGGGCATCTCGCCCTGGTTCACGCTGTTCATCGGCATTGCGCTGGCGGTGCTGATGGCGCTGGTGATGGGCGCCATCACCTTGCGCATGTCGGGCCACTACCTGCCGCTGGCCACCATTGCCTGGGGCTTGGCGCTGAACTACACCATGGCCAACATGGAATGGCTGGGCAAGTACGACGGCATCCTGGGCGTGCCGCCCATCACGCTGGGCGGTGTCAGCCTGGGCGAGGGCCGGGGCATCTACCTGCTGATCTGGGCCTTTGCGCTGATGGCCGCGCTGGCCGTGACGCACTTGCTGGATTCGCGCCCGGGCCGCGCCATTCGGGCGATAAAAAATGGCACGACCATGGCCGAGGCGATGGGCATCTCCACCTTCCGCTACAAGGTGATCGCCTTTGTGCTGGCCGCCGTGTTGGCCGCTATTTCGGGCTGGTTGTTTGCGCACTTTCAGCGCACCGTGAACCCGTCGCCGTTTGGCATCCACCGCGGCATCGAGTATTTGTTCATGGCCGTGCTGGGTGGCGTGGGCCATGTCTGGGGCGCGTTTTTGGGCGCGGCCGTGGTCAAGATCGTTGAAGACCAACTGCAAACCCTGCTGCCCAAGTTGATAGGCACCAGTGGCAACTTCGAGATCATCGTATTTGGCCTGGTGATGATCGGTGTGCTCAAGTACGCGCCCGAAGGGCTGTGGTCTTTCGTGGGCCGCTGGTTGCCCGCCGCCAAGCGTGAGCGTGATTGGGACAAGGCCAACAAGCTGCCCTCGCGTGATAAACCAACACCCGGTGAGTTGTTGCTCGACGTGGACCAGGTGCGCAAGGAGTTTGGTGGTTTGGTGGCCGTCAACGACGTGAGCTTCCAGATCCGTGCCGGCGACATCGTCGGCCTGATCGGGCCCAACGGCGCAGGCAAATCCACCACCTTCAACCTGATCACCGGCGTGCTGGGCATCACCCGGGGCAAGGTGGTGTTCAGGGGCCAGCCGGTCGCGGGCTTGCCATCGCGTGAGATCGCCCGGCGTGGCATGTCGCGCACCTTCCAGCACGTCAAGATGATCCCCGAGATGACGGTGCTCGAAAACGTCGCGCTGGGAGGCTATTTGCGCACGTCATCTGGCACGCTGAAAGCCATGTTGCGGCTGGACCGTGCCGAGGAGCGATGCCTGTTTGCCGAAGCCGAGTTGCAGTTGCAGCGCATCGGCATGGCCGGGCAAATGCATGAGCTAGCGGGCAACCTGGCGCTGGGCCCGCAGCGCCTGATGGAAATTGCGCGCGCGCTGTGCACCGACCCCGCTTTGCTGCTGCTGGACGAGCCCGCCGCCGGCCTGCGCCACAAAGAAAAACAAGCCCTGGCCGACGTGCTGCGCCAGTTGAAACGCGAAGGCTTGAGCATCTTGCTGGTGGAGCACGACATGGATTTTGTGATGGGCCTGACCGACCGCATCGTGGTGATGGAGTTCGGCACGCGCCTGATTGAAGGCACGCCCGAAGAGGTGCAAGCCAGCCCGATCGTGCGTGCGGCTTATCTCGGCACGGAGCACTAGCATGACGACCCCCACGTTCACTTCATTCACTGCCCCCAAGGGGGCGCTCAATGCCCTTCGGGCGGCCGGGCGGGCATTTGCATGAGCATTGATCTGTTAAGCGTCAAAGACCTGCACGCCGGCTACGGTCGCGCCGAGGTGCTGTCTGGCCTGAACTTCAAGTTGGCCAAAGGTCAGGTGGTCACGGTGATCGGCCCCAACGGCGCCGGCAAATCCACCACGCTGAACGCGCTGATGGGCGTGCTGCCGGCGCGCGGCCAGGTGTTGTTTGACGGTGTTGACCTGGTCGACATAACACTTGAAGAGCGCGTCATGCTGGGCATGGCGCTGGTGCCCGAAAAGCGCGAGCTGTTTGGCACCATGCCGGTCGAGGACAACCTGATCTTGGGCGGCTACCGCGCCATGAAGCAGCGCAAGCCCCATTGGCGCAATGAGATCGAGCGCGTATTTGAGCTGTTCCCGCGCCTGAAAGAACGCCGCGCGCAACTGGCGGGCACCCTGTCGGGCGGCGAGCGGCAAATGCTGGCGGTGGGCCGGGCGATGATGTCTGGCCCCAAATTGCTGATGCTCGACGAGCCCAGCCTGGGCCTGGCGCCGCTGATCGTGCGCGAGATTTTCCGCATCATCGACCGGCTGCGCGCGCAGGGCGTGTCGATCTTGCTGATCGAACAAAACGCCCGTGCAGCGCTTGAAGTTGCCGACTACGGCTACGTGCTCGAAACCGGCGCCATCGCGCTCGAAGGCCCGGCCACGCAACTGGCCGATGACCCGCGGGTGATCGAAACCTATCTCGGCGCCGCGCGCAAAGCGTCTTGAACCTCGCGTCGATCACCGGGCCGCCCCAAGATCAACTCATCCCCTCGGGGGGCGAACACCCGAAGGGGGTTCTTGGGGCATTAACCAACTTGAAGGACTGATCACGATGTGGTCGTACCAGGCCCCCGTGGCCGACATGTTGTACGTGATGACGCGCGTGCTCGATGCGCCGGCGTCGTGGTCGACTATTGCGGCCTTTGACGACCTGGACGCCGATACCGCGCGCGAGGTGCTTGAGCAAGCCGGGCGCTTTGCCGGCGAGGTGCTGGCGCCCATCAACGCCAGCGCCGACCTGGCGGGCTGCGTCTGGACGGCCGACGCCGTGTCAACGCCCGCCGGTTACCCCGCCGCTTACCAGGCGTTTGTGGCCGGTGGCTGGCCCGCGCTGGCTTGCGCACCCGAGGCCGGTGGCCAAGGCTTGCCGCAGCTGCTGAACGCAGCGCTGTTTGAAATGCTGGCTGCGGCCAACCACGGCTGGACCATGTACCCCGGCCTGCTGCACGGCGCGTACGAGGTCATCAAGGCGCATGCCGTGCCTGTGCTGCGTGAGCGTTATCTGGCCAAGGTCACCTCGGGTGAATGGCTGTCCACCATGTGCCTGACCGAGCCGCAGGCCGGCAGTGACCTGGGCCAGGTGCGCACCCGGGCCGACTTGGTGGGCGCTGGCGTGGCGGCCAACGGCGACGCGGTGACGGTGACCGGCGGCAAGATATTCATCTCTGGCGGCGAGCACGACCTGACCGACAACATCGTGCATCTGGTGTTGTGCCGCCTGGGCGGCGCGCCGGCCGGCAGCAAGGGTTTGTCGCTGGCGCTGGTGCCCAAGATCCTGCCCGACGGCGGCCGCAACAGTGTGTTCTGCGACGGCATCGAAAAGAAGATGGGCATCAAGGGCAGCGCCACTTGCCAGATGCGTTTTGAGTCAGCCCAGGGTTGGTTGATCGGCGAGCCCAACCGGGGCTTGGCGGCCATGTTTTTGATGATGAACGCGGCGCGCTTGCACGTGGGTTTGCAGGGCTTGGGCCACTTGGAGGCGGCCACGCAGAACGCCTGGCGCTATGCCGCCGAGCGGATGCAGATGCGTGCGGCCGTGCCGCCAGTCATGCCAGACGCCAGCGCAACCAGCGGCGCCAAGCCTGCCGCAGCCGACTCCATCGCCTGGCACCCCGCCATGCGCCGCATCTTGCTGACGCTGCAAGCCCGCACCGACGCTTGCCGAGTGCTCGCCTACTGGAGCGCACTGCTGCTGGACGAGCACGAGCAGCACCTCGATCCGGCCCGCCGTGCGCTGACTGGTGGCCATGTCTCGCTGCTCACGCCGGTGGCCAAGGCGCTGTTCACCGACCTGGGCCACCGCAGCGCCGACGAGGCGCTGCAGGTGTGGGGCGGCTACGGTTACGTGCATGACTTTGGCATTGAGCAAACCGTGCGCGACAGCCGCATCGCGATGATTTACGAAGGCACCAACGAGATCCAGGCGCTGGACCTGGTGCAGCGTAAATTGCTCGATGACGGCGGTCAGCGCGCCGAGGCCTTGCTGGCCGAGTTGGCGCTGGAGGTGGATTTGTGCCGCGCCAATTCCGAGTTAGCACCTTTTGCCGACGCGCTGGCCGGGCAGTTGTTGGCCTGGCGCGATGTACAACAAGCCTTGTTGGCGGGCCGCCTGGCTGACCCCGAATGGCCGCTGCGCGTGGCCGACGACGTGCTCACCGGCGTGGGTCATGCCTTGATGGCCTGGGCCTGGGCGCGTTTGGCGCGTTGCGCGCTGGCGGATCAAGCCTTGCCTGCCGCGCCGGCCGCCGGTGGCCGCACGCCGGCCCAGTGGC
>JAYWDK010000117.1:0-16492 GCA_043779845.1 Betaproteobacteria bacterium | reverse complement strand
GATGAAGCGCTGCTGCTGGCGGGCGAATTTGGCCAGTTGCGCAGCGCCCCACCCCCGGCCACCACGGTTGGCGTCGGCGGTGCGCCGCTGGCCGCGCTGACACCGCTGCTGTCATTGGGGCGGCGCCTGCTCGGTGAGCCCGACGCGCCGCGTGTGCATGCAGTGCTGACGCTTGACGGCCCCGGCACCGCACGCCTGGTGCTGTACGCCACCGGCGCGGCCAACCAGGCGATTACCGACGCGCTGAAAGCCGGCCGCTGAGCCAGGCCTGCGCCAGTGGGCTTGCGCCCGCAACCCTCGTTCAGTGGATGCAAAAACGCTAAATTTGCCGGCGCCGCTGCTATCCTCCTGCCCGAATGATTGCCCTCGATGCCACCGACCCTCCCAGTGCGCTGCCACGCGGCACCCGGCTGGCTGAGTTCGAGATCAAGCGGGTGCTGGGCGCGGGTGGTTTTGGCATCGTCTACCTGGCGTTTGACCACGCGCTGGAGCGCGAGGTGGCCATCAAAGAGTACATGCCGGTGTCGATGGCGGGCCGCACGGCAGCCTTCCACGTGTCGCTGCTCTCGCTGTCTCACGCCGAGTCGTTTTCGCTGGGCCTGCGCTCTTTTGTGAATGAAGCCCGCCTGCTGGCCCGCTTTGACCACCCGTCGCTGGTCAAGGTGCTGCGCTACTGGGAGCACAACAACACGGCCTACATGGCCATGCCCTATTACACCGGCAGCAACCTGCAGGCCGAGCGCAGGCGCATGGTGCGCACCCCCACCGAGGGCTGGGTGCGCGGCATTCTGGGCCCGCTGCTGGGCGCGCTTGAGCGGCTGCACCGCGAGGCCGTCTACCACCGCGACATCTCGCCCGACAACGTCATTCTTGAGCCCGACGGCCGCCCCGTGCTGCTCGATTTTGGCGCGGCGCGGCGCGTGCTGGCCGACAAGAGCGTGGCGCTCACGGCCATCCTCAAACCGGCCTACGCACCGATCGAGCAATACGGTGAAACCGGCAGCGTCAAACAAGGGCCCTGGACCGACCTGTACGCGCTGGGCGCCACCCTGCACTACCTGATGCTGGACCAGGCGCCACCACCGGCCACGGGGCGCATCGTGCACGACGAGATGACGCCCTTGGCCACGCGCGATATGCCGGGCTACTCGGTGGCGTTTTTGCAGTGCCTGGACTGGATGCTGCAACCCCGCCCGGCCGACCGCCCCCAAAGCGTCGCCGATCTGCAATCGGTGTTGCAGCGCTTGCCGCCCACAACCGACGCGGCGGCGCGCGACCGCAGCCACCTGATCGACCTCGGTGAGGCCCCCAAGCCGGACCTCGCGTGGTTGCCCACCCAGATGCCCACCATCGGCGTAGCGGCCATGGCGCCCACCGTGCTTGATCTGTCGCGCACGCCAAAAACCGTGTTGCAGCCGCCCGCGCCCGACAACCGTCCGACCTTGGTGATGCCCCGCAGCGCCGCTCCGGATCCCGATGTCACCATCGTGCGGCCCAGCCCGGCGGTGCCCGGCAAGTCCGCTGCCAAGTTGCCCGCGTCAGTCGCTGCCCGCATTGACCCGTCGCTGTTGCCGGCCAGCCCAGCTGACCCTGGCGACAACACGCCCCGCCCTGCCAGCTCCCCAGACACGGCAGCACCCGTTGAACCCCGCCTGACGCCCGACGCTGGTGCCCACGCTGCCCCCGGCGCGCCGCAACGCAAGACCGCCAGTGCGCGCTGGCCGCTGGTGGCCGGTGTTGTTGGGGTCGCCGGCCTGGCGCTGTGGTTGGGCCTGAAACCACCTGCGGCGGTGCCCGATGCGGCCGCGCTGGCGCCCGCCGCCTCGGCGACCGTGCCGCTCGCGGCGGCGTCTGCCGAGCCCAGCGGCACCGCCGCAACCAGTGCCACGCCACCCGCCACCGGCCAGACCGCCGCCCAGGCTTCGGCGTCCGCGCCGCCCGCCGTGCGCCTTGCGCCCTCGCCCGCCTTGCCAGCCACCACCGCCAAACTCATACCGACACCCCACCCGGTGGCGCTGCGGCCGGCCTTGGCCCAGCCGGTGCCGGTGCCAGCAACAACCGCGGCCACGCCCTCACCAGGCGGTTCACCGGGCTTGGCCACGTCGATCACACGCTTGCCACCGGCGGCGGCCGAGGCCGTGCCCACCGTCCAGCGGCCAACAAGCCCGCCGGCCACGGCGGCGCCAGCGGCGCTTGCTACTCCCGCCAAAACTGCGGCCACGCTTGCGGCTCCCCATCAGCCCACACCTGTGCTGGCGCCCACGCCGGCACCCACCGCCGCAACCGTGCCCACGCCGGCCAAAACGCCCGACCGCGACAGCGAGCCCGTGCTGGTGCAGGCCCGCAGCCTGAGCCCCAGCGAGCGCTGCGAGGGCCGCGTGCTGGTGTCGCTGTGGTCGTGCATCGAACGGCAGTGCAAAAGCGAAACCAGCCTGCGCGACCATCCTGAGTGCGTGAAGCTGCGCCGCGATCAAGAGCGCGCTGGGACGCAACGCTGAGCGCTAGGCGCCTGTCGGGCGCAGCGCAACCGGGCGCAACCCCGCTCAGCGCGGCGTCAGCCCGGCATCAATCCCAACTCCCGAACCATCGCCTCGCGCATCAAAAACTTCTGCGGCTTGCCGGTCACGGTGACGGGCAAGTCATCCACAAAACGCAAATGCCTGGGCACCTTGTAGTGGGCGATCTGGTCGTGGCAAAACGCGCGGATCTCGTCTTCGGTGCAGGCCATGCCCGGCCGGGTGATGATCCAGGCGCATAACGCTTCGCCGTAGCGTGCGTCGGGCACGCCAAACACCTGCACCGCCGCCACTTTGGGGTGGCGGAACAAAAACTCCTCCACCTCTCTCGGGTAGATGTTTTCGCCGCCGCGGATCACCACGTCCTTGACCCGGCCCACGATGTTGCAGTAGCCCAACTCGTCGATCGTGGCCAGGTCGCCGGTGTGCATCCAGCCCTCACGCACCGCGTCGGCCGTGCGCTCGGGGTCGCGCCAATAGCCTTGCATCACCGAATAACCCCGGGTGCACAGCTCGCCCTTTTCACCGACGGGCACGGTGCGGCCATCGACGTCGATGACCTTGACCTCCAGGTGCGGCAAGACCCGGCCCACCGTGGTGACGCGCTTGTCCAGCGGGTCGTCGGTGGCGCTTTGAAACGACACCGGGCTGGTTTCCGTCATGCCGTAGGCGATGGTCACCTGCCGCATGTGCATGTCGCCCTGCACGCGGCGCATCACCTCCACCGGGCAGGGCGCGCCGGCCATGATGCCGGTGCGCAGCGAGCCCAGGTTGAACAGGCCAAACTCGGCGTGGTCAAGCTCGGCGATGAACATGGTGGGCACGCCATGCAGCGCGGTGCAGCGCTCGGCCTCCACCGCCGCCAGGGTGGCGCGGGCGTCGAACCCCTCGCCGGGGAACACCATCTTGGCGCCGGTTGCCACGCAGGCCAGCACCGCCAGCACCATGCCAAAGCAGTGGTACAGCGGCACGGGGATGCACAGGGCGTCCCACTCGGTGAGGCGCATGCAGTGGGCCACGGCCATGCCGTTGTTGACGATGTTGTGGTGCGTCAGCGTGGCGCCCTTGGGCGCGCCGGTGGTGCCGCTGGTGAACTGGATGTTGACGGGCTCGTGGCACTGCAGGCTGGCCAGCGGCGGCAGCTCGGCCAGGTGGGCTGCACCCGTGGCCAGCAGTTGCGGCCAGCCCACCATGCCGGCCGTAGTCGCGTCGCCCAGGCGCACCACGGCTTGCAGTGACGGCACCTGGGCGCAGCGCCCGGTGGCGTCAACGCCCAGGCAACGCAGCAAATCCAGGTAGCTGCTGGACTTGAAGGCCTCGGCGCTGACCAGCACGCGCACGCCGGCAAGATTGAGCGCGTACGCCAGCTCCGACAGCCGGTACGCCGGGTTGATGGTGACCAGGATGGCGCCGATGCGCGCGGTGGCGAACTGCGTCACCAGCCACTCGGCGCGGTTGGGCGACCAGATGCCCACGCGGTCGCCCTTGGCCACGCCCAGGCGCTGCAAGCCGGCCGCCGCCTTGGCCACCTCGCGCTGCAATTGTTGCCAGGTCCAGCGCACGCTTTGCTCCACAAACACGGCGGCTTCACGCTGCCCCCAGCGGTGGGCGGCGTTGTCCAGCAGCTCGGGCACCGTCAGCTCGGACAGCGGCGCGTCGGTGGCGCCGCGCACCCACGACAAACCGTTGATGGGGCGCTGAGGCGGGAGGGGTTGCAGAGGCTGGGCGCGGCCTGGCTCGTCGGGGCTTGCAGGGAAACTCATGGCGGGTTGCCTCTCAAAGTACGCCCGGCCCACCCGCATTGAGCTTGTAGGTCTCGGACGGCAGCTCATCAAACATCAGCTTGTAATGCCGCGTGAAGTGGCTGGCGCTGCTGAACCCCAGCGCGCAGGCCACGCTGGTGACGGCTTGGTCGGCGCGCAGCTTGAGCGCGCGGCGCGCTTCGTTCAGCCGCAAGGCGCGCAGATAGGCCTGGGGCGTGGTGTGCATGTACTCCTCAAAGCAATACTGCAGGCTGCGCCGGCTGGCAAAAGCGGCGGCGCACATCTCGGGCACGCCCACGTCGTTTTGCAGATTGGCGCGCATGAAGTCGATGGCCCGCTTGACCACCCGCAGCCGGCTGTCGGCGCGACGCGGGATGCCGCTGGCGTGCTCGACGCCGTCGCCGGCCATGGCCAGCAGCACGGCCTGGTTGAAGGTGGCGGCCAGCAGCTGCGAACTGGCGCCCACGGCCGCCAAACCCGGCATGCCTGGGTCGTCGGCGAGCGCCTGCAATTGACTCTCGGCCTGTTGGCTGACCGCCAGCAACAAATGGCGGATGGCCGAGGCCGACTCGGGCGCCAGTGGCAAGTTGCGCTCACGCCCGGCCCGCGCCAACCAGTCGGCCATGTCAGGGCCCAAGCTGGCGACCAAGGAGTCACGGTGGATGGACAAGCCGATCAAGTCCAGCTCGCCCGCCGACACCACGTCGTACTCCTCCAGGTCGGTCATGATCATCAGCGAGCCCCGGTCCAGCGGCCGGCCGGCAAACACCGAGCCTGGCGCCACCGCCAGGGGCAAGGCCAGCACCACGTGGTCGGCGGGCGGGATGACCTGCTCGCGCAACTGCCGGTTGGTGTGCTCGCGCAGCAGCACGCCATCGGCCATCACCAACTGCCAGACCGAGCCCTTGAAGCGCCCGCACCCCAGCTGTTCGTAGTGCTGGCGCCAGTCCGACAAGGCCTCGGCCTGGTCGTCCACATCGTGCGACTGGCGCCGCACCACGTGGGCGGCGGCCTGCGATGGCGCTGGCGGCGAAAGCGGGTTCAAGGTCGGGGCCGTCATGCCGCAGCGCCCAGCAAGCGCATGCCGGCGGGCGTGCTGACCACCACCACGCCGTTGGGCAAGGCCACCGCGCCGGTGAAGGTCGTGCGGTCGTCTTGCCGCTTGAAGACAAAACTTTCAGCGCCCACGGTGCCCGTTAGCACCGTGCCGTCCACGCCCACCACCACGGGCCGGCCATCGGGCAAGCTAACGATTGCAGTGAGCGAGCCCGCGCCAGCCACGGCCTGGTGCGTCCAGCTGCGGCCATCGTCGGTGCTGCGCAACACGTTGCCCCGCATGCCGCAGGCCAGCAGCACGCCGCCAGGCAGCGCCGCGCCGCTCCAGATCGAGCCAGCGTACGGTGTCTTGACGGCCGTCCACAGCTCGCTGCGGTCTTCGCTGCGCAGGATGCGCCCGCCCTCGGCGGCAATCAGCCAGGTGTTGAGCTTGGGGCCGGCCGTGAAGATGCGGTTCAGGTGCGCCTCGCCAGCCTCGCCGGCCAGCAACTCCACCCGTTTCCAGGTGGCGCCGCCGTCAGTCGTGCGCAGCGCGTGGCCAAAGCCGCCCACCGCCAGGCCGTGGCCGTCGGGCTCAACGCGGATGGACAAGAGCACCTCTTTGCCGCCCAGCTGCCCCGCCAACTGGGCCCAGGTTTCACCCGCGTCGTCGGACCGCAGGATCACCGCGCCATGGCCCACCGCCCACAGGTGGCGGTCATCGGTGGCGTGCACCGCCGTGAGCGTGGTGCGCGTGGGCACGCGGCGCGCCTGGCGCCATTGCTGGCCGCCATCGTCGGACAACAACACGTGGCCGCGCTCGCCCACCGCCACCAGGCGCGTGCCGGCGGCCGTGATGTCCAGACAGACGCTCTTGGCCGCCAAAGGCCGCTGGCGGGCGTCGTCGGCGCCGGGGGCAGCGGCGGGCGCACCCACCGCCGCTGCGTCAGCGGCCGAGGCCGGCGCCCCGACCAAGGTCGGCACGGCCAAAACGCCGGCGCGTGCCAGCCACTGCCGACGGGTGAATGCAAAAGATGTCATGGCCTGGGGAATCCTGTGCGAACCGTGCTTTTCAAAGAGATCATGGGCGCGACCATGAACGTGGAAATCAGTGCGCCATGAACGGCCGGCGCACCGGCCCGCGCCTGGGGATCAGCAAGTCAATCGTCACCGCCAGCGCCGGCAGCAAAGTGATCGCCATCACCATGTTGAGCATGAACATGAAGGCCAGCAGCAGCCCCATGTCGGCCTGGAACTTGAGCGGCGAAAACACCCAGGTGGCCACGCCCACCGACAGGGTGATGGCCGTGAATATCGTGGCGATGCCGGTCTCGGCCAGGGCGCGGTGAAACGCCGGCACGATGGCCAGGCCGTCCGCCAGATACAGCTGCAAGCGGTTGTAAATGTAGAAGGCGTAATCGACGCCAATGCCCACCGCCAGCACCATCACGGGCAGCGTGGCCACGGTCAGGCCGATGTCCAGCGACTTCATGAACCAGTAGCCGATGAAGGTGGCCACCGTGAGCGGCACGCAGCAGGCCAGCACCGCCCGCCAGTCGCGGTAGGTGAGGTAGACCAGCACCACGATGGTGGCGTACACGTACAACATCATCGGCAACTCGGTGGCCTCAAGCACCTCGTTGGTGGCGGCCTGCACGCCCGCGTTGCCACTGGCCAGGCGCACCGCGACACCCTCGGTCTTGACGTCCTGCCGGTACTGCTTGACCACCGCCACCGCGCGCTTGATGGTCTCGGCCTTGTGGTCGGCCAGGTAGACGTTGATCGGCAACACGGTGCAGCGCGGGTCATACAGGCCCGAGCCCTCGCCCACCAGGCCAATGAAGCTGGCCATCGAGCGCGCATCACGCGGCATGTCGCCCCACTTGGGGTTGCCCTCGTTGAAGCCCGCCGCGCCCAGCTTGACCAGGCCCGGCAAGGCCTGTGTGCCGATCACGCCCGGGGTATTGGCCAGCTCCCAGGCCAGGTCGTCGATGTAGGCCATCTTGCGGTAGTCATAACAGCTGTCCGGCGCGGTCTCGTTGACGACGGTGAGCACGTCCAGGCCCACCGAGAACTTCTCGGCAATGCTCATGGCGTCGCGGTTGTAGCGTGCGCTCTCGCGCAGCTCGGGTGCGCCGGGCTGCACATAGCCGATGTGGCGGTCGCGGCTTTGCCACACCGCCAGCGCAAACAGCGCCAAACCGCCCAGCACCAGCCAGCGCGCGGTCCTGGGCTCGGCCACGCGGGCCAGCACAGCGATCTCGTGCTCGCGCCGCTGGCGCAGCGCCTGCATGCGCCCTGCATAACCCTCATCAAGCCGCACGTATGAGGCCACCACCGGCAGCATCACCAGGTTGGTGATGATCTTGAACGCCACGCCCAACGAGGCCGTGATGGCCAGCTCGCGGATCATCGGGATGGGGATCAACATCAGCGTGGCAAAGCCCACAAACGCGGTGATCAGTGCCATGGTGCCGGGCACCAGCAGGCCGCCAAAACTGGCGCGCGCGGCATCCGCCACCGACTTGCCCGCGCTGATCTCGCGGGCGATGTAGTTGATCTGCTGCACGCCGTGCGACACGCCGATGGCAAACACCAAAAACGGCACCAGCACGGCCAGCGGATCCAGCCCATAACCCAGCAGTTGCAGCGCGCCAAACTGCCACACCAGGCTGACCAGCGAGCACGCCAGCGCGGCCGCCGTGAAGGCCCAGGAGCGGCAATACCAGAACACCGCCAGGGCCGTGAGCAGGAACGCCAAGCCAAAAAACATCACCACGCCACGCGCGCCCTCGGCGATGTCGCTGATCTGCTTGGCGAAGCCGATGATCTGGATCTCGACCGTGGCGTCCTCGAACTTGCCACGCAGCTCGGCCTCGATGCGGGGGCCCAGCGCGATGTAGTCGGTGGCCACCTTGGTGCGCGGGTCGGCGTCCAGCAGGTCGGCGGTGACCATGGCGCCCGATGAATCGCTGGCCACCAGGCTGCCCACATAGCCGCCCTGGATCACGTTGTCGCGGATGCGCGCCACGGTGGCCGCATTCAACTTGTCGGGGGTGACATCACCGCCAATCACGTCATGCGCTTCGTAGCCCTCTTCGGTGACCTGCATCACCCGCGTATTGGGCGTCCAGAGTGACGTGACGCTGCGGCGGTCCACCTCGGGCAGGTACATCAGCGCCTGCGTCACCTCGTTCAGGCGCTTGAGGACGGCGGGTCGCCAGATGTCGCCCTGGCGCGCGTGCACCACCACGATCAGCCGGTTGGCGCCAAACAGCACGTCTTTGTACTTGACGAAGGTTTCGGTGTACTCGTGGCCCAGCGGCAACTGCTTGCCAAAGCCAGCCGTCATGTGCAGCCGGGTGGCAAACCAGCCCATCACCACCGTGATCAGCGCCAAAAAACACAACAAGGCCGTGCGGCGGCCAAAAACCAGACGTTCACTGGCGCTGACAAATTGGGCGAGCATGGGTGGGCTTGGCGCTGGATTGGCGGATCAGAAGTTGTAGGACGCGCTGATCGACAGGTTGTCGCGGTCACGCAGCAAGTTGGCCAGGCCACCGCCAAAAAACGCGGTGTAACCCGCCTGGGCCTTCCACACCGAGCCTCGGTCAAAGTTCAGGCCCAGGAACAGCGACTTGCGGCCCTCCACAAACGGCAGCGTATTGGGTGAGATGCCCTTCAGATCGTGCGTGAACACTGTCACCTGGGTCAGGTTCCAGTCGGTGCCCACCACGTGCGGGTAGGTCAGATCAAACTCGAAGGCGTAGCCCATCGAGGTTTTGGTGGGCGACTGGTAGGACGGGAAGATCAGGTACGGCACCTCGCCGATCTTCAGGCCCGGGTAGTGGGTGACGGCCACCTCGGCCAGCAAGGTGCCCTCCACCGCGCCCAGCGCCTTGACCAGGGCGCCCAGCGGCGAGTTGACCTCGGTGAAGTACAGCGCCGTCAGGTGGGCCTGCAGCTTCTTCTCTTCAACAAAACCCCGCACGGTGACGCGGCCATTGGCGTCGGCGTTGCCCTGCTCAAAGATGCTGTACTTGCCGGCAAACGGCACGCTGCCGTCAATGGCCACCGAATCACGCGAGCGGTATGACAGCTCGCCGCCCAGCGCCACCGGGCCGGCCTTGGTATTGAACGACAGGCCGAACAGATTTTTGTCTTGCCCGTACTCGTTGTAGTAGCCGATGTTGGCCACGTTTTGCGCGGCGTACTTGGGGTCGGTGAACAAGGTGGTGAACGGCAGCTTGTCGTGGTAACGCTGGAAGTAAAAACCAAACTCGGTGTCGAAGTTCTTGGGCTTGTAGCGCAGCGCCAGGCCGTACTGGCCACCCGACGGCGGGTTTTTGTCGCCCTCAAAACCCACCACGTTGGTGCCCAGCTGCACGCCGGTGCCGATGTCGCCACAAGGCTTGGGCGTGCAACCCAGGCTGGAGTTGGGGATGTAGGCCGGCCGCTGGCCCGCGCCCACCACGTCGGCGGTTGAGAAGAACGTGCCCACCGGGTCAAAGCGGAAGGCGTTCCACTTGAACTGGTAGTAGGCCTCGGCGCTGAGCGCCTCAGTCACGCCGGTATTGACCGACAGCATGGGCGCGGGCCGCAGGATCTCTTTGACCTGCGTGCCCGGCGTGTGCAGCTTGCGCAAGTCAAACGCGTTGATCTGGTTGATGCCGCCGATGATGAAGATGTCTTCGCCCCAGCTCAGCACCTGGTTGCCCAGACGCACCGTGGCGTTGCGGCCGTCTAGCCACTTCAGGTCCTTGGACAGCCAGGCATCGAGCAAAGTGAAGTTGTGCACCGCGATGGCTTGGGCGTCGCCCGACAACTCGGTGCGCCGCGTATGCCCGGCACGCGCATCACCCACCCAGGTGGCCCGCGCCAGCGCGCGCCAGCCGTCGGTGGTCTTGAGGCCAAACTCGTGTGTGCCCTTCAGCGCGGCCGACACCAGATCACCCTTGTTGTAGTTGAGGTTGCCGTCGTCGCCGTTGAGCACGTTGAAATCAGGGTTGGCGGCGGCGTCATTGCCCGGGCCGTTCAAGGTGGAGCCCAGCACCGCGCCCGTGGGCACGGCGCCGCCGTTGTCATTGCCCAGCGCCGTGCGGCTTGGGCTTTGCAAGCGCCATTGCAAGCCGAAGGAGATGGTCGAGCTGAAGTCGATCTCGGTGCCGCCCTCGGTGGTGGTGCGCACGGCGTGCGCGGGGCCCACCAACGCGCCGGTGGCGACCAGGCAGCCCAAGGCGGCCCGGGCGACGTTGGTGTAGCGGCCGATACGGCCGGTGCGGCGACGGGTGCGGCGGGTTGAACGTTGTGGGTGTGTATTCACAAGGCTGCTCCTGTTGTTTGTTAGCTGGCTGGGCTGCGGATGGGGCTGTGGGCGGCTTGTTGGGCGGCGGGTTGGCCGACCTAGCGAGCGCCCGCGCGGCGCAGTTCGTCTGCGTTGAACTTGTTGGGGTCGATGCGGCCTTCACGGCCGGCCAGCCAGTCGACCTTGCCCTCTTGCGGCATGTTGTCGGCCATGTAGCGGCCCACGTTCAGGTCATACACGGTGTAGCCCTGGTAGACGCAGGCCGGTAGCTCCCAGGCCACGTAGGGGTACGACTCTTGCACGCGCCAGACCTTGCCCTGGGCGTCGTAGAGGTCGGCGGCCACCATCATCCAGCTGTCCTCGTCCAGGTAGACCACCCGCTTGGGGAACTGGTGGCGCTGGCCGGCCTTGACGCTGGCCTCGATCTTCCAGACCCGGTGCGCCTCGTAGCGGATCAGGTCACGCTTGGGGTGGTCGGCCTCAAACACGTCGGCCAGCTTGTTGTTCTGGTTGTTGAAGCGGAAGGTGTTGTAGGGGATCACCAGCTCTTGCTTGCCGATCAGCTTCCAGTCGTAGCGGTCCAGCCGGCCGCCAAACATCGGGTACTGGTCAACGGCCAGCAGGTTTTCGTAGCCCGGCACCGGGTTGTCGTACGAGAACGTGGGCGCGCGCCTGACCCGGCGCTGGCCCGGAAAATACAGCCAGGCGTCGTTGTCCTTGTTGAGCAGGTAATGGATCAGGATCAGCTCGCCGGTGCGGGCCGCCGGGGTGACCACCTCGTTGAGCAGGCGGTACTCGATGGCGTCGCCCTCGGTGATGGGCTTGGCGGCCAGGCTGCCGGCGGGCGTGGACGTCCACTGGTCTTGCACCAGCGGCACAAACTTGCCGTCGCCGGGCTGCGAAAACACGGTGGAATAACGCTCGATGCGGCCCTCGCCCAGCCAGCGCAGCTTGTGGTTCCACAGCGCCTCGGCGCCATTGGCCGGGATCGGGAACGGCACGCCGCCGCTTGCGGCTTTGTCGAGGTCAAAGCCATTGGCGG
Source organism: Betaproteobacteria bacterium (assembly GCA_043779845.1). Classification (GTDB taxonomy): domain Bacteria; phylum Pseudomonadota; class Gammaproteobacteria; order Burkholderiales; family Burkholderiaceae_C; genus Pseudaquabacterium. The sequence goes on along the minus strand of JAYWDK010000117.1, from coordinate 4,831 downwards.
CCAGCTTGGCGCCAGTGGCGTTTTTACGCGTGTTGTCGTACACCGCCTCGGGGTAGCCGCAGGTGCGCCGCGTGGGGTACACGTCCATGCGGTAACCCTTGTTGGTTTTGAGCAGCGCCAGTTGGCCTTCGCTCAAATGGGCTTTGTGCTTGTCGGCGTTGGCCGCGTCAATGGCGTACAGCGGCTTGTCGCTGGCGTAGGGGTCGGGCCTGGCCTGGCCGGGCTTCCAGCCGGCGGGGGCCTTGGTGTCGCCACCCGTCCACGCGGGGATGGTGGCGTCTTTGTTGGCGCCGCGCTCGGCGCCCATGGGCGTGAGCTCCTTGGTCAGCGCCTGGGCTTGCGCGTCGGTGGCGGCCTGGCTGGGTGCCAGGGTGGCCAAGGCGGCGACCGTGGCCATTGCGGCTGCCTTGGCCATTGCAGCCAGTGCCGCGGCCTTGCCGGCTGGCGTGCGCGAAGCGCGCTGAGATTTGATCATGGGGTTCTCCTCGGGGTGCCCGATGACGGGCGGTGATCGTTGTGACGGGCTCGTTGACGACGGCTGCAATACGGAAATCAGTGACTCAATCAGGGCACAAAAAGGCCTCTCGCCTGGCCTGCGGCCACCAGGCGCGCGCGCGTGGCCGCCACGTCCAGCAGGGGCTGGGCCCGTACCCGCCGAACCTCGTCGCGGGTATAGGGCAGGTGGCCCTCGGGCAGTGGCTTGGAGGCCAAATTGGCCAGCACCCAGTTGGTGACATCGGCCACCTCTTGATCCGTCAGGCCCGAGCCCATCACGCCCGGCACGCTGACCACGAACTCGCGCCCACCCGGCACCCGCAAAAACTGGGCCAGGCCACGCATGTCGGGCACGCGGCCGATCACCGAGCCGGCGCCGTCCATGCCGTGGCAGCCCGCGCAGTGCGCCACGTACCGGCTGCGCACGCTGGTGGTGATGGCGCGCGATTCGGCATGGGCGCGGGGTGGCGCCTGAAAGCCTTGCGTGCCTTGCACGCCCGTACCGCCAGGGCTGGCGGCGTCCACCGATCCGGCCCAAGCCAATCCGGCAACCACCATGCCAGCCAGCACCGCCCCGACGTGCCTCCGCCCGGTCAGCGATCTTGTTGGCGCCCGCTCGTGCATGGTGACCTCAGTTGGCCAACAACAGCACGCGCCGTTGCCGGGTTAGTGGTGGGCTGCCGGGCACGGCGCGCGCGGCCTTGATCTCGTCGGCCGTGTAGGCCGGCGCGTCAGCCGCGCCCTGCAGGCCGCGCAGGTGGCTGGCCACGGCGGCGAGCGTGGCATCGTCAAGCTGCGCGCCAAAGGCCGGCATGCTGCCCACAAACGTTGCACCATTGACCTGGATCGCGCCCGACAAGCCGTTGATCAGCACGGTGGGCAGGTAGGCGCGGTCGGCGCCCAGTCGCCGCCAGTGCTCACCCTTGAGCGCGGGCGCCAGGCCCACGGCGCCCGCCGCGTCGGGCTGGTGGCACAGCGCGCAATGCTGGGCAAACAGTGCCGCGCCGTCGGGCGCCGCCTGGGCCGGGGTGGCCGTTGCGGCGGCCAACACGACCACCAGCGCCAGCAAAGTGGCCGGCAAGATCACGCCACCCCCACGATGATCGAGGTGGTGCAATGGAACATCGAGCTGGTATTGGCCATGCACCAGTTGATGTCGTTGTGCACGCCCAGCCGGTAACCTGGACGCTCACGTTCGTTGTTATTGCACAGGCACTCGCCGCAAGCGCCCTTGCCGCAACAATCGTTGTATGACACCAGGTAGTGGCGGCCGTCGGCCGGGTTCATGCAGGTGCCCACCCAGCTGACCTTGGACGCCTCGGTGCCCGGTGGGCACTGCGTCAATGAGCCACCGCAACAAGTGCACAGGTAGCCGTCAAACGCGCAGTAGCGCCAGTATTCGCACTGGGTGGGGTCTTCGGTTTTGGGCAACGTGGCAGCAAACGCGCCACCAAACTGGCCGCTGCGGTCAAACGGCAGCATGGGCAGCACGGCGCCACCCACCAAGGCCACGCCCAGGCGCGTGAGCAGGCTGCGCCGGCCGTGATGGTGGGCCACGCCGCGCACACGCTTCTCGGTTTGTTTGTCGATCAGGTCGGTAAACCAACGCATGGTGTTCTCCAATGAGCTCAGGCGGGGGAGCCGCTGAGGTATTGCTGGATGGTGGGCGTGGCCATGTCGTGCGCGTTGAGCAGGCTGTCAAGTTGCTCGCGTGAATTGACCAGGCCCTTGGCGGCCACCACGCCTTGCGCGTTCAGCAGCACGGCGTAGGGCAGACGCGAGACGCGAAAGCTCATGCCCAGCTCAGTCGACAGCACGTAAGGCATGGCCTCCAGCCCATAAGCGCGCACGAACGCCAGGTGGTCAACGGCCTCGCCGTCGCTGGCCAGCACCACGCGCAGGCCGCGGCGCTCGTCGCGCACCAGCGCCTTGAGCACCGGGATCAACTTTTTGCACACCGGGCAGGTGGGCGCCAGGAAAAACACCAAGGTGGGCGTGGCCGACACACCGCCGATGGCCACCAACTCGGACATCAAACCCGTGAGCGCAAAGCTGGGCGAGGCCGCGCCAACTGCCGGACCGGCATCGGTCACCAGCGCGCCCATCGGGGCCACGCGCTCAAACAGCACGCCCACCTGGCGCGACAGCGCCCACAACATCACGCCCAGCGCCAGCACGGCCAGCCAGAGCAAGACCACCGAGACAGTCATTGCAGTCATCACGATCTCCCAAAAAGAGTAGGTCGGGCGCGCCCCAAAACGGGATGGCGCAAGACCTGGTTAAAAGCGGCATACAACAGCGTGGCCAGGGCCACTGCGGCCACCACCACCGCAAAATCACCCCAGCCCATCACGCGCGGCGAGAGCGGGCAAGCCGCCAACCCGGCCACCAGCGCCAAGCCCAGGTTGCGCGCCACCAGCGCCCACGACACGGGCCGGGGCTCGCCGCCGCAGCCGCAATCCAGCGGATGGCCCAAGGCGTGATGCCAGGCCATGGCGCCGGCGTAGGCCAGCAACAGCGCGGCCGCAAGCGCCGCCCCGAGCGGGCGCCAGGGCGTGAGCAGCAACACGGCGGCCAGCAGCTCCAGCGTGGGCAGCAAGCGCGTGGCCAGCGCCAGCGCGGCATGCGGCACGCGGTACGCGGCCAGGTTTTGTTCCAGCAAGGGCAAGTCGGTGAACTTGGCGAGTGCGGCGTGGGCCAGCAAGGTGGCGATGGCCGCCGCCGCGATCCACACCGGCAGCGGGTCGGTGGCCCAGGCGGCCATCCAGTCCATCAACAGATCGGTTTGCATGGGGGCGCGCCGGTCAGTCGTGAGACTCAAGGTGCAGCGGCGATTCACCCGCGTGCTTGACGGTGGCCAGCGGCTTCAGGGCGCCCTTGCCCGACCAGGCCCAGGCCCGCAGCGCGCCGGTTTCGCCATCAAGTGCTTGCAGGCGCTGGCCGCTGCGCGAGAAAGTTAGCGATGCCGTGCCTTGGCCAGGCGCCGTGGCCACGCGGGCCCCCGTGGCCAGGTCAATCGTCCACAACTGCCTGGCGGGGCGCTTGTGTGAGCCCTCGCTGCCTTTGTCGTGCATGGCCACCACCAGCCACTGGCCACTGGGGTGCACGGCCATCACCTGGTAACCGCCCGGGCGCCAACCGGCGCGCTGGCTGGCAGCGTCCACCAGGGGCTTTGTCGACGTGAGCACGGCTTGCGGCCCGCCCAGGTTGAGCTCGGTCAGCACGCCCTTGAACGAGACGAACCAGTAGCGGTCGCCCAGCTGCTCAGCATGGTGAAACCAGGGGTCGATGTCGGCATCAAACAGCGGCGCGCTGAGCTGGCGGTCGGCCACCTGGCCAAGGTCGTCCAGCGTGACGGTGGCCACCTTGCCGTCGCCACACAGCATGGAGAAGCGGCTGCCGTGGCTGGCGGCAGGCAGCGTGCCCCAGCAGCCGGGCGTGGACACCTCGGCGACCACCTTTTTTTGCGCCAGATCCACCACGGTGATGGACGTGGCCGGCGTGGCGTTTTGCACCAGCACAAAGCGGCCGTTGCCCGTGGTGCGCACCAGGCCGCGGTAAGTCAGGGCCTGGGCGCGCTTGGGCGGCAGCACGATCTCGTACTTGAAGCCCAGCGTGCTGGTGTCATAAACCTCCAGCACGTCGGTGCGCTCACCACGCGTGCTGCGGCTGAGGTGGGTGGTGGCCACGTACAGCTCGTCCGCCTTGGCGCTGAGCGTGAAGTTGCCCACGTAGGCCGTGGAGATCATGCCCAGGAACTTGCCGCTGCGCGGGTCAAACACGCGGATGCGGCCATCAGAGATATGGCTGATGGCCACGTCGGCCACGTACACCCGCTCGGTGGCGGAGGCCGGCAACACGTGCACGGTCAGCGTCTCGGCGGGCAGCTCAGCCAATTGCGTGTTAGGTACCGCCTTTTTGACCACCGCCGCCTGCCCCGCCAAAGGCAGCAGCGTGGCCAGTCCGATCAGCGCCCCGTTCAGCGCGCCCCGCAGCCGCCAACGCGGCCTGCGGTGTGCTGGCCCATGAATCGTCTTGATCATTGATCGCCTCCAATCACTGGTGAAGCTACGGTGTCGCCCTCGTGGGCGGCGGTATGCGGCGGTGGGTGCTGATGTGCGGTGGTTCAACCCAGACACCCCAAGCGGATGCCCGAATTCTGGAAACGCCGGCCTTTAACCGATATCACGTTTCGGCAAACTAGCGCTGCGGTGGCCCTGACTTGGCGCAAACCCTGTCAAACCACTTGCGCTTTTGCAACGGTTAAACCCAGCGCCTTGAACAAGGGCCGCCGCAGCACCAGCCGCACCCACAAGGTGCCAATGGCCAGCACCAG
>JAYWDK010000116.1:0-6332 GCA_043779845.1 Betaproteobacteria bacterium | reverse complement strand
ACGGTCGTCGTCCAGGCCCACCCACCAACGCATCAATAGCTCGCCCCAGGCTTGGTTTTGGCGGAAATTGAGTGGGTTCATGCGGCCTCCTTGGGTGGCTTTTTGGTGGTTTTGCGGGCGGGTTTCGCGGCGGGTTCGTCAACGGGCAAGCCCAGCGCTTGGCGCAACTTGGGGCCGTGCAGGTTGCGCATTAGCTGGCGGTGGGCCAGCGCGGCGCGGCGTGGGTTTTGGCGCTCGATGGCGCCGGCGCCCACGAAGGTTTCATCGAACAAGCGCAGCGCATGGCGTATCAGCATGGCGTGCCAGGTTTCGCGCACGGCCAAGTCGGCGTGCTCGGCACCGTTGCGGGCGGCCTCGATCAGGGCTTGAAGTTGGCGGTAAAAGGCCGCCTCGGTGCCGCCCCAGAAGCTGGCGTCGACGTGGCCAAATTCACCCCGGGCGTCGGCGCTGAACCACGCGTCCTTGACGGCGCCGCGCAAGTACATGCCGGCCAGGTCGGCGGCGCTCAACCAACGGGCCACCTCGGCTTGCAGGTTTTGCCGCGCGTCGCGGTCGCAGTCGGCCAGGCCGTACAGCGGCAAGGTTGATTCGTACCAGCAGCGGGCCTTCATGTTGTCCATGTCGTAGCCAAACACCCACAGCCGCAAGTGGCCGCCGGTTTGCCGATGGGGCAGCAGCAGGGCGCGGTCAACGATTTGGGCGGTGCGCGTTGATTTTTTGTCGCCCGACGCGCCCAGCACCCAGGCCAGCCAATGCTTGTAGCCGACGCCGTCGGGCTGCGGATGCACGGGAAGCCAACCCTCCTTGGTTTCGTAATACGGCGACAGGGGGTGGTTCCACGCGCCCTTGTAGTTGAGGCCCTTGTTCTTGGTGCTGTAGCGGCTGATGAGCTCGTCGGATGGCCTCGCGCAGACATCGCAGGTGCCCGTTGAAAGCGCGGCAGTTTCCAGGCGGATTCGGCGCGGCATGGCCCAGTAAAAGTGCGACGGGTGAACCTGGGCTTGGGCGAGCTCGCCCTCAGTCGGTTGCAGCAGCGTGATGGGCCCCAACCACGGAAAACTGCGCTGGGCATCGAGACGTTCAGCGTCGCCCCCCTGCGCCAAGAAGGCCGGCCGGTCGCGCACGTTCATCCACAGGTCGTGCCACAGGTGGCCGCCGGCGGGCGCCAGCACCAGCGTGGTCAGTGGCCCGCCACCACGCAAGCCGGTGCGGTGGCCGGCGCCGCCCGAGGGCGCGTTGAGCTGCAAGGTGAACAGGGCGGTGGCCGCGCAAGCCGGGCACAGGGCCTCGACCTGGCCGCGCTTGACGAAATGGTCGGCGTTATTTTTGACCGTGTTGTCGCCGGGCGCGTCGATCATCAAAGCCCCGATGTCGTTGACGGCCACGCCCTCGGTGCCCAGGCCAAAGTCCTGCATGAACCGCGCCCCATCGCCGTCCAGCTCAAACGCCGCCGCCATGGGCTCAAACCAATCACGCAGCAAGGCCGCAGCGGGCGGCGTATTGAGCCAACCGCGCCACTCAATGCTGTTGGCCGCGGGCGTGGTGGTTTGCAACAAGCCAATCGCAAACTGCGCCAGCGCGCCGTTGAAGTCGGGCCGGTCGGCGTCAAAGGCCAGCCAGCGCGGGTCGCCCAAGGCGTCGGGCGTGATCCAGTGGCGCGCGCCTTGGGCGTCGCGCACGGGCATCCAGGGGTGGTGCAGCAAGTTCATGCCTCGGGGTCGTCCTTGGTGGGTGAGTCGGTGGCCGCGCCGTCCAGCAGGCGCAGCCCGGTTTGTTCGTCGTAACACCAGGCCAGCCGTTGTGGCGCTTGGCCTTTGCGTGGTGCGGCCAGCGCCTCGCCCACCCAGCCTTGTGCCGTGAGTTGCAGGGGCAGCAGCACGGTCCAGCGGCCTTGCGCGGGCAGCTCGGCCAGCGCGGCGTCCAGCGCCTGTTGTTGTTGGGCATTGGCGGCTGGCGCGGTGGCGGCCATCAGGCGCTCGGCCATGCGCAGGCTGCTGTAGGCCCAGCCGTTGGCGATGTCGCGCCAGGGCCGCAAGCGGCCGTGCTGCCAGCGCGCCAGCGTCACCGTGCTGCTGGCCTCGCCCAGGCGTGACGGTGTTTTGGCATCGGCCCACCAGTCGATGCCGCCGCGCTGGTAGCCCTGTGAAAGTTTCAGTGTGTTCATCTGGGCCTGGGTTAAATCAGCATAACCCACACCTTCAGCGGCCAGCGCGTTGGCGTCCAGGCCGGGCGGGATCTCGGCGTCGCTGCCAAACACACCTTCGATCAGTCGGCGGGCGTCGTCGGGCATGGTGAAGCTGCCTTCGGCCCCATCGCCGCTGCCACCACCGCGCAGCGCCTTTGCAGTGAGCCAGTTCTGGCCGTGGTGGGCATAAACAAAGGCGGCCTTGGGGAACGTGTCCTTGAACCAGCGCGCATCGGGCTCATCAGTCCAGGGCGGCGTCAACACCCACAACCGGGGCTCGCCGCGCTGATCAGGCATGGCTGGGTCCAACAAGGGCGTGCCATCGGGTGCGCGGCGGTGGCGGCGCAGGCGGCCGGCGCGCTGGATGACGCGGTCGATGGGCGCCAGGTCCGTCACGAGCAAATCGAAGTCGACGTCGAGTGATTGCTCAACCACTTGCGTGGCGATCAGCAGCCGCCCGGCGCGCTGCGAGGCAGTGCTGGTTTTGCCAAAGCTGGCGAGCACCTTGTCTTCCATGTCCAGCCGGTCGCGCAGGGCAAAGCGGGCGTGGAACAGCATCAGGTGATCAGCCTGCAATTTAGGCTGGAAGCGCGCAAACGCAGCCAGCGCATCCGCCACGGTATTGCGCACCCAGCACACGCAGCCGCCTGCGGCCAGGGTTTGCTCGATGGCGGCCACCACCTCGGCCTCATTGCTGCTGTTGCGCACGCGCACCCGGCGCTGCACGTCGGGGCGGGTGGCGATCTGGCACTGAACCAAGGGCTTGGCGGCATTGGCCGACCAGGAGCTCACCAGCGGATAGCCCGCATGGCTTGCGCTGGGCACGCGCTGCGCCAGGCCTTTGGCAAACGCCGCCAGCAGGCCTTGCTTCATGCGCTGGGGCAGGGTGGCCGACAGCAGGATGGCGCTGCCGCCCGCCCGTGCGTGAAAGGCCAGCAGCACCTCCAGCACGCCTTGCATGTAGACATCACAGGCATGCACTTCGTCGATCACCAGCACCTTGCGCACGAGGCCCAGCAGGCGCAGTGATTGGTGTTTGCTGTGCAGCACCGCCAGCAACACCTGGTCAATCGTGCCCACGCCGGCGGGTGACAACAGCGCGCGCTTGTTGTGGTCGGCCAGCCAGGCGGTGCAGCGGCTTGACGCGGTGTCGTCAAGCTGGCGCGCGTCGTGCTCATCCGTGCCGGCCGGCAGCACGGTGGCGGCAAAGTCGTCCACCAAGCGGCGTTGGCCGTGGGCCAGCACCAGGCTGGTGGCCTCTGAAAAAAGCAGGGCGTAGGCCTGGGCGATGCGGCCGTACATGGCGTTGGCGGTGGCCATGGTGGGCAGCGCGATGAAAAAACCGTCCGCGTTGCCATTGGCCATCAAGCGGTGCGTCAGCATGACGGCAGCCTCGGTTTTGCCGGCGCCGGTGACGTCTTCCAGCAAATGGATTTGTGGGCCTTGGCAAAGCGGCACGTCTGACGCCCATTGCTGCAACGGCGAGGGCGTGGTGATGTGGGCGAACAGCTGCTGGAACGGCATCTCACGGGCGCTGGGCGGCGCCAGCACGCCGCTGGCGTCAAGCGCTTTCACGGCTTGGCGCTGGGCCCGCAGCCAGTAATCGGCCAGTGGCATGGTTTGATCCAGGTACGGAAAAAACGCCGTGTTGGAGCCCAGCCAGTCGGCCAGCACCGCCAGCCCAGCCAGCCACCACGACAGCTCGGCGCTGGCGGCCAAAAACGCCGACGGGTCCAGCGCGGCGATGGCACCGGCCAGGTCTTTGTCGATGAACTGTTGGCGCATGGCGTCGACAAATGCCTGCGCTGCGGGGCGGTCATGCTGGGCGTCAAAGTGTTGGTGCCAATGGTCTCCTTCGGTGGGCGGTTGGCCATGGTGGCCGGTGCAGGCCCGGGCCCACCAGTCCAGCCCATCGGCCAGGTCTACGGACTGCGGGCCAAACCAGGCCTGGTCTATCACCTGCTCGCGCAGCACATCTTTCCAGAACAGCATGCCCAGGCTGTCATGGCGCAAGGTATAGGGTTTGGCGGGGTTGGGCGGGCGCCCACGCAGCAGAAAAAAAACATCCGGGCACTGGCTTTGAAAGGATTCGGCAAATTTGCCCAAGTCATGCAGTGACAGCCAGAACGCCACCCAGGATTCGATTTGATCGCCTGGCAAGCCCAGTTGGCCCGTCAGAAGGCCACGCAATGCCGGCAAGCGCTGCAAGGCCATGATGCCGACGGCGGCCACGTCAAGGCTGTGATAGGCCAGCAGATGGCAGCTTGCCGATGTGTCATCGGGGCGGGCTTTGCCCCAGTAGAGATCCCAGCCACTGCGCAGGCCTCCACCCACGTCAACAGCCACATCGCCGTCCAAGCCCTGGCCCGAGTCGGGCAAGCTCACTGAGGTCATTCGTTCTCCCTGTCGTTTTGTATTTGGCGTCATTCTGGCCTGCCACTGGCTCAAATAGCGAGCTAGCGTTGCGATAATTGCCAAATGAATGATTTGCGTCCAGACCCGTCTGCGTTGAGTTCAAACCACGACTCGTGGCTGGCGCTGGATGTCACCTGCCCCTGGTTGGCACCACTTCGGCCCGCGAAGAAGGCAGCCTGGTAGGCATCTCCAGCGGCGCCACGCTGGAGGCCCCCGCCGAGTTGCTGGCCGCGCTGCAAACCCGCGACTGGTGCGCCTTGTTCATCACGCACCGCGCGCGTTGGGCTGAGGCGCGAATGACGATCATTGGTCACGCCTTGCTGGAGAAGCTGACCACCGCGCCGCGCAGCTCGCTCACGGCGCACGTTATTTGTGGCGGCCCACTAGGCCTGACGGCGCCCGACTGGGCCACCAAACCTTTCTTGCCGCTACCCGTGCTGGGCGTGCCGGGCTGGTGGCCGGCCAGTCAAGACCCGGCGTTTTACGACGACGCGGCGGTGTTCAGGCCGCCGCGCGTGTGTGGCGATGCTTGTGGCGATGCCGGTGCCGATGCCGGTGCTGGTGCCGACGCTGGTGCCCATGTTGGGGCACCGAACCGTCAGGCCGGCAAGAACCCTTCAATCGACAAGTAGCGCTCGCCGGTGTCGTAGTTGAAGCCCAGCACGCGGGCATTGGCACCCAACTCGGGCAGTTTTTGGGCAATGGCGGCCAGCGTGGCGCCGCTGGAGATGCCTACCAGGATGCCTTCTTCGCGGGCCGAGCGGCGGGCCATTTCGCGGGCGGCTTCGGCGTCGACCTGGATCACGCCGTCCAGCAAATCCGTGTGCAAGTTGGTGGGGATGAAGCCCGCACCAATGCCCTGGATCGGGTGCGGCGCGGGCGCGCCGCCGCTGATGACCGGTGACAGCGCGGGCTCCACCGCAAACACCTTGAGATTCGGCCAGCGCGCCTTTAACACCTGAGCGCAGCCCGTCAAGTGGCCGCCAGTGCCCACGCCAGTGATCAGCGCGTCCAGGCCATCCGGAAAATCAGCGGCGATTTCTTCAGCGGTGGTGCGCACGTGCACTGCGATGTTGGCGGGGTTCTCGAACTGCTGCGGCATCCAGGCGCCGGGCGTGGCGGCCACCAGTTCTTGGGCGCGGGCGATGGCGCCCTTCATGCCTTTTTCGCGGGGCGTCAAGTCAAAGCTGGCGCCGTAGGCCAGCATCAGGCGACGGCGCTCGATGCTCATGCTGTCGGGCATCACCAGCACCAGCTTGTAGCCTTTGACGGCGGCCACCATGGCCAGGCCGATGCCGGTATTGCCCGAGGTGGGCTCGATGATGGTGCCACCTGGCAGCAGCGCGCCGCTTTGCTCGGCGGCCTCAATCATGGCCTGCGCGATGCGGTCTTTGATCGAGCCCCCGGGGTTGCTGCGCTCACTCTTGATCCACACCTGGGCGCCGGGGTACTGGGCGAACAGGCGCTGCATGCGGATGTGCGGGGTGTTGCCAATGGTGGCGAGGATGTTGTCGGCTTTCATGGGCGGTCTCCTGGGGCGGTGGTCAATACACGGTGGTCAATACACGGGGGTCAATACAGGGTCAAAACGACGGGTGAAAACGCAAGCCGTGATAATCGCATGGTGAAGCGGGCCAGACCGCCGCTGGGGCAATCATCGAAAGGTGGCCCTGGAGGAAGGTCCGGACTGCACAGGGCGGCGTAGCAGCTAACAGCTGTCCACCGTGAGGTG
>JAYWDK010000115.1:0-37675 GCA_043779845.1 Betaproteobacteria bacterium | reverse complement strand
AGCTGGTTCTGGCGCTGATGTTCGTCACTTTCATCAGCACCCACCAGTGCGACGAGCGGGCCTCTCGGCCGCGCAAAATAAGCCGGGCTCAGGCAGCGCACGGCCGCCGATGTGAGCTGCAGATCCGCTTGCAGAAAAGGCGTTTGGCGGATCGGCAACAAATCAAACACGCCCGACACAGCCATGGCGCCGGCCAACAAACGGGCCGGCAGATCTGGCGCCACGGTGGGCCAACGGCAGGTCAGCAGCATGGCCGCAAGATGGCCGCCCGCCGAGTGGCCAACCACAAAAATGCGTGACGGATCGCCTCCAAACCGCGCCGCGTTGCGCCACACCCAGGCCAGCGCGCGCGTGGTTTGCAGCGCGATGTCTTCAATGCCCACTGCGGGGCACAGCGCGTAGTTGGGCACCACCACCATGGCGCCAGCCTGCACAAAAGCGGGGGCGACAAACGAGTGGTCGGCTTTGTCGAGCGCCCGCCACCAACCGCCGTGGATGAAAACCAGCACCGGGGCACCAGCAGCGATGTTTGCGCTGGCTGTGGCGCTGTCGGCGGCGTCAGCGGTGGGCGCATTGGCCGGAAACACATCAAGCGTCTCGCCCGGCTCATGGCCATAGGCTATGTCAAGCTCGCAGCGCAGGCGTGCCCGGGCCAGCGCGGACGCCTCGGCCCAGCGCGCCAGGATGGCCACGCTGTCAGGCACGCGCGCCCGGTTGTTGTACTGAGCCTCAAACCAGGCGGCCTTGTGTTGCGCCATGTGCGTTCCCGTCGTTGATCAACAACCCGCTGTTCTACCTTGAGTTGCAGGCCATATCGGCCCAAGCGCTGCTGCTAGAATGTTTTTTGTCAGTGGGGGGGCGTAGCTCAGCTGGGAGAGCGCCGCGTTCGCAATGCGGAGGTCAGGAGTTCGATCCTCCTCGTCTCCACCACAACACCAAACCGGGGGTTGCACCGAAAGGCCGCAACCCTTTGTCATGTCTGGCGTTTGTTTTCTGACACAGGCCTGGCGAACGAGGCGTCTTCGCTGACAGCCTGAACAACCGGCCTCGCAAGCGGCACGACTTCCGTTCTCCGCTCCACATCTTCAGAGATATTCTCGACGCTCAGACCGAGGCGACATCCGCCGTCCAACATTGATCAACTCGGGTGTTGCACTTCAAATTTGAATCCGCCCTTCGCTATCGCCTGTCGGACGCCGCGCAGGCAGATATCGTCGACATCGTTGCCTGGACTCAGGCGCAATTCGGCGAGACTGCGCGGCTTCGTTTTGAGCGCCCGATCGTTGCAGCACTTCGTGACCGTGCTCACGTTGCGACACAAGCACACCGGCCTGGCAGTATTGAACGCCCGGAGCTCATGAGTCCAAGTCAACGTGCAGGTTGAGCCGGAACCGTCGGTCTGACGGAACTGCATCCGTTTTGCGTGCAAAACCGGGAAGGGTTGCGGTTCCACGGCCACCCTTTCCGACCAAGCTGACCCAGCATGCGTTGGTGGCACGGCGCCGCAGTGACACACGGAACATGTCGGCGATGTCACACCGATCCGTGAGCGGACAACGTCCAGAATGCTGCAATCATCCATGGCAAAAGCCGGCTTGAGCGCTCTCACAAAGTGTATACACTTGCGTGAACAGCCTAAGCGACCTTGAACCTTGCCCATGGTCAAAACCCGAACGCCACTCAAGATCGTGCCAGCGCCCGCTACCGCCAAGCTGGTGCCTGCGGGTACCACTGAGCGCATCGTCGAGTCGATCACGGCGGCCATCGTCGAGCGCCGGCTGATGCCGGGCACCAAGCTGTCGGAGCAAAAGATCGCCGACATCTTTCAGGTCTCGCGCACGCTGGTGCGCCAGGCACTCAACCAGCTCAGCCGCGATCGACTGGTGACGCTGGAGCCCGCACGTGGCGCGTTTGTCGCCATGCCCAGCGTGGACGAAGCACGGCAGGTGTTCCAGGTGCGGGCCATGCTGGAAAGCGCGATGACTCGCCAGCTGTGCGCGGGCATCACCGACCAGCAGATTGCCAGCTTGCGCGCGCACTTGCGCGATGAGGCCGCCGCAGTGGCCCGCACCGATGTAACCGGCCGCACGCGCCTGCTGGCTGATTTTCATGTGGTGCTGGCGCGTTTGCTGGGCAACGAGGTGCTGGCGCAACTGGTGTCTGATCTGCTGAGTCGATCGTCGCTGATTGCGCTGATGTACCAGTCGTCTCACTCGGCTGCCCAATCGTTGGACGAGCACGTGCTGATCGTTGACGCCCTGGAGAAACGTGACGCGCGCGTCGCGGCCAAGCTCATGGCGCACCACCTTGCCACCGTCGAGCAAAACCTGCGTCTCGACCCGCACACCGCCGATCTGTCGGCCGCACTGCGTCCACACAATTGACGCAAGACGATTGAGACAAAACCGAGACACGCATGCACAGCCACCCTGACTCACCTCGGCCTGACTCTGACTCACCTCGGCTCTATTCAGGCTACCCACGTGACCTGCGAGGCCACGGCAGCCAACCGCCATTGGCGCAGTGGCCAGGCCAGGCGCGCATTGCGGTGCAGTTTGTCTTGAACTACGAAGAAGGCGGTGAAAACTCGGTGCTGCATGGTGACTCGGGCAGCGAGCAGTTTTTGTCCGAGATGTTCAGCCCACCCGCGTTTGCTGACCGGCATCTCAGCATGGAAAGCATCTACGAATATGGCTCGCGCGTGGGCGTGTGGCGCATCCTGCGAGAGTTTGAGCGCCGCAGCTTGCCACTCACGGTGTTCGGCGTGGGCATGGCTCTGGAGCGCTGCCCTGAGGTGACCGCCGCGTTCAAGGCACTGGGCCACGAGATTGCCTGCCACGGTTGGCGCTGGATCAGCTACCAGGGACTTGACGAAGCAGTTGAGCGTGAGCACATGGCCCTGGCCATGGCGCGCATCCAGGCACTCACCGGTGAACGCCCGTTGGGCTGGTATACCGGCCGCGACAGCCCAAACACACGCCGTCTGCTGGCCGATTTTGGGGGCTTTGAGTACGACAGCGACTACTACGGAGACGACTTGCCGTTCTGGCTGCAAGTGCGCAAGACTGAGCAGACGCTGGCGCCGCACCTGGTGGTGCCCTACACGCTTGACTGCAACGACATGCGCTTTGCGCTGCCACAGGGCTACTCGCACGGCGACGCGTTTTTTCAGTACCTGCGAGACGCGTTTGACGTGCAATATGCCGAGGGCAGGGATCGGCCGTCGATGATGAGCATCGGCATGCACTGCCGCTTGCTGGGCCGCCCGGGGCGATTTCGCGCGCTGCAACGTTTTCTCGATCATGTGCAAGCGCACGACAAGGTTTGGGTCACGCGCCGCATCGACATCGCCCGCCACTGGAAAGCCACGCACCCGTTCAACGCCACCACCGCCTTTGTTTGGGAATGACGCCGATGTTGACCCTGGACCAGATCAATGCGGCAAGCGCCGACGAGTTTGTCGCGCTGCTGGCGGGCGCCTACGAGCACTCGCCCTGGATCGCCGGCTGCGCCGCGCAAGCGCGGCCCTTCGTCACCCTGACTCAGCTAAAGCTCGCGCTGGCGCAAGCAGTGCGTGAGTCGGGCCGCGAGCGGCAGCTGGCCTTGATCCGCGCTCACCCCGAGCTGGCCGGGGGCGCCATGGTCAGCAAGACGCTCACGGCGGAGTCAAGCCACGAGCAAAGCAAGGCCGGCCTGACCGACTGCACGCCGGCCGAATTCAGCCTGATCCAGCAACTCAACGCCGACTACAACGCCAGGTTCGGTTTTCCCTTCATCCTGGCGGTGCGCGGGCCAAGAGGCCAGGGCCTGAGCAAGGCGGAGATCATCGCCACCTTTGAGCGGCGGCTGCAAAACCACCCTGACTTCGAGTTGGCCGAGTGCCTGCGCAACATCCACCGCATCGCCGAGATCCGTCTGGACGACAAGTTTGGTCACACGCCCGTGCTGGGCAATCGGGTGTGGGACTGGGCCGAGCAGCTGGCCACCCACAGCGACCCGGGCTTTGCCGAGCGAGGTGAACTCACCGTCACCTACCTGACCGACGCGCACCGCGCCTGCGCGTCTCAATTGGCGCACTGGATGCGAGTCGACTGCGGCTTCGACAAGGTTGAAATCGATGCGGTTGGCAACGTGGTGGGCGTCTATCACGGCACAGACTGTGACACACCCCACGGCGCCGATCGCGACTGGGTAGGCGGCGCCAAGCGCCTGCTCACCGGCAGCCACTACGACACCGTGCGTTGTGGCGGCAAGTACGACGGGCGGCTCGGCATCCTCGTGCCCATGGCCTGCGTGCGCGAGCTGCACCAACAAGGCCGCCGCCTGCCTTTTGATCTTGAAGTGGTCGGTTTTGCCGAAGAAGAAGGGCAGCGCTACAAGGCGGTTTTCCTGGGCTCGGGCGCGCTCACGGGGCACTTTGACGCGGCCTGGCTGGATCAGGTGGACGCCGACGGCGTCTCGATGCGTGAGGCCATGGCGCACGCCGGGCTGTGCATCGATCAGATCCCCACACTGCGGCGCGACGCGCGCAACTACCTGGGTTTTGTCGAGGTGCACATCGAGCAAGGCCCGGTGCTCAATGCGCTTGATCTGCCGCTGGGCATCGTCACGTCCATCAACGGCAGCGTGCGCTATCTGGGCCAGATCATCGGCATGGCCAGCCACGCCGGCACCACGCCCATGGGCAGCCGCCGCGACGCCGCCACCGCTGCCGCCGAACTGGCGCTTTTTGTCGAGACGCGTGCTGGCGCGGTGCCTCATTTGGTCGCCACGGTGGGCATGCTGGAGGTGCCCAATGGCTCGATCAACGTGGTGCCGGGGCGGGGCGCTGCACGTTCAGCCTTGATATCCGGGCCACCACCGACGAGGTGCGCGACGACTGCGCCGCCGACGTGCGCGCCGAGTTGCAGCAAATCTGCGCCCGGCGCGGCCTGCACTTCAAGCTCGAAGAAGCCCTGCGCGCAGCGGCCGCGCCCTCGGCGACCGCCTGGCAACAGCGCTGGGAGCGGGCGGTTCTGGCCCTGGGCGTGCCGCTGCACCTCATGCCCAGCGGTGCCGGCCACGACGCGATGAAGCTGCATGAACTGATGCCCCAGGCCATGCTGTTTGTGCGCGGGCAAAACGCCGGCATCAGCCACAACCCGCTTGAATCCATCACCAATCACGACGCCGAACTCGCGGTTCGCGCCTTCGGCAAGCTGCTTGAACAACTCTCCATGGACCTGTCATGAGCGCCGCACAACTCACTGCACAACACGCGGCACTTGACGCCTGGGTCGACGCCCATTTCGACGAGGAGGTGCAGTTTTTGCAGCAACTGGTGCAGGTGCCCACCGACACCCCGCCCGGCAACAACGCGCCCCACGCCGAGCGCACTGCCGAGCTGCTCAAGGCCTTTGACTACGAGGCCGAAAAACACGCTGTTGCGGCGCAAGAGGTTCAGGCCGCCGGCCTGGTGTCCATCACCAACCTGGTCGTGCGCCGCCCCTTTGGCCCGGGCCGCACCATCGGCCTGAACGCACATGGCGACGCGGTGCCACCGGGTGACGGCTGGACCCACCAGCCCTACGGTGGCGAGGTGGTTGACGGCAAGCTCTACGGCCGCGCCTCGGCCGTCAGCAAATGTGATTTCGCCACCTTCACCTTTGCCACGCGCGCGCTGGAGTCGCTCAAGGCGCCACTCAAGGGCAGCGTGGAGCTGTACTTCACTTATGACGAAGAGTTTGGCGGCGAGTTGGGCCCGGGCTGGCTGTTGCAGCACGGCGTCATCAAGCCCGACCTGCTGATCGCCGCCGGCTTCAGCTACCAGGTGGTGACGGGCCACAACGGCTGCTTGCAGTTGGAGCTGACTGTGCGCGGCAAGATGGGCCACGCGGCGGTGCCCGACACCGCCGTTGACGCGCTGCAAGCCGCCACCCTGATCCTCAACGCGCTGTATCACCAAAACACGCTCTACAAGCAAGTTAGCAGCCGGGTCTTGGGCATCACCCACCCCTACCTGAACGTGGGCCTGATCCAGGGTGGCACCAATACCAACGTGGTGCCCGGGAGTGTGGTGCTCAAGCTGGACCGCCGCATGATCCCCGAGGAGAACCCGGCCGAGGTGGAGGCCACGTTGCGCCGCGTGATTGCCCAGGCCGTGGCGCTGTCACCGGGCATCACGGTAGACGTCAAGCGCATCTTGTTGGCCAACGCGCTCACGCCGCTGCCCGGCAACCAGCCACTGGTGCAGGCCTTGTGCCAGCACGCCAGCGCCGTGTTCAACGAGCCGATCGAGGCCTCGGGCACGCCGCTTTATACCGATGCACGGCTGTTCTGCGAGCGCGGCATTCCGGCGGTGCTCTACGGTTGCGGCCCACGCACCGTGCTCGAAAGCAATGCCAAGCGCGCCGATGAGCACATAGCCCTTGAAGACCTGCGGCGCGCCACCAAGGTGATCGCGCGGGCGTTGGCCGATCTGCTGACCTGAACACGGCCCGCGCCTGGCCCACCAACCTGACCAGGGCTTTGGGCCAACGACAGAGCCATCGGCGGTCGCCTAACCGGACGCTCGTTGAAGGCGACGATCATCCGAGAAAGCGCCCCCCAAGGCCGCCTTGCGGCGCCCGCCCCCCCGAAGGGGAGGAGAAACACTTGGGGCGG
The DNA here is from genome assembly GCA_043779845.1 of Betaproteobacteria bacterium. Lineage (GTDB taxonomy): Bacteria > Pseudomonadota > Gammaproteobacteria > Burkholderiales > Burkholderiaceae_C > Pseudaquabacterium. Next base: position 31,033 of record JAYWDK010000115.1, on the reverse strand, counting down.
CCTGTCCTGGTCAAGAAGGGCCAGCACGCCTGCTCGGCGACAACATCACGGCTCAGTCCGGTCACAACGGCACAATGGGATTGATGCCTTGACGCCAAGCGAAGCCGCGATGAAACCAAGCCCGGTAGGAACCACCATGACGCGCCTGCGCTGCGCCGCAGCCCTGTTTGCGCTGGCCTGGTCTGCCCAGCAAGCCCACGCCGACGAGGTGACCGTGGCGGTGGCCACCAACTTTGCCGGGCCGCTGGCCAAGATCGCCGAGAGCTTCAAGGCCACCACCGGCCACACGCTGCGGGCATCAGCCGGCGCCACCGGCAAGTTTTACACGCAGATCGTGGCCGGCGGCGCGCTGTTTGAGCTGCTGATCGCCGCCGACGACGAGACGCCCAAAAAACTGATCCAGTCCGGCCATGCGGTGGCCGGCAGCCAGTTCACCTACGCCATCGGCCAGCTGGTTTTGTGGAGCGCCCAGCCGGGTTGGGTGGACAGCCAGGGCGCGATTTTGGCCAGTGGAAAATTCGACCACCTGGCCATTGCCAACCCCAAGATCGCGCCCTACGGCCGGGCCGCGATGGACGTGCTCAAAGCGCGTGGCCTGGCCGACACGCTGGCGCCAAAAATCGTCAGCGCCGAGAGCATCGCGCAGGCATACCAGTTCACGGTGTCGGGCAATGCCGAGCTGGGCTTCGTGGCGCTGTCTCAGATCGCCGCGCCCGGCAAGCCCGCGCTGGGCTCGTACTGGCGCGTGCCGCAATCGCTGTACGGCGAGATCCGCCAAGACGCCGTGTTGCTCAAGGCGGGCGCGCAAAACCCGGGCGCAGTGGCATTGCTGGCCTACCTGAAAAGCGCGCCGGCCAAGGCCGTGATTCAGGCCTACGGGTACGGCCAGTGAGCGCTGATCCCGCCCTCCCCTCCCCCGCGCGGCGCGACCCGATCGCCCCTCGCCAAACCCGAATGAGCTCGTCGACATGACCCCTGACGACTGGACCGCTGTTTTGCTAACGGCCAAACTGGCCGGCTTCGCCACTTTGCTGCTGCTGCTGGTGAGCACGCCGCTGGCGTGGTGGCTGGCCCGCACGCGCTCAGCGTTCAAGCCGGTTGCGGGGGCGCTGGTGGCCATGCCGCTGGTGCTGCCGCCAACCGTGATTGGTTTTTACCTGCTGGTGCTGATGGGGCCGCACGGGCCGGTGGGCCAGCTCACGCAGTCGCTGGGCCTGGGGCGCTTGCCGTTCACGTTTGCCGGGCTGGTGGTGGCGTCGGTGCTGTACTCGCTGCCCTTCGTGGTGCAGCCTTTGCAGCAAGCTTTTGAGGCCGTGCCCGAGCGCGCGCTGGAGGCCGCCGCCACGCTGCGCGCCGGGCCGTGGGACCGGTTTTTCACGGTGGCGCTGCCGCTGGCCCGCCCAGGGCTGCTAACGGCCACCGTGCTGGGTTTTGCGCACACCGTGGGCGAGTTTGGCGTGATCCTGATGATCGGCGGCAACATCCCCGGCCAGACGCGCGTGCTGTCGGTGGCCATTTACGAGCATGTTGAAGCGGCCGAGTTTGCTCAGGCACACCGCCTGGCTGCGGGCATGGTGATTTTTGCGCTGGTGGTGCTGGCCGCGCTGTATCTTGCCAACCCCAGCGGGCGCCGTTTGGCAAGGGCGGTAAGGCCTGCCCCATGATCGAAGCCACCCTGCGCCTGCCGCGCTGCGGTTTCACGCTGGACGTTGCGCTCACCCTGCCCGAGCACGGCTTCACCGCGCTGTTTGGCCCATCGGGCTGCGGCAAAACCACCGTGCTGCGCGCGTTGGCCGGGCTGGAGCGGGCAGCGGGCCGGGTGGCGCTGGGCAACGAAATTTGGCAAGACGACGCGGCGGGCGTGTTTATGCCCACCCACCGCCGTCCGCTGGGTTACGTGATCCAGGACGCGGCGCTGTTTGAGCACCTCGACGTGCGGCGCAACCTGGACTACGGCCGAAAACGCAGCGCCGATGGTGGGCGCATCGCGCTGGACGCGGTGATCGAGTTGCTGGGCATAGCCCCGCTGATGGCGCGGCGCCCGGCCACGCTGTCGGGCGGCGAGCGCCAGCGTGTGGCCATTGCCCGTGCGCTGGCCACCGGGCCCCGCTTGCTGCTGATGGACGAGCCGCTGGCCGCGCTGGACGCAGCACGCAAAGCCGAGATCCTGCCCTACCTGGAGCGCCTGCACCGCGAGCTGCAACTGCCCGTGGTCTACGTCACCCACGCCATGGACGAGGTGGCCAGTCTGGCCGACCACCTGGTGTTGATGCAGGCAGGCAAAGTACAAGCCGCCGGGCCGCTGGCCGAACTGTTGTCGCGCCCCGACCTGCCGCTCGCCCGCCAGGACGACGCCGGTGTGGTGATCGAGGCTGAGGTGACCGCTCATGATAAACGTTATGGCCTGACCCACGTGGGCTTTGCCGGCGGCGGGCTGTGGCTGGGCGAAGCGGCGGGGGCGCCGGGCGAGCGTGTGCGCGTGCGCGTGCTGGCGCGCGATGTCAGCGTCACCCGCCTAGCGCCGGTGCAGACCAGCGTGATCAACGTGCTGCCCGTCATGCTGGAGGCGATGCAAGTCGACCGCAGCACCGCGCTGCTGCGGCTGGTGGTGCTGGACCCAGCCCAGCCCGTCGCACCGGCTGGCCAAACAGACGGTGGTGGCGTGAGTGGCGTGCGCCTGCTGGCCCGCATCACCCGCCGGAGCTGTGAAACCCTGGCCCTGCAGCCAGGTGAAACGCTTTACGCGCAGATCAAGGGCGTGGCGCTGATGTAGCGCCTGGGCCGCCTGGCCCAGCCACGCTAACGTCTGAAAAGGGCGGCCAAAGCCGCCGTGTTATCAAGCCGCCACTTTGGGCGCAAAACCCAGCAGCGCCTTAACTTCCAGGAACTCGCCAAAAGCATGCTCGCCCCACTCGCGTCCGTTGCCCGATTGCTTGAAGCCGCCAAACGGCGCCATCAGATCGGGCGCGGCGCTGTTGATGTTCACCTGCCCGGCACGCAGCCTTGACGCCACTTTGCGGGTGGCCTCGGGGTCGGTGCCCGACACATACGCCGCCAGGCCGTAGGGCGTGTCGTTGGCAATGGCCACGGCCTCGTCCACCGTGTCGTAGCCCAGCACCACCAGCACCGGGCCAAAGATCTCCTCGCGCGCCACCGTCATCTGGGGCGTGACGTGGCCCAACACGGTGGGCTTGACGTAGTAGCCGGTTTCCAGCCCGACGGGCTTGCCCGGGCCACCCGCCACCAGCGTGGCGCCCTCAATCAGGCCTTGCTGGATCAGCGCCTGGATCTTGCCCCACTGCGTGGCCGAGATCACCGGGCCCATGGCCGCGCCGCTGGCGGGGTCCCCCACCGTGGTGGCCTCGGCCACTTCTTTGGCGATGGCCAGCGCCTCGTCCATTCGGGCGTTGGGCACCAGCAAGCGCGTGGGTGCGTTGCACGACTGGCCCGAGTTGCCCATCACGCCGCGCACGCCGCCGGTGATGGCGCGCTTGAAATCGGCGTCGGGCAGGATGATGTTGGGCGATTTGCCGCCCAGCTCTTGGTGCACACGCTTGACCGTGGGCGCCGCGTTGCGCGCCACCTCGACGCCCGCGCGGGTGGAGCCGGTGAACGACACCATGTCCACCTCCGGGTGGCAACTGATGGCCGCGCCCACGGTGCGGCCGTCGCCGTTGACCAGGTTGAACACGCCTGCGGGCACGCCGGCCGCGTGCAATATTTCAGTCCAGATCTGGGCCGAAAACGGCGCAATCTCCGACGGCTTGAGCACCATCGTGCAGCCCACCGCCAGCGCGGGCGCCACCTTGCAGGCGATCTGGTTGACGGGCCAGTTCCACGGCGTGATCAGGCCGCACACGCCGATGGGCTCTTTGACCACCATGGTGGTGCCACGCGCCTCTTGAAACGCGTAGTGCTTGAGCACGTCCAGCGCGGTTTGCAGGTGGCCCACGCCCATGGCGGCCTGGGCTTTTTGCGCCAGCATCACCGGCGCGCCCATTTCTTCGGTGATGGCCGCGGCCATGTCGCCGTAGCGCTTTTTGTACTCCACGATGATGGCCTCCAGCAGCGCCACGCGCTCGTCGACCGAGGTCTGGGAGTAGCTGGCAAAGGCGGCGCGCGCGGCCTTCACGGCCCGGTCCACATCCACCGCCGAGCCCATTGAAATATGCCCGGCCACGGCCTCGGTGGCCGGGTTGATCACGTCGATCTGCAGCGGCGTTGCCGGGTCAACCCAGGCGCCGTTGATGTAGAACTTGAGGTACTCGCGCATGGCTTGGTGCTCCTGGGATTGACCTTGGCCGGTTGGCCAAAAAAAAGCATTCTAGGCAGCGGTGGCTCAGCGCGCTGCGGCGCCAAAACCGTTGGCGCCCAGGTGACATCCCAGCCAACGCGCAGCCCGCGACGTCGACACGGCATGCGTGCGGCCTCCGTGCCAGCCCCGGGCATGGGCCCACCACTTGAAACGGCGAACTATGGGTGGAAAATCATCGGCTTCCGCCAACCCGCCCTGCCCATCACGCCATGACCTTGCCCTATGTTCAACCGCTGGAAGATGGCATCCATGTCATCGACACCGGTTTCCATCGCCCGCTGTTTGATGCGTCGTTCCTGATCGTTGAAAACGGCCAGGCGGCTTTTGTTGACACCGGCACCAACTTTGCCGTGCCACGTCTGCTGGCAGCACTCGATGAACTGGGCGTGCCGCGCGACGCCGTGGCCTACGTGATCCCCACGCACGTGCACCTCGATCACGCGGGCGGCGCCGGCCTGCTGATGCAATCGCTGCCGCGCGCCACCTTGCTGGTGCACCCACGAGGAGCCCGGCACATGGTGGATCCGTCGGCGCTGTACCAGGGCGCCTTGGCGGTTTACGGCCAGGCCGAGATGGACCGCTCTTATGGCCGCCTGGTGCCCGTGCCGGCTGACCGGGTGCAGGCCACCGAAGACGGCCTGACGATCAAACTGGCCGGGCGCGCGCTGCACTTCATCGACACACCCGGCCATGCCCGCCATCACCACTGCGTGTGGGATGAGCGCAGCAGGGGCTGGTTCACCGGCGACACCTTTGGCCTGAGCTACCGCGAGTTCGACACCGTTTGCGGGCCCTGGGTGATGCCCACGTCGACGCCGGTGCAGTTTGAGCCCGACGCGCTGCGCCAATCAATCCATCGCCTGCTGGCGCGTGACCCGCGCTGCATGTACCTCACCCACTACGGCCAGGTTGGCGACGTGCCGCGCCTGGCCGGCCTGCTGTTTGAGCAGATTGACGCGATGGTAGATTTGGCGCGCGCAGCGGCCCAAGCCAAGCTGGAGACGCCCGCCCGGCATGTGGCGCTGGTGGACAGCCTCACGGCGCTGTACCGGGCGCAATTGCAGCGCCACGGCGTGCACGCGCTGGACGGCGCCATCGCCCTGCTGGCGCTGGACATCGAGCTCAATGCGCAAGGCCTGGGCATCTGGCTGGACCGGGACGCGCGCTGACTGGCTGGGCACAGTCGGCACAGCGAATTTGAACCATCAGCCGCATTCAACCCTCACCCCACCCAAGGATCACCATGTATTTTTTGCACACCATGCTGCGCGTTGGCAACCTGCAACGCGCCATTGATTTTTACACCCAGGTACTGGGCATGCAGTTGCTGCGCACCACTTTGCGGCCCGACCAAAAATACGATCTGGCGTTTGTGGGCTACGGCGGCAACCCGGGCCAGGCCGAGATCGAGCTCACCTACAACTACGGTGTTGAGCGGTACGAGATGGGCACGGCGTTTGGCCACATCGCGATCGGCGTGCCCGACGTTGCGGCCACTTGCAACGCCTTGCGCGACAAGGCCGCCGCGCTGGGCGGCGCCATCACCCGTGAGGCGGGGCCGGTCAAAGGCGGCGACACGGTGATCGCCTTCATCACCGACCCGGACGGCTACAAAATTGAGCTGATTGAGCGGCGTGTGGGCTGAGAGCTTGAGTGGCTGCCCTTGCCGAAACCAGTCGCTGTGGCTCAGCCGCGCAAGGCGCAAGACTCGCGGGCCAGACGGGTGATGCGAGCCCAATCGCCCGCCTCCACCGCATCCGCTGGCGTCAACCACGAGCCACCACAGACTTTGACATTGGGCAGCGCCAAAAATTGCGGTGCGGTGTCCACGCTGATGCCACCAGTGGGGCAAAAAACGATGTCGGGAAACGGCCCGCCCAGCGCCTTGAGCATGGCCAGACCGCCGGCTTGCATGGCCGGAAAAAACTTCAAAAAAACCAGGCCATCGGCGCTGGCCGCCATCACCTCGCTGGCCGTGGCCACGCCAGGCAACAAGGGCAGGCCGATGCGGCGGCAAGCCGCGACCACCTGGGCGGTGTAACCGGGGCTCACGGCAAAACGGCTACCGGCGTTGAGCGCGGCTTGCGCATCGGCCGCCGAGCGGATGGTGCCCGCGCCCACCAGCGCTTCGGGCAACGCACGGGCAATGGCCTCAATGCACTGCAGCGCCACGGGCGTGCGCAGGGTCACCTCCAGCACCTTGACGCCGCCCGCCAGCAAGGCCTCGGCCAAGGGCACGGCGTGCTCCACCCGGTGCAGCACGATCACGGGGATCACGGGGCCGTGGCTGGCCAGGCTTAGGGGGTCGATCATGGTCATCCTGCAGGTTTGAGAAGGGGTTGGACATTGAAATGATGGTTGGGCGCCACGGCCGGCACGCCTTGCCTCGGCGGCCGGATCATGGCAGGCGCAAAGCGGGCTCAGAGCCAGGTGACCGCGCCCTCTTCCGCGCTGCGCACCGTGCGCCGCATGCCGCCAAACAGCTCGCGGCCCAGGCCATGGGCGTTTTCTTCGGCCTGCTCGGGTAACAAGGTGGCCAAGGGCCGCGCCAGCCAAACGGCATCGTCGACCAACACGGCCAAGGTGCCGGCCACCGCGTCCAGCCGGATCATGTCACCGTCACGCACCCGCGCCAAAGGGCCACCGGCCAGCGCCTCGGGGCTGACATGGATGGCGGCGGGCACCTTGCCCGACGCGCCGCTCATGCGCCCATCGGTGACCAGCGCCACGCGAAAGCCCCGGCCCTGCAGCACCGCCAGCGGCGGCGTCAGCTTGTGCAACTCGGGCATGCCGTTGGCCTGCGGGCCCTGAAAGCGCACCACGGCCACCACGTCGCGGTCGAGCTCGCCGTTCTTGAAGGCCGCGTGCAGCGCTTCCTGGCCGGCAAACACTCGCGCCCGCGCCTCGATGACATGCAACTCGTCGGGCACCGCCGAGACCTTGATCACCGCCCGGCCCAGGTTGCCCACCAGCAACTTGAGGCCGCCGGTGGCTGAAAACGGCGCGTCGGCGGGCCGCAGGATGGTGCCATCGCCCGAGGCTTTTGGCAGCGCCTGCCAGGCCAGGGCGGGCGTTTTGCCGCCATCGGACAAAAGCCGTGGCACCTGGCCATACGCCGCCAAGCCACCCGGGGCCACGGTGAGCACGTCGCCATGCAAGTAGCCCGCATCCAACAGCTCGCGCATCACATAACCCGGGCCGCCAGCGGCCTGAAACTGGTTCACGTCGGCGTTGCCGTTCGGGTACACCCGCGCCAGCAGGGGGACCATGGCTGACAAGTCGGCAAAGTCAGTCCAGTCGATGTGGATGCCCGCCGCGCGCGCCACGGCCACCCAGTGGATCAGGTGATTGGTGGAGCCGCCCGTGGCCAGCAAGGCCACCATCGCGTTGACGATCACCCGCTCATCCACCAAATGGCCAATGGGGGTGTAGCGGGCGCGGCGGGTGATGCCCAGCAGCGTGCCCACGGCATCACGCGTCAAGGCCTCACGCAGGCCGTCATGCGGGTGCACAAACGCCGCGCCAGGCACGTGCAAGCCCATCGCTTCAAGCAGCATCTGGTTGCTGTTGGCGGTGCCATAAAAGGTGCAAGTGCCCGCGCCGTGGTAGGCGGCTTGTTCGGCCTCCAACAGCTGATCACGGCCCACCAAGCCTTGCGCAAACTGCTCACGAACCTTGGATTTGGCGTCGTTCGACAGCCCGGTGCTCATGGGCCCGGCGGGCACAAATACGCAAGGCAAATGGCCAAAGTGCAAGGCGCCAATCAACAAGCCGGGCACGATCTTGTCGCACACACCCAGCAGCAAGGCGCCGTCAAACACGTCGTGCGTGAGTGCCACGGCGGTGGCCATGGCGATGGTGTCGCGCGAGAACAGGCTGAGCTCCATGCCCGGCAAGCCCTGGGTCACGCCGTCACACATGGCGGGCACGCCACCGGCCACCTGCACCGTGGCGCCGCGCTTACCCGCCTCGTCGCGGATGAGCGCGGGGTAGCCCTCATAGGGTTGATGCGCCGACAACATGTCGTTGTAGGCGGTGACCACCGCCAGATTGGGCGCACGTTCGGCCACCACCTTGAAGCGCTGGTCGCCCGGCAAGGCGGCAAACGCATGGGCCACGTTGGCACAGCCCATGCGCTGCGCGCCCGGCGGGCGATCCATCAGCCGCTGAATACGTGCCAGGTAGGCCTTGCGCTGTGGCGCACTGCGCTCACGCACGCGTTGGGTCAATTTAAGAATGGCGTTTTTCATGCGTCGCTCAAGTAACTAGTGACCTTATTATTGAGTAACCTGGTTACATCGTCAACGTTTGACCGACCCGGGCCGAGGACTCTGGCATGCTTGCCGGCATGAGCGTGACGCCGATACGAGACACCGCCGCGATGCTGGCGCAGGTGCACCACCAATGGGGTGGCCAAGATGATTTGTGGGTGTTTGGCTACGCGTCGTTGATCTGGCGGCCCGAGTTCGACGCCGCCGAACACCGCCCTGCGCTGGTGCGGGGCTGGCACCGGGCGTTTCAGATGCGATCACGTGTCAACCGAGGCTCGCCCGATCAGCCTGGCCTGGTTTACGCGCTGGTGTCAGGCGGCATGTGCCGAGGCATGGTGTACCGCATTGCGCGCCACCAAGCCGCCGACGAACTGCCCCGGCTGTGGCTGCGTGAAATGCCCACCGGCGTGTACGACCCGCGCTGGCTGCGCTGCCAAACGGCGGCGGGTGAGGTCAATGCGCTGGCGTTCACGCTCAGCCGCCGCAGCCCCAATTTCACGGGCCGGTTGGCCGACCCCGAGATGCTGCACATCCTGCGCCACGCCCATGGCCGCTACGGCAGCACGCTGGACTACCTGGTGCGCACCGCCGAGGCCTTGCAACAGCACCGCATGTGTGACCGTGAGAGCGCGCGCTTGGTGGCCCTAGCGCGCGATCAAGGCCTGGCCTGAGCCGTCCACCCGCGCACCATCGCCGGCGGCCCGCACCTGCGCCAGGTCGGATTCGGTGTCCACGTCGACCAGCACGCCGGGGTCGTTGACGTCCAGCCCAACCGAGGCGTAGCGCGCCATCACGCGGCGCGCGCCTTCGTCGCCGCTCAGCTTGATCAGGTCCGAAAAAAGCTCGGCTGAAAACCCCACCGGGTGGCCACGCCGCCCGCCATGCTGGGCGTACACCACCGCATGCTGGGCCAGGCCCGCCGCCACCGTCACGAGCGTGGACGGCCGCACCAAAGGCATGTCGCCAGGCAATACCAGCCAGCCGGCGGCATGGGGCCGGGCCGCCACGCCGGCCGCGATCGAATAGCCCATGCCCAGAGGCTGCGCGCCGGCACTGCCCACCTCGGGCAAGACCACCACGTCACGGCGCGCCACCCAACGCGCAGCTTCAGCGGCCAAGGGCTCGGTGGTGACCACGATCACGGGCAGGCAGCTTTCGATGGCATGCATGATGGTTTGCCCCAGCACGGTGGCCGCGCCCAGCGGCTGGGCCAGCTTGTGGCGAGGCCCGGCAAAGCGGCTGCCACGCCCTGCGGCCAAGACGATGACGACGATTTGTTTTTTCATGATCAATTCCTCCTGCCGCCTTCGAAGACATGCCGAGCGCCTAGGAGTCCAAGCATGGGGGCGGCCAAGCGCAATCAACAGTCGGAGGATCACTTAGGGCGTTCCACTTAAGGGCAACACCCACCTTGGCCCATCGGCATCGCCCCACAGTGCCTGCGGCGGCATACTGGCGGCATGAACCGCCGCATTGCTGACCTTCGCAAGAGCTACGAGCGCGCCGAGCTGGACGAAAACGCCGCCGCGCCAAACCCCTTGCCTCAGTTTGAGACCTGGCTGCAACAAGCCATTGACGCCGAAGTGCCCGAGCCCAACGCCATGACCGTGGCCACTGTGAGCGCCGAGGGTCGGCCCTCCACCCGCGTCGTGCTGATCAAGGGCGTCGATGAACGCGGCATTGTCTGGTACACCAACTTCAACAGCCGCAAGGGCCAGGAGCTGGCGGGCAACCCCATGGCGGCGCTTCAATTCCATTGGGTTGAACTGGAGCGGGTGGTGCGCATTGAAGGCCGCGTGGCGCGCGTGGACGACGTCGAGGCCGATGCGTACTACGCTTCCAGGCCACTGGACTCGCGCCTGGGTGCCTGGGCCTCGCCGCAGAGCCAGGTGATCAGCTCGCGCGCCGTGCTGGTGGCGCAAGCGGCCCGCTATGCCGCGCAGTTTGTGCTGTCGCCGCCCAGGCCACTGCATTGGGGCGGGTTCAGGTTGGTGCCTGATCGCTGGGAGTTTTGGCAAGGGCGCAAAAGCCGCTTGCATGACCGCCTGCAGTACCGACTGGTCGATGGTCAGTGGCAACGGGAGCGGCTGGCGCCTTGAGCGACAGGCGGCGTTCTAGGAGCCAGTGGCCGCTCGCCCCATTCAGCGTCGCACGCGCGCTGCGAAGGTTTTTTTGAACTTCTCGACCTTGGGCGCCACCACAAAACTGCAGTAGCCCTGACCGGGATGGTTGGCAAAGTAGTGCTGGTGATAGGCCTCGGCCGGCCAATAATTTGTTTCAGGCGCCAACTCGGTAGTGACCCGCCCTCCGAGCTCTGCGTCAACCTCCGCCAGCACTTGCTGCGCCACCGCCACTTGCGACGGCTCATGCCAGTAAATGCCAGAGCGGTATTGCGTGCCCACGTCGTTGCCTTGGCGGTTCAGCGTGCTGGGGTCGTGAACCACAAAAAAGATCTCCAACAACTCGCGCAGCGAGATCTGCGCCGGATCAAACCGCACGCGAAGCACCTCGTTGTGGCCGGTATCGCCCCCGCAAACCTGCTCGTAGCTCGGGTTGACCGCCTGGCCGTTGCTGAAGCCAGACTCCACCGACAACACGCCCTGTACCTGTTCAAAAACGGCCTCGGTGCACCAGAAGCAGCCCCCGCCCAGCGTGATGGTTTCAGTCGTCATGCCACATCTCCCGTCGTTGACCCCACCATTGTCAGCGCAGGACCGCAGCCCGTGAGCCGCAGGGCCAAACCACAGCACTGAGGCACAATCTTGGCCCATCGTTGCAACCCCGCAGCGAGCCCGGAAACTGACCTGCCCCCCGTGAACGAGACCTTTGCCGCCCTTGGCTTGCTGGACTGGAAACCTGTCGTTGCCGCGCTGTTGCTGCCACCGGTGCCCATGCTCGTATTGGTGCTGCTGGCTTGGCGCACACGTGCCAGTCGCCCCGTGTTGTCAGGGCTGATGTTGTGCCTGGGCCTGGTGGGGATGTGGCTGAGCCACTGCCAGGGGTTTGGCATGCTGCTCCAGCGGAGTTTGTCCCCCGTGCGCGCGATCTCCATGACACAACTTAGCGAGCTGCGAAGCTCGCTTCAGCACCGCAAACCCGTGGTGCTGGTGTTGGGCGGCGGCACCATCCCGATGGCTCCCGAATACGGTGAAGCACATCTGAGTGATCGGTCTTTTCAGCGGCTGCACTACGGCTTGTGGCTGGCACGCCAGGTTCAAGCACCCGTGATGGTGTCGGGCGGTGCGGGCTACGCACAGACCGGCGGCCCGTCTGAAGCCGCAGTGGCAGCCCGCATCGCCGCTCGCGACTACGGCCGACAACTGCGGTGGCTGGAAACAGACTCGCGCGACACCCGTGAAAACGCTCGACTGAGCCTGTTGAAGCTCCGCACTGAAGGCATCACCGATCTGCTGCTCGTGACCGATGGCTGGCACATGAAACGCTCGTTACGCGCGTTCGAACAAGAGATCTCTCGCACCGGCTTCAAGGTTCACATCGTGCCCGCACCGATGGGCATGGGGCTGGAAATTGACCAGCCGCTGAGGCAATGGCTGCCGTCGCCAGCGGGCTACCACCGCGTGCACCAGGCACTGCGAGAAATGATCGGATTGCTGGCCGGGGCATGAGCCCTCCGGGCCGCCCAAAGGCGAATTCCGGCGTGCGAGGCACGACGATTTTCAGCGAGCGCGCCGCACAAACCAAAACCCCCTCAAACCTTGCGATTTGAGGGGGCGGGCCGCCGATGGCTGCCATGTGGAGATCCGGAGAGATTGAGTCCGGGGCCCCGTTTCGCGCAGAGACTGCACGAAGTTTTATGCCTTCATTGAAGGCAGCCCAAAGATACAACAACCCCTCAGTGGCAGCAAGCAAAAACTTGTAAATCAAAGCCCGCCACTCGACGGTGCGCCGATTCAATCACGGCTTCATCACCGCCTCAAACAGCCCTTCCACGCGCCGCGTTATTTCAGTCGGCATCTTGATCACGGTGCCCCATTCGCGCGAGGTTTCTCCAGGCCATTTGTTCGTGGCGTCTAGCCCCATCTTGCCGCCCAAGCCGCTGACCGGCGACGCAAAATCCAGGTAATCAATGGGCGTTTGAGGCACGAGCGTGGTGTCGCGCACCGGATCCATGCGCGTGGTGATCGCCCAGATCACGTCTTGCCAGTCGCGGATGTTCACGTCGTCGTCGGTCACCACGATGAATTTGGTGTACATGAACTGGCGTAAAAAGCTCCAAATGCCAAACATCAGCCGCTTGGCGTGGCCCGGATAGCTCTTCTTGATCGAGATCACCGCCAGCCGGTAGCTGCAGCCCTCAGGAGGCAGGTAAAAGTCAACGATCTCCGGAAACTGCTTTTGCAGGATGGGCACAAATACTTCATTGAGCGCCACGCCCAACATGGCCGGCTCGTCGGGCGGTTTGCCGGTGTACGTGGAGTGATAGATGGGATTTTGCCGGTGTGTCAGGCGATTGATGCGAAACACCGGAAACCAGTCTTGCTCGTTGTAGTAGCCCGTGTGGTCGCCATAGGGGCCCTCCAGCGCGTGCAGGTAGCCGTTGATTTCCTTGACCGGCACGCCGTGATCACTGCGGCCTGAATACCCGATGGGGGCTGATGGAATATGCCCCTCGAGCACCAGTTCCGCCGTGGCGGGCACCTGCAGCATGCGGCCCGCCTCACCCACCGCACAATCCACGAGTTCAGTGGCGCTGCCCCGCAGCAGGCCGGCAAACTGGTACTCCGACAGCGAATCGGGCACAGGCGTCACAGCGCCCAGCATGGTGGCCGGGTCAGCGCCCAAGGCCACCGCGATCGGGAAAGGCTGGCCCGGGTTGGCACGTGCAAAGTCACCGAAATCGAGCGCGCCGCCACGGTGCGCAAGCCAACGCATGATCACCTCGCGCGGGCCAATCACCTGTTGCCGATAGATGCCGATGTTCTGGCGCAGGCGTGGCCGCTCAATCGCCTGAGGCCCGCGTGTGACCACCAAACCCCAGGTGATCAATGGCGCAGCATCGCCCGGCCAGCAGGTCTGGATGGGCCAGCGCGCCAGGTCAACCTCGTCGCCCTCCAGTTGCACGTCACGGCAAGGGCCCGTGCGCCGCCGCACCGGCTTCATGTCCCACAGCGCCTTGGCCATCTGCACCAGGCGCCCAGCGTCTTTCAAGCCACGTGGCGGCTCGGGCTCCTTCAAGTTTGCGAGCAAGGTGCCGATATCTCTCAGTTGAGAAACATCAGTCGCCCCCATGCCCAGCGCCACCCGGTGTGGTGTGCCGAAGAGGTTGGCCAACACGGGCACCGTATGACCCTTGGGGTGCTCAAACCAAAGTGCGGGTCCGCCAGCCCGCAGCACGCGATCAGCCAGTGCGGTCATCTCAAGCTGCGGCGACACGGGATCAGTCACGCGTCGCAGTTCACCCAAACGCTCAAGTTGAGCGGCAAAGTCACGAAGGTCTCGGTATTTCATTCAAAAAAGTCATTAAAAGCAGTTTTGTTATACTTGACCGGTTATTACCGAGCTTTCTAGAATTCTCTCACCCTGAAATTTTCAGGGTTTACCCGCGAACGGCCTCTTGGGAAGGACTGGGCGCAACACAGTCCCGTTCCGCATCAGCCAACACTGCAACCACCGTGAGTACATCGGATTGCAGGGCTTGCGGCTCATTATCGGTCCGGGGTTTTGGCGGTACTGGCGCAGTCCAGGCCCCCGACTCCCGAGGCGCCAAAAAAAGGTCTGACATGACAGCGATTGCCAAGTTGCGCGCTGCAGGCAGCATGTGCATTTCATCGACGCGCGTGCTTCTGCGTGACGTGGGCGCCGGCCTGCTTGAGGTAAGCCACAACTCACTTGCCCTGCTGGGTTTGTGTGTGGTGGGTGTGGTGTTGTTTGCAGGTGGACGGCAAGAAACGCGCTCATTGGTTGAGCAACACGCACTCGACTGGCTGCTGGAACGCCAAGAAGCGCGTGAGCCGGCCGAAGTTGTGCCAGACGTGGAACCCAACGCCGTGATGCGCGCCACGGCGGCAGATCCAAAAGACCTGCCTCGGCAACAGGCTGCGGTAGCTCACTGGTTGTCTCGTCGCTACAAAGTGGCACCTGAACCACTCAGCCGATTGGTACAAGAGGCCTGGGCTGTTGGCCACCGCATGGGACTTGATCCAACGTTGATTCTGGCGATCATGGCCGTGGAATCAAGCTTCAACCCGTTTGCGCAAAGTGCAGTGGGTGCCCAGGGTTTGATGCAGGTGATGACCCGAATTCACGACGACAAGTATCAGTCCTACGGCGGTATTCGCGCCGCCTTCGACCCCGTGTCAAACCTTCGCGTCGGCGTGCAAGTGCTCAAGGAATGTATCGCCCGAGCGGGTGGCATTGAGGCCGGCCTGCGTTTTTATGTGGGTGCGGGAAACCTGGGCGACGACGGTGGTTACGTGGGAAAGGTTCTGAGCGAACAAGGCCACCTGCGCCAAGTGGCTGAAGGTCGAAATGTGGCCATCAACACACCCAATCTGGCCCAGACCACAGCCGGTTCGGCGCCAAGCACCACGCTGACTCCTCCAGCTCCAACCTTGGTGCCCGCGACCAACGCCAGCGCGCCGACGACGGACGAGAGGGTGGCGCTGCTGCGCTGAACAATCCTCATCCGCTACAATCGAACTTGTTGCGCGACTGGCGATAGGGCCGAACGGCCTGAGGTGGACTACCACCGTGGAGTGCAACGCGGCCTATTGAAGGGTGGTCATGCGGCCGCCGCCGAGTCAGCCGTTCGCCTGGGCAGCCTGTTATGTTGCGCTGGATTGCATCTGCAATCCCGGCCCGACGGGCCCTCACCCCAACCGGACTGCCCTCCATGTTTGATCGCCATCAATCCACCATCGCCAACGTTGATCCAGAGCTGTGGGCCACCATCGGGCTTGAGAACCAGCGCCAAGAAGATCACATTGAGCTGATCGCGAGCGAGAACTACGCGTCTCCTGCGGTTATGCAAGCGCAAGGCTCGCAACTCACCAACAAGTACGCTGAAGGCTACCCGGGCAAACGCTATTACGGCGGCTGCGAAAACGTTGACGTTGTTGAGCAACTGGCCATTGACCGGCTCAAGACCTTGTTTGGCGCCGAAAACGCCAACGTGCAACCCAACTCGGGCTCGCAAGCAAACCAGGCGGTTTTCTTTGCCTTGCTGCAACCCGGCGACACCATCATGGGCATGAGCCTTGCCGAGGGCGGTCATCTGACCCACGGCATGTCACTGAACATGAGTGGCAAATGGTTCAAGGTGGTGAGCTATGGCCTGGACGCCAATGAAGCCGTCGACTACGACGCGATGGAGAGGCTAGCGCACGAGCACAAGCCCAAGCTGATCATCGCTGGCGCGTCGGCGTACTCGTTGCGCATTGATTTCGAACGTTTCGCCAAGGTTGCCAAGGCCGTGGGCGCGTATTTCATGGTCGACATGGCGCACTATGCAGGCCTGATCGCCGCAGGCGTCTACCCCAATCCGGTGCCGTTTGCCGACGTTGTAACGTCTACCACCCACAAGACCTTGCGTGGCCCGCGTGGCGGCCTGATCCTGATGAAGGATGCCTTGGCCAAACCTATCAACAGTGCCATCTTCCCTGGCATCCAGGGCGGTCCGTTGATGCACGTCATCGGCGCAAAAGCAGTGGCTTTCAAAGAAGCGCTGTCGCCCGAGTTCAAGGCCTACCAGCATCAGGTGGTCAAGAACGCCGCAGTGATGGCTGAAACATTGGTGCAACGTGGCCTGCGCATCGTGTCTGGCCGAACAGAGAGCCATGTGATGTTGGTGGATCTGCGCGCCAAAGGCATCACCGGCAAAGAGGCCGAAGCCGTGCTGGGCCAGGCCCACATGACCTGCAACAAAAACGCCATCCCGAACGATCCCCAAAAACCAATGGTGACCAGCGGCATTCGACTGGGCTCACCGGCCATGACGACGCGCGGATTTGGTGATGCCCAAGCCCGACAAACAGCTAACTTGATCGCCGACGTGCTGGACAACCCACACGACGCCGCAAATATCGAGGCCGTACGCGGCAAGGTCACCGCCTTGACACGCGAGTTTCCGGTCTACCGTTGAACCACCGCATCGGCTGATCCGTGAGCCAGGGGCCGCGTTGAACAAGACCCATCCATGCGCTGTCCCTACTGCAGCCACGTAGAAACCCAGGTCGCGGAGACTCGCGAATCTGACGAAGGCGAGGTCATTCGCAGGCGTCGCCGGTGCCTGAAGTGCGACAAGCGCTTCACCACCTACGAGCGCACTGAAATCGCCCTGCCGGCCGTCGTCAAAAAGGATGGCGCGCGGGTTGAGTTCGAACCCGCCAAACTGCGCGGCTCGATGATGCTGGCCTTGCGCAAACGACCCGTCAGCGTGGAGCAGTTGGACGCTGCCGTGGAGCGCATTCAAGACAAGCTCCTGGCCAGCGGTGAACGCGAACTGCCTAGCGCCCGCCTGGGGGAACTGGTGATGCGGGAGCTCAAACGCATCGACAAAGTCGCCTATGTGCGCTTTGCCTCCGTCTACCGCAGTTTTGAAGACGTGGACGAGTTCAGGCAGCTGATCAGCGATATCTAAGCGCTGAATCGCTCCTAGCGGGCGGCACGCAGCTCACCCTATCGGCCAAACGGCCGGTGATGGCCCAGCACGGTACCTGCGCAACCCACCCATTTGGGGGATGCGGTCACCCCTCGGGGGGCCCACCTCAAACCGGCCATGTCACCCCCTTCGGGGCGACGCGCCCAGACGGTCAAATTCCTAAAGTGTGCGCATCAACTCACTCTTTCGGAGCACACCATGGCCTCAGTCGCAAACACCTCGGCAAGCACCCAGCGCGGCCAGGGCAAGGTTCTGGCTCGCGGCATGTCGCTGGTCGAGATGTTGTGCACCTTGGCCATCACTGCCGTGCTGCTGAGTGGCGTGCTGCCGATGCTCAATGACCTGCGCGCGTCGCAACTTCTGCACGCCACCGCCGCCCTGCTGGAAACAGACATTCAGCTGGCCCGGTCTCAGGCATTGGCCAGTGGCGAGTCGGTGCGCTTGTCGGTGCAGGTATTGCCTGCGGGCGGTAGCTGCTATGTGATTCATACCGGCCCGGCAAATGCGTGTCGCTGCAACGGTGGCGGCGAAGCCCGGTGCGACGTCGGCATCACCCTGCGGCGCCTGGTCGAGCAGCCACTGGCAACCGGCATCACCTTGGCGCCAGTGCAACGCTCCATCTTGTTTGACGCCGGCAAAGGCACCGTCACCCCCACCGCCACGTTCACAGTGACTGACCGCGAGGGCCGGTCAATCCACCAAATCGTCAACATCATGGGCCGCGTGAGGTCATGCACGCCCAACGCCAAGCTCGGCGGCTTGCGCGCCTGCGCTTGAGAACCCCCTGGGTTCAGTGGTATGCCGACAAACGGCTGCCAGTCAGCGACCAGCGGCGCCTCGCATCACCTTGTCAACGCCGTGCCATGAAGATAATTCGGCCATGAAGTTCCAAGCTGCCTCTTCCGCGCCCAGACCCGGCTTCACGATGATCGAGTTGATGATCGTGGTGGTGATCGCGGGCATACTGGCCACTATTGCATGGCCAAGTTTCCAGGACGCCATTCGAAAGGGCCGAAGATCTGATGCAATGGCGGGTTTGTCAAAAATTGTGCAAGCGCAAGAGCGGTGGCGGGCCAATCATCCTTTCTATCAAGACGCGTTGGCTGACTTGAATGGCGCAACCGCCAACGTATCTGATGGCGGACATTACACCTTGTCAGTGCAAGTTGATGATGCCACCAAGACAAGCAACTATATTGCCAAGGCCACAGTTCGCAGCACAGTGCAAACTGCCGACAGCAATTGTCAAATATTGCAAATTACCAATGAAGGTGGTAATATAAAGTATTCATCCTACGCCAGTGGTGATAGTGCCAACTCGCCAGACCCATGCTGGGTTCGATGAGGTTCCACGCCATGACCCGCCCACGCAATCCAGGCCACGACAATGGGCTCACATTGGTTGAGCTTATGGTAACTTTGGCCATCGTTGCCATATTGTTGGCGATCGCCGTGCCGTCAATGCAGCAATTAATCGCTCGAAAACGAGTAGAAGGCGTGGCCAATGAACTGGCAAGTGATATTCGCTACCTGCGCTCAGTGCAATCGCAGCGCAGCCGGGCCGTCCGGATCATTTTTGCCGCCAACAAAACCTGTTACACGATGCTGGTTAAGGGCTCCAGTCCCACTGCAAGCTGTGATTGCACGCAAGCCGCACTCGGGTTGCAGGTCTGCACGTCTGGTTCGTCTGTTCACGAAGAGATCAAGACCGTAACAGTTCCGAGCAGCGACATCACGCTGACAGCCGTCCCGTCCTCTTTGGAAATTGCCGGCAGCGACGGCATGCCTACCGCTGAAGTTGAATTGAGCGTCAACGTCAGCAGCAGCACCGGAGGCGGCGAGGTTCGGGTGGCAACAAATCTCGCCGCAAGGCCAAATCTCTGTTCGGTGTCTGGGCATGGCAGCTCAATGGCGGCCTGTTGAGCAAAAGCAACCGAACCATGAATTCCCAACAACAACTGATTTGGCGTAAGCGTAAGCGCAGCAACTGCGCTGGTATGTCCATCGTTGAGTTGATGATCGGCATCGCCATTAGTCTGTTCATCGTGGCGGGCGCCACTTTGGTGCTTACCAGCCAACTCAGCGACAACCGCCGACTGTTGCTTGAAACCCAGGTACAGCAGGATTTGCGCGCTACCACTGACCTGATCGCTCGGGACCTCAAAAAAGCGGGTTATTGGGGTAACGCACACCGGAACGTTTGGCCGGATGTCACTTCCACGGTTCCACTGGCCAACCCCTACCGCAGCACAACGCCTGCTGGCGCATCGCCTGCAAACAATGAAAGTCTTGAGTACAGCCGCTCGGACTTTGTGCCGCCCACGCCTGTTGACGATGACATTGCCAGTGGTGGCGAATTGGCAGGGTTCAAATTGGATGGCAATACCATCAAGATGAAACTCGGCGTGGCAGGCAATTGGCAAGAACTCACCGATCCGAAGGTCATAAAGGTTACTAAATTCACGATCGAGATCAAGGCCCCTGACCAACCGGCGTCGGAGTTCAATTGCAGCGTTGGTTATTGCACAAGTCCACTCAACAAGGCCATAAGCACTGTGGTGCGAAACGCGGAAATTAATATTGAGGCCGTAGCGGTGCACGACTCGACGGTGCGTCGCTCCCTAAAACAGAAAATTCGGCTGCGCAATGACTTGGTTGTCGAAGCACCTTGAACACCATGCCCAAGCGTTTGATTATCACTGACAAACCCAGGCGCCCAAAACAAGGCGTTGCCGCTTTGACGGTGGTAATGATTTTGTTCTTCATCATGGCTTTGGTCGCCGCTTATACCAATCGCAACCTGGTGTTTGAGCAGAGAATATCGGCCAACAGTTACCGCGCGGCACGCGCCATGGAATCCAGCGATTCGGCCATTGAATGGGCCTTGGTCATGCTCAACGGCGGCCGGGTGGACGACAACTGCGTGGCCAGCGATTCAGCTGGACAACCTGATTTTCGCCAGCGCTATTTAGCAGAAACTACCAGCGCCACCGGAATTGACGGCACCTATGCGCGAATTGCCACAGGCGTGGCCGCGCCGGCCCACGTGTTACTACCTGCATGCATCAATGTGGGCGGCAACTTGAGGTGTATCTGCCCGACACCGGCAAACCCCAACCCAGCGATTGGTGCACCCGGCGACGGCATTGGCAGCGCATTCAAATTGGGCGTGGTATCAGCGTTTGTCAAAGACCAGCCCGGTGTGGTGCAAATCCTCGTCAGGGGCTGTTCCAATCCTGGGGCTGCTAACACTGGTTGTTATGCGCAGATTACCGCGCCACCGGTAGTGGACACAGTGTCTGGCGCATTGACGACTTTTGGTTTGGTGCGTGCATTGCCCGTGCCGCCTACAGCCGCACTCACTACGGGCAGAAATATCGTTGTCACTGCCGGCGTGCTGAGTATTGAGAATAACGGCAGCACCCCACTGAAAGCGCACGCTGGGGGCACCATCACGCCGCCCACCGACACGAACGAGGGCTTCGTAACCGACAACAGCTTAAGCACGTTGCGCGGAACAGACCCTTCGCTAGCTTGGTTCAACGCCCTATTCGGTATGCCCGTTGCCGACTACAAACGGCAACCTGCGGTAGTCACGTGCGCAGCGGGCTGCACCGGTGCGAACCTTGTTGCAATACTCGCGGGTCACCCGCACAACCCGATCTGGGTGGAGGGCGATTTGGATATCAGCACTGCCGCCTCTCTAGGCAGCGCTACCGACCCCATGATGTTGATCGTCGCTGGCACGCTCACCCTGTCGGCCGACGCCCAACTAGTGGGTTTTGTGCACGCCAACAACATTGTCTGGAATGCGGCCGGCGCCGCGATGCAGGGCGCCATGGTTGCAGCCACCAATTTCACGTCAAGTACTAATGCAAGCTTGAGCTACAACAAACCGGTACTGGACATCATCCGACTTCGCTATGGCTCTTTTGTCCGCGTCCCGGGTAGCTGGAATCAAACCGATATTTTTGCCTTTCCAGACTGACACCATGGCAACCTACCGTATTGGCACCCGCAGCTTTGGCGTCTCGTTAATCGAAGCGCTGGTGGCGCTTGCCGTGATGGCTTTTGGCATGCTGTCGCTGGTGGGCGTGCAAGCCACGCTGAGGCTCAATAGTGACGTGTCCAAGCAACGCACCGAGGCCACGCGCATTGCCAGCGAGGAAATTGAAAACCTGCGCCGGTTCACGGTGTTGAACGCTGTGGCGGCTGTGCCCCCCGGTGTTGCGCCATTTTCCTACGATGACATCGTTGGTCGTGGCCCCACTAACTATGTACCGGACAACGGTACTGGCAGCAATACGACCTACTCCATCACTACCACGGTCACCCCACTAACCGAGCCATTGCGAAAGGTGATCAAGGTTGTGGTGACCTGGAAAGATCGCGCTGGCACCGTGCCTGATCCCAGCATCACGCTCGATGGCGTGATCGCCGGTGTGTCGCCCGCGCTAACGGGCATGTTGTCGGTGCCGGCTAGGGCGTCGGCAACCAATCAACTCAACGGGCGCAATGCAACGATTCCACGCGAAGCCAAAGATCTCGGCAATGGCAAAAGTGCGTTCAAGCCTTTTGACATCGGAACGGTGGTTTGGGTGTTCAACAACCTGACGGGGATGATCACCAGCCGCTGTACCGGTGTGACCGTTGCGCAGGCAGCGATTTTGGTCACTGACTTGGTCACCTGCGAAACCGTCGACGGTCGGAGGCTTGCTGGGGTGGTGCAATTTGATCTGACCAGCAGTCCATCCGCCTTGAGTCCGGCAGGTCCGGCATTGCAACTTTCCAGCAGCACGCCCGTGGTCTTCAACGTCGTTTCAGGTCTTTCACCGGTCAATCAAAACCGAGATGCCGAATGTTTCAGCGCAGCGCTGCCAACCGGCTTCGCGAAGCGCTACGAGTGCCTTGTATTCCCGGCAGACGCAAAAGGTTGGGGAGGCCAGCTGAATGTTCTGCTCGGCAGCCCATTGCTGAACGGCACCACAGGCAACGACTATCAGTCCTGTCGCTACACCAAGGCCACCATCGATTTCACGCTCAACGATGACCATCCCAAGAGCTACTGCATGGAAAAATCAGGCACCGCCACCGCTGCGGCGCCCTGCACGGGCAAAAAGGTCACTGGCAATTTGGGCAACCAGAACTTTTTGGTGATCAAGGCCACCGAAACCTGCCCAGCGGACGTCGCTGGCGATCTGATCAACACCAACACGCTGCAGCACCAAGCCACCCTCTGACATGCCCTTGCTGCCCGCCGACCAAGCCCAGTTGCTGCGCGTCATTGAGCTTGCCCACCACTCGATCAGCCTGTCCGACCCCAACCCCCGCGTCGGCTGCGTGATGCATGACGCATCAGGCAGGCTGGCGGGTGAAGGGTTCACGCAGCAGGCCGGCGGCCCACATGCTGAAGTGATGGCCTTGCGTGATGCCGCGGCACGGGGCAGGCAGGTCGTGGGTGGCACCGCCTGGGTCAGCCTGGAGCCTTGTGCCCACCATGGCCGAACGCCGCCATGTGCGGACGCCCTGGTTGCCGCTGGCTTGAGCCGCGTGGTGATCGGCACGACCGATCCGTTTCCGCTGGTGGCGGGCCTTGGCATGGCCCGATTGCGAGCTGCTGGCGTGGTCGTCGACCTGGCAGGCCCCGGTGAAATTCAGCGCGCGGCACACGATTTGAACATCGGTTTTTTTTCGCGGGTGCTACGACAGCGGCCTTGGGTGCGCATGAAGATCGCCGCGTCCATCGATGGCCGTACCGCCCTGCCAGACGGCAGCAGCCAGTGGATCACCGGCCCCGAAGCCCGCGCCGATGGCCATGCCTGGCGTCGCCGGGCAGGTGCCGTGCTCACGGGCATCGGCACGGTGCGGAATGATGACCCGCGGCTAGATGTGCGATTGGTTCCAACACATCGGCAGCCCTTGCGCGTGGTGGTGGATTCACGTTTTGCCATCACGCCAGAGGCGCGCCTGCTGCACGGCCCGGGCCGCACACTGGTGGTTGGCGCGTTTGACCTGCCCGACCGAATGGCAGCCCTTAGAGACGTTGGCGCCGAAGTGCTGCTGCTGCCCGATCAAGATGGCCGGGTCAACTTGCCCGCGCTGGTCAATCGCCTGTCAGTTGATGGCGTCAATGAACTGCATGTCGAGGCCGGTGCCATCCTGAATGCCGCGATGCTGCAAACAGGCCTGGTCGATGAACTGTTGCTTTATGTGGCACCCAAGCTGTTGGGTCCGGGCCGAGACATGGCCGCACTGCCCGCGCTGCAAAACCTGTCACAGGCTTTTGAGTTGCAGTTTGAAGACGTACAGCGTATTGGAAGCGACTTGTGCATTCGGGCGCGTCGGGTGGGCGCTGATGCTTTTTTGGCTTGACTGCGGCGGCGCGGTCACACCGGGCGCATGCGTAAACCAAAATTGGCGCGCACCAAAAGTGCCAAAGCCACAAAACCTCGACGCAAGAGGGCGCCCAGGCGTGAAGGACACGCGACGCACCACTGAAAAAGCCCTGCATCTCAACGCGATGCAGGGCTTTTTTACTTCTTGTAGATGGCGGAGTGGACGGGACTCGAACCCGCGACCCCCGGCGTGACAGGCCGGTATTCTAACCAACTGAACTACCACTCCGCGACAACTAGCACTATAGCATGCCACACCTTCGCGGCGCAAGAACGGACGAAGTCAAGGGTGTCGTTAAACCGGAGTCGCCCATGTCATGCCCGGGACAAACCCAGACCGGGGAGAAACAATCTCCCCCACCATTCATGACGCACAGACCCGTTGACGATCACTTGCAGGCGCGTCCGGCCTTTGCCGCTTTGCAGGCCGGGGCATTGCGGGACGGCCAGTTGGGCTGCGTCTCAATGTCCGAACAAGTTGGCCGCAAACTCAAGCAATTGGTCACGGCAAGGGTCGCACTGACAGTGGTAAACCATGCGGTTTTCTGGCTGGAACCGGTTCACGCTGGTTCGGTGTGAAGTGGCGCAACCAAGACGCGCCACGAATGGGCATGGGTGCAGGCCTGACGCAGGCTTGACTCGGGTCAAGCCTTAACAAGCGCAACAGCGCACACTGTGCTGGTGCCAGGCCAGCGTGCTTGGCCCTATTTGCACAGGAGCGCACCATGTACCAACACATCCTCGTCCCCACCGATGGCTCTGACATCACTGCCAAAGCCGTGACCGCTGCTGTAATGTTGGCCAAGTTGTCGGGCGCCAAGCTGAGCACGCTGTGCGTGAAAGAGCCGTTCCCTTACAGCGCCATCTCCGAGATGCAGCCCGTGCCGCCGCAAGAGTTTTATGACGCGCAAGAGCGCATCGCCGCTGGCCGCGTCAAGGCCGTGGTGGAGGCCGCCGCTGCTGCTGGCCTGGTGGCCGAGGGCGCCACGGTGGAAGGCCTGCACCCTTGGGAAGCCATCCTCGACACCGCCAAGCAAAAAGGTTGCGATCTGATCGTGATGGCCTCGCACGGGCGCCGCGGCATGGCGGCACTGCTGATTGGCAGCGAAACCAGCCGCGTGCTCACCCACAGCCCGCTACCGGTATTGGTGATCAAGTGATTTGAAGCCTTCAGTGCTGCAGGCCTTTGGCCAGCGTCACGAGTCCCAGGCCTGCGGCGATCCAGCCCACTTGCGCCAGGGTTGATCGCAGCGGCAATCGCCGCTGCAACTGCGGCAGCAGGTCGGCCACCGCCACGTACACAAAGCTGCTGGACGCGGCCACCAGCAGGTACGGAAACAGCGCCTGCCACGGCCCCACGATGAAATACCCCAGCACGCCCCCCACCACCGAGGCCAGGCCCGACAAGGCGTTGTAGAGCAGCGCCTTGCGTCGGGTAAAGCCCGCGTTCAGCAGCACGATGTAGTCGCCCACCTCTTGCGGGATTTCATGCGCGATGATGGCCAGCGACGTGACGACGCCTAGCTGAAAGTCGGCCAAAAACGCGGCCGCGATGATGATGCCGTCGCAAAAATTGTGGATGCTGTCGCCCACCAGCACGCTCCAGCCGCCCCGCCCCGCCTGCTCAGCGTCGTAGTGGTGGTGGTGCTCGTGGCCGTCGCCTTCATGGTGGTGGCCGTGGCGGTACAGCTCGGCTTTTTCCAGCAAAAAGAAAAACAGCAGCCCGCCCAGCAAGGTCATGAACAAACGGTGCGGATCCACCTTGGACTCAAACGCCTCGGGCAGCACGTGCAGCAGCGCCGTGCCCAGCAAAACCCCCACAGACAGGCTGACCAGGTGGCGCACGATGCGCCCCAGCAGTGCCAGCGTCAGCGACGCGGCAATCACCACCGACAGCACACCGCCGGCCAACGTGGACAGCACGATGTAGAACAGGGTCATCGGGTCAACAACTCCGCAAAAGACAACCGCGCCTGGGTGGCGCGGTGGTCTGCATTCTTACCGGTTTGCCGGTGCGTGGCTGAATCAGGCCACGCCGTTTGATTTGAACCAGGCCAGACACCGCGCCCAGCCGTCGTCGGCGGCGTGCTTGCGGTAGCTGGGGCGGTAGTCGGCGTTGAAGGCGTGGCCCACCTCGGGGTAAACCACGATCTCGGATTTTTTGGCCGCCGCGCTGCCCGTGGCCAGCGCGTCTTTCATGCGGTTGACCGACTCCAGCGGAATGCCGGCATCCTGCCCACCGTACAAGCCCAGCACGGGCCCGTGCAGCTTGGCCACCAGGTCGATGGGATTGGTGGGGCTGAGCGGCGTTGGCGCCCCCACCAGCCGGCCATACCAGGCCACGCCGGCCTTGACCGCCGGGTTGTGCGCGGCATACAGCCAGGTGATGCGCCCACCCCAGCAGAACCCGGTGATGCCCAGCTTGCTGGTGTCGGCGCCCTGCCCCTTGGCCCAGGCCACGGTGGCGTCCAGGTCGGCCATTACCTGCGCGTCGGGCACGTTGTTGATGACCTCGCTGATCAGCTTGGCGATCTCGCCGTAGGCGCCCGCGTCACCCTGGCGCACAAACAGCTCGGGCGCGATGGCGCAGTAGCCTTGCTTGGCCAGGCGCCTGGCCACGTCGGCAATGTGCTCGTGTACGCCAAAAATCTCGCTGAGCACCAGCACCACCGGTGCGTGGGGCTTGCCCGCCGGCGCGGCGCGGTAGGCCGGCATCTTGAAATCGCCCACGGGGATGCTCACCTCGCCGGCCAACAAGCCGTCGCTGTTGGTCTTGATCACGGTTTGCGCCATCACCGGCAACACGGCGGCCGCGAAGCCCGTGCCCACCGAAGTGCGCACGAAGTCGCGGCGGCTGAAGTCACGGTTCGCGAAGGGGCTCGCGGTCAGGCTGTCGAAGTCGTCATGCGTCATCGGAGGTCCTTTGAAAACAAGATCAACCGGCATTCTAGAAAGCCGTTTGTCAACCCCCCGGACAGCGCGGGTTTGCCGGTAGCATCCTGCTCACCATGCCACTTAGCCTCCCTGACGCCAGCGCGCCCTTGGCCGCCATTGACATCGGTTCCAACAGCTTCCGCCTGGAGATCGGCCAACTGCAACGGGGCAGGTACCGGCGCATCGCCTACCTGAAAGAAACCGTGCGCCTGGGCGCCGGCCTTGACGCCAACGGCTATCTCACTGAAGCCGCTGCCCAGCGTGGGCTTGACTGCCTGCAGCGCTTTGCACGCCGGCTGCACGGCTTTGAGGCCACGCAGGTGCGCGCCGTGGCCACGCAAACCCTCAGAGAGGCACGCAACCGCAACGCGTTTCTGGTACGCGCCGAGGCGGCGTTAGGCTTTCCGGTCGAGGTGGTGTCGGGTCGCGAGGAAGCCCGGTTGATTTATGTCGGCGTGTCGTTCTTGCAACCCGGCGAGGCCACGCGCCTGGTGATCGACATCGGCGGGCGCAGCACCGAGATGATCATCGGCCAGGGCCGCACGCCCAGCGTGGTCGAGTCCTTCAAAACCGGCAGCGTGAGCTTGTCGATGCGCTGGTTTCCGGACGGCATCTTCACCGAGCAAGGCTTTCGTGACGCCCAGGTGGCGGCTGGCGCCGAGCTTGAAGAAGCGCTGGCGCCGTTTGCGCCCAGCCAGTGGCGCGAGGCGCTGGGCTCGTCCGGCACGGCCGGTGCGGTGTCGCAAATTTTGGCTGCGGCCGGCATCAGCGACGGCACCATCACCCCTGAGGGCCTGCGCTGGTGCATGGCCCAGTGCCTGGCCGCTGGCAACGTGAACAAGCTGAACCTGCCCTCATTGCGTGACGACCGCAAAGCCATCATCGGTGGCGGCCTGGCGCTGCTCTACACCCTGGCCACGCACTTTGGCATCACCGAGTTGCGCCCCGCCAAAGGCGCCTTGCGCCAGGGCGTGATCATCGACCTGCACGAGCGCCATGAAGGCCGCCGGCAAGCCGGTGGTGGCGATCTGCGTGATCAAACCGTGGCCGCGATGCAAATCCGCTTTGGTGTGGACGCCGCGCAGGCCGCGCGCGTGCGCACGGTGGCGTCGGCGCTGCTGCGCTCCGCCCTGCCCGAGATCGCCGACGATGCGGGCGACGATGGCGAGGCCCTGCGTGAACTGGGCTGGGCTTGTGATCTGCACGAGATCGGGCTGATGGTGTCGCACCATGACCACCACCGCCACAGCGCCTACCTGATGGCCCATGTTGACGCGCCAGGCTTCTCGCAAAGCCAGCAACGCCGCATTGCCGACCTGGTGCTGGCACAGCGCGGGGGCTTGCGCAAGATTGAGCCCCAGTTGACCAGCGAGCGTTTTGCCTGGCAGGTGCTGGCGCTGCGGCTGGCGGCCATCAAATGCCACGCGCGCGGCTTGGTGGATGCCAAGGCGCTGCGCCTGAAACGGGACGGCCGGCAAGCACGCCTGGCCTACCGCGAGACCTGGGGACAAAGCCACCCGCGCACGCTGCACCTGTTGCGTGAAGAAGCCGAAAGCTGGGCCCGCCAAGACAGTCCGAAGCTGGTGCTGGTGCCCACCTGAACGGGGCAGCGCGGCCGCGCGCCGGCCCTGGCAATCAGCCACTCAAGAGCCGCTCAAGAGCCGCTCAAAATCCGAGTTAGAGCTTTTCGGGCGTACGCACCGCCACCAACACCACTTCGCTGTCGCCATCGCGCTCGCGGTGGCGCAACCACCACACCGCGCCTTTGCGCACCGCCCAGGGCTGCGTTTCCAGTGCGCTCGCGCCCGCCATCAGGTAGGCCGCCAAATGCCCCAGCGTGGGCTGGTGGCCCACCAGCAACACCGGCTCGCGGCTGTCGGGCCAGCGCGCGGCGGCCAAGGCCTGGTGCGGTGATGCGCCGGGCGCCAAGGTATCCACCACGCGGTACTTGCGGCCCAGCGCGTCGGCGGTCTGGCGGCAACGCCTGGCGGGGCTGCACAGGATGCGGGTGGTGTCGGGCAAAAATCGATTCAGCCAATCGGCCATGCGCGCGGCCTGCCGCTCGCCACGCGACGTCAGCGGGCGCTCAAGATCAAGCTCAGCGGCCAGGTCGCCGTCGCTGGAATCCCGGGCATCGGCGTGACGCCAAAGTATCAAGTCCATGGGGTGATCTCCGGGTTCAGCCGCGGGTCATGTAACGCGCCATCAGCGCGGCCTGCGCGCTGACGCCGACTGTAGCCACGCGCTGGTAGCTGCCGTCGGCGGCCAGCGTCCAGGCGTCACGCTGGTCATGCAGGTAGGGCACCAGGCATTCATCGATCACGCGCTGGCGCAGCACGGCGTCGCGCACTGGCCAGGCAATCTCGATGCGCCTGAACATGTTGCGGCCCATCCAGTCGGCCGACGACAGGTACAGCGCTTCGTCGGCTTCGGTCGCGCCCCAGCGGAAGTAAATCACCCGCGTGTGCTCCAAAAACCGCCCCACCACCGAGCGCACCCGGATGCGGTCAGTCACGCCCGCAATGCCCGGCGGCAGCATGCACGCGCCACGCACGATCAAATCGATCTCGGCGCCGGCCTGCCCGGCCAATACCAGCGCGGCGATCAGGGCCGGGTCAGTGAGGGCATTGATCTTCACCACGATGCGCGTCGGCAGGCCCGCGCGCGCCGCGTCCGCCACTTGCTGGATGTGCGCCACCAGGCGGCGGTGCAGCGCAAACGGCGCGGTCAGCAAATGGCGCGGCGTGCGCACCTTGGTCAGACTGGCCAGTTGATGAAACACGGCGTCGGCGTCGGCCGTGAGCAGCGCGTCGCTGGTGAGCATGCCCACGTCGGTGTACAGCCGCGCGGTGCCCGGGTTGTAGTTGCCGGTGGACAAATGCGCGTAGCGCCGCAACACCACGCGGCCACTGCGCTTGGTCTCGCGCCGCGTCACCAGCAACAGCTTGGCGTGCGTCTTGAACCCCACGATGCCGTACACCACCTGCGCGCCCACAGCCTCAAGCCGCTCCGCCCAGTTGATATTGGCCTCTTCGTCGAAGCGCGCCTTGAGCTCCACCACCACGGTCACATCCTTGCCGCGCCGCGCCGCCTCGATCAGCAACTCCATCAGCACCGATTGGCTGCCAGTGCGGTACACGGTTTGCTTGATGGCCAGCACCAGCGGGTCGTAGACCGCCTCGCGCAGAAACTGCACCACCGGGTCGAAGCTCTGAAACGGGTGGTGCAGCATCACATCGCCCTGGCGCACCCGCGCCAGGATCGATTCATTGCGCGGCAAATCGGCCTCGGGCCAGCTTGGCACGCTGGGCACAAAACGCAACTCGGGCGCCTCGGCGTGGTCGATCAGCTGGTTCAGGCGCACCAGGTTGACGGGGCCGTTGACGCGGTACAGCGCGGCCGGCGGCAGACCAAACTGATTCAGCAACAAGCGCGCCAAGGGCTCGGGGCAAGTGGCCACCACCTCGATGCGGATGGCCTGGCCAAAGTGGCGCGTGGTGAGCCCGCTGCGCATGGCTTGGCGCAGGTTGGTGACGTCGTCTTCGTCCACCTCCAGCTCGGAATCACGCGTCACTCGAAACTGCGAAAACGACTCCACCGGCCGGCCGCCAAACAGCGACTCGAGGTGCGCGCGGATCACGCTGGTGAGCAGCACAAAACCCTGGGTGCCGGCCTCGCACACCGTTTGCGGCAGCGCGATCACCCGGGGCAAGGCACGCGGCACCTTGACGATGGCGATCGAGTTGTCGCGCCCGAAAGCATCGCGCCCGCCCAGCTTGACGATGAAGTTGAGCGACTTGTTGGCCACCTGCGGAAACGGGTGCGCCGGGTCCAGCCCAACAGGCAACAAGAGCGGCTGCACCTCGGCCTCAAAATACCGCGCCACCCAGGCGCGCTGCGCGGCGTTGCGCTCGGCGTGGTTGATGATGACGATGCCCTGGCGTTGCAGCGCGGGCATCACCTCGTCGTTGAAGATGGCGTATTTTTCGTCAATCAGCGCGTGGGCCTCGGCGGCGGCCTGGCGCAGGTCGTCGCGCAAGGGGTCATCGCCGCCTGCGGCGCTGCGCATGGCCTCCAGCGCGTCGGCAAAGCGCACCTCAAAAAACTCGTCCATGTTGGACGACACGATGGTGATGTAGCGCAGCCGCTCCAGCAGCGGCACGTCGGGGCGGCGCGCTTGCGCCAACACCCGGCGGTTGAACGCCAGGATGGCCCGCTCGCGGTTCAACAGCGTGGGCTGGCCACCTGGAATCAAACCATCTTCACTCATGCGCCGCAGTTTATGAAGCTTTGAAGACGGTTCGATGACAGCGCGCAAACATGCGGCGGGCATGCTCGGCTCGACAAAACCGCTTCGTCTGTCATGGTCAAAAGCATCAGGCGGTTGATCGGCGGTTGACGGCTCTTAGCTGACTATGCTGCGTTGCTGGAAAGCGGGCGTTCACCCGACAGCGCGGGCGCGCCGGGCCGGGTTGCCGTGTTTTGCTACGTGTCACCC
>JAYWDK010000114.1:0-6353 GCA_043779845.1 Betaproteobacteria bacterium | reverse complement strand
CGGCCCCGAGCGCCTGGTCGATCTGGCGCTGCGCACCGGGCCGTATGGTGATCAATTCGGCGATCAATTCGGCGATCAATTTGGGCAGCGCCCCGACGGGCTGACGCTGGCCAAGGTGGCGGCCCAGCCGGGCGGCATCGACCTGGGCGCATTGCAATCACGCTTGCCCGAGATGCTGCGCACGCCCAGCGGGCGGGTGGAGCTGGCGCCCGCTTTGCTGCTGGCTGACCTGCCCCGGGCGCTGGCCGATCTGGGCACGCCGGCTGACCCCGGTGAGCAGGCTAGAACGATGCTGATCATCGGCCGCCGCGACGTGCGCTCCAACAACAGCTGGATGCACAACCTGCCCACGCTGGCCAAGGGCCCCGAGCGCTGCACGCTGCTGGTTCATCCGCTGGACGCAAGCCGGCTGGGCTTGGTGGACGGTGCACTGGCCCGGGTACGGCGCGGCGCGGCCAGCGTGGTGGCGCCGGTGGTGCTGAGCCCGGCCATGATGCCCGGCGTGGTGAGCCTGCCGCATGGCTGGGGCCATGACCTGGCCGGTGCCCGGCTGGGCGTGGCGGCCCAGCGGCCCGGCGCCAACCTGAACGCGTTGCTGGACGATGCGCTGATGGATCCGCTGTCGGGCAACTCGGTGCTGTCGGGCGTGGCGGTGGTGATCGAGGCGGTGGCGGCTTGAGCCGGGCGCGCCTGCGGGCATGTCTGCGGGCGCGCCTGCGGGCTTGATGCGTCGCTGAAACCACCCGCATCACGGCCCCATCGCGCCAACATCACGCCCCCATCACACCCGCGCGCAGTGCCGCGCTGTCGGCCCTGCGGTACGATGCCGCCCGCTGCGCCAAGCGACAGTGCCACGCACCCCCAGGAGCCCCCCCAATGCAAGTTGTTTGCCTCGATCTCGAAGGCGTGTTGATCCCGGAAATCTGGATCGAGTTTTCAAACCGCACCGGCATCCATGAGTTCAAGCGCACCACGCGTGACGAGCCCGATTACGACAAGCTGATGCGCTACCGCATTGACCTGCTGGCGCAGCATGGCCTGAAGCTGGCCGACATCCAGAAGGTGATTGGCGGCATGGCGCCGATGGCCGGCGCGAAGGACTTTCTGGACGAGCTGCGCACCCGCTTCCAGGTCATCATCCTGTCGGACACCTTCTACGAATTTGCCGAGCCGATGATGCGCCAGCTGGGCCGGCCCACGCTGTTTTGCCACAAGCTGGTGATCGACGAAGCCGGCTTCGTGCGTGATTTCAAGCTGCGCCAACCCGACCAGAAACGCCACGCCGTGAACGCGCTGAAAGTGTTGAACTTTCAGGTGATCGCGGCCGGTGACTCGTACAACGACACCAACATGCTGGGTGCGGCCGACGCAGGCTTTTTCATCCACCCGCCAGAGGCCATCGTGGCGCAGTTTCCGCAGTTCCCGGTCAACCACAGCTACGCTGAGCTGAAGGCCAACATCGACGGTGCCGCAGCACGCTTGCTGCGCGCCTGAAGTTTCATCGCAGGCTTGCGGCGCCCTCGCCAACCACCGGCCAGGGCGCCACGCGCTTACTTGTTGAGAAACCGCACTTGCGTGGCCTTCACCACCTTGCTGCCCGCCACGTCCACCACGCTGCCGCGCACGTCCAGCACCCGGCCGTTGGCCAGGTCGGCCGCCACGCCGTCGGTGAACACCGCCGCACTGGCGTCCACCCGCTGGCCACCCACCCGGAAATCGGCCGCCGAAACGTAGTCGCCCATCGCCCCGGATAGCCGCACACCACTGGCGTTAGCGGCCACGATCTCGATCCAGGTGGCGCTCATCACCCGGCTCGTGCCATTGACCACGCCCTTGGCCAACACCGGCACGCCGTCAGCCAGGTTGGCCGCCGTGCCGCCCTCAAATACCGCGCCCGCGTAGTTCACGGTCACGCCAGCCAGCTTGAAGCTGGTCGTGCCCAGGCTGCTCAAACGCCCGCCCAGCACTGAGGCCGCTGACGCCAGATCACCCAAAAACACCAGCTTGCTGACCAGCACCACACCATCGGCGCCCGGCGTGCCCGTGGCCTCCACCCGTTTGCCATTGACCAGATTGACCAGCGCGCCCCCCTCGACCACCACGTTATTGGCCAGTTTCAGCGTGGCCCCGAGAAAGTGAAAACTGCCCGTGGCTGCGTCAAATTCACGAACCTCGCCCTTGAGCGTGACGGGCTTGTCGACGGGCGGTGACTGGAACTCCACGCTGTCGGCCGTGATGCGCTCACCGCTCACTTTGCCCTTGACCAGCAGCCACGCGCCGGCGCCCAGGTCGGCCACCGTGCCGCCCGTGAACACCACGCCGCTGGCGCTGGCGTCGACCACCGTGCCACGCAGCTTGAAGCTGGCGGCCGATACAAACTCGGTCACCTGGCCCTTGAGCGAGGCCGCCACGTCGGTGGATGTCTTGAGCACACGCAGCTTCTTGGCCTTGAGCACGCCGGTGGTCACGGTGCCCTCGGCGGCCACGGTCACGCCAGTGGCCAGGTCAGCGACTGTTCCGCCGTCAAACGTGGCCGCGCTGGCATCGATGTGCTGGCCCGACACGGTGAAGTCGGCCACCGAGACAAAAGCCATGATGCGCCCGCCCAACTCCAGGCCGCCGCCCTCGCCCGCCTTCTGCACGCGGATTGTTTTGGGCTTGTAAACGCCGGCCACGGGCGCGCTGTCGGCCATCGCTTCAAACAGCTGGCCGTTGGCCAATACCAGGCCGTCGGGCATCAGCTGCGCGGCGCTGTAGTCCACCACCATGTCGTTGAGCTTGAAGGTCTTGGCAGGCGTGTCGAGGCTGGTGATCACGCCGCCCAGGCGCACCGCCTTGCCCGCCTCGCTGCGGGGTTTGCGCTCAATGCGGGTGGCGTTGAGGGCCTTGGCCGCGTCCAGCGAGCCATGCACCTCCACCACGTCGCCCGCCACGAGGCCGGCCAAATCGGCCACGCCGTCCCACACCGTGGGCGTGGCGCCCTGGGTGGACACTTTCACGGTCTGGCCGTACACCGTGAAGCTGGCGGCGGCGGTGTCGATATTGGCCACCACGCCCGACAACGCGGCGTGCACCACGGCGTCGAGCAGCTTGCCGTCCTTGACCACGCCCTCAATGTGCATGCCCAGCTTGAGATCGGTCAGCGCGCCGGCGTCGGGCGCCTTGGGGTCAGTGGCAATTTGCACCGCCGTGCTGGAGTCGTCGTATTTTTTGCCGTCCAGGATGACACTGCCAAAGCCGGTGATGGTGCCCGACACCGCCGTGCTGACCGAAGCCGTGCCCGTGCCCGGCGCGGTGCTTCCGGGCGACTGGGCAGCGCTGGGGTCAGCGCCTGCACCGCCACCGCAAGCGGCCAGTACGGCCAGCGACAGCACCGCCAGCGTGGCGGCCAAACGTGGCGCGATTGGATGAGTCATTTGAGGTCCCGGCATCGGTTGTTGATGGAGGCCGCACTGTGGCGGCTTTGGCCCCCTACCGGGTGTGACAAGCTTGGCAGATGTCTGCGCGCTTGCATTCGGTTGCAGCGCTTGCATTCACCACCACCTTGGCACTGCTGCCCTGTCAACGCGCCAATTTGGGCGTGGCCAGCACGCAGCGCTGGGCCACGCACACGGCGCCGGGGTCGGCCACGTACAGGCAGTTGCTCATCATGCCGCTGCGCTCAACGCGCTGGCGGGCCAGCTTGTTCAGCTCGGTGGTCCAGGCCTTGAGTTGATCGACGCGGGCTGTGCCCGTGGAATAGGGCAGCCTGGCCTCGGGGCCACCGCAAGCTTTTTCACCGACGGGCAAGGTGCGGCACTGGGCGTCGCTGCTGCAACGCGCCTCACCCACCTCGGCCCGGATGCGCGCCAGCAAGCTGGCCTCGGCATCCGCTTGGGCGGCGGCCCCGGCGGGCGCGCTGGCCGCCCCGGGTTGGGCTTGGCAAGCGCCCAGGCCAACCAGGCCACCCAGCAAAACAAGTGACACACAGGTGCGCAAAACGGACATCAACGACCTCCCGGCGCCAGCGGATTGCGGCACCCAATGCGCCCATCTTGCCCCAAACCAAGCTTGGCAAGGCCCGGCACCGGCAAATCCGCCGCGACGGCGGCATGATGCTGCCCATGACCTCTTTGTCCGTGCTTGACCTCGCGCCCATCGTGGAGGGCAGCGACGCCGCCACCGCGCTGCGCAACTCACTCTCGCTGGCCCAGCATGCCGAAGCCTGCGGCTACAAGCGCTTCTGGCTGGCGGAGCACCACAACATGGACGGCGTGGCCTGCTCGGCCACTGCGGTGCTGGTGGGCCATGTGGCCGGGGGCACCAAAACCATCCGCATCGGCTCGGGCGGCGTGATGCTGCCCAACCACGCGCCCCTGGTGGTGGCCGAACAATTTGGCACGCTGGCCACGCTCTACCCCGGCCGCATTGACCTGGGTCTGGGCCGCGCGCCCGGCACCGACCAAGCCACCGCCCGGGCGCTGCGCCGCCACATGGCCGCCAGCGAAGACGATTTTCCGCGAGACGTGCAAGAGTTGCAGGGTTACCTGGCCACGCCCGATGCCCAGTTGGGCAGCCCCGCTGTGCGGGCCATCCCCGGCGTGGGCACCCAGGTGCCCATCTGGCTGTTGGGCTCCAGCTTGTTCAGCGCCCAACTCGCAGCCTACTTGGGCTTGCCCTTTGCGTTTGCGTCGCACTTTGCGCCGGATTCACTGCTGCAAGCACTCGAGATTTACCGCTCCACCTACCGCCCGTCCGCCGAATGGCCCAAGCCGCACGCGATGGTGGGCGTCAACGTGGTGGCGGCCGACACCAACGACGAAGCCGCTTGGCTGTTCACCTCGATCCAGCAGTGCTTTTTGGGCATGCAGCGCGGCGTGCGCGGCGCGCTGCCCAGGCCGGTTGACCCGGCCGCGATGGATGCGATGTGGAACGAACGCGAAAAACAAGGCGTGCAGCGCATGTTGGCCGCCAGCGCCTGCGGCTCGCCCGGCACCGTGCGCCAGCAGCTCCAAGCGATCCTGGACCGCACCCAGGCCGACGAGTTGATCGTGGCTGGCGCGGTGCATGAGCACGCGGCGCGCCTGCATTCGTATGCGCTGCTGGCCGAGGTGGGTGCCACGCTGTGAGGTGATGAGCGCCCCAGGGCCGGCGCCTTGCCCCCTCTCCCCAGCCCTACCCCCGGGTGCGGTGGCGAGGGCGCCAGAGAAAGCACCAAAGCACCGGCACATGCACGCCCTCCCGCTTTTTGTCGCGGGCTTTGGCCGGCCGAAAAACGCGTCAACCCGCCGCCAACTCGCGCCGCAGCCCGTCCAGCCACTGCTGCTGCGGCTGGGGCCGCGCAAAGTAGTAACCCTGGAACTCGGGGATGCCCATGGCCCGCAGCAGCTCAAACTGGGCTGCGGTTTCAACACCCTCGGCCACGGTAACCAGGCCCAGGCTGTTGCACAGCCTCACCACACCTTCAAGCATCAGCCTTGACTTGGCGGACGTCGCCAGATTCATCACGAAGCTGCGGTCAATTTTGACTTTGTGAAACGGCAAATTGAGCAGGTGGCTCAGTGACGAGTAACCCGTGCCAAAGTCGTCCAGCGCCAGCTTGAAGCCGTGGCGGCGCAAGCGGTGCAGCAGCTTTTCGACGTAGCCGATGTCCGCCACCAAGGCCGACTCGGTGAGCTCAAGCTCAATTTGCGACGGCTCAACGCCGTTGTGCTGGCAGGCATGCAGCACCGTGCGTTCCAGGTCGGGCCGCAACAGCTGGCGCGGGCTCAGGTTCACCGCCACCGTCACGTCGCTACCCTGGGCGCGCGCCTCATGCGCCACCTTGGCGGCGGCATGCAGCGCATGGCGGCCCATCAATGGGATGGCGCCGATCTGCTCGGCGATGGGGATGAACTCCACCGGCGACACCACGCCAAACTCTTCGGTATTCCAGCGCATCAGCAGCTCGGCCCCGGTCATGCGGCCCGCCACGTTGACCTTGGGCTGCACCACAAAGTGAAAGGCGTTTCGGTCCGCATCGCGGCGAACCATGCTTTGCAGGCGACTGCGGCGCTGCACGCCTTCATCTTGTGACGGCTGGTAGATCACCAGGCAGTTGCGGCCCTGGGCCTTGGCCTCGTACATCGCCGCGTCGGCATGGCGCAATAACAGCGCGGCGTCACGGCCATCTTCAGGGTGATGGACCGCGCCAATGCTGGGCGTGACCGACAAACGATGGCCCTCGTGCATGAAGGGCTGGCTCAAGGTGGCGATCACTAGCTGGGCGCTCTCGCGCAGCTGGTAGTCGTCGGCGCCATCGGCCAGCATCAGCACAAATTCATCGCCGCCCCAGCGGCCGATGAAGGCGTTGGGCAGCGTGGCGCGCAACCGCA
>JAYWDK010000113.1:0-6356 GCA_043779845.1 Betaproteobacteria bacterium | reverse complement strand
CCAGGTCCTGCGTAAAGCGCACCACTTCACAGCGAAAGTCTTCACGACTTGTCGCCTGCAAGATCGAAGAGAAGCCACCTTGGAGCATGCCAGCCGGTCAACGACCGCAGGTCAACAAGCCAGGCACCTGCAAAGGTTTACATGTTTCCATTTGATGACGGTTGCCGAAAACTACTCGACATATCAGTAACTGTCAGAGAGACGCTCATGAACTCCACGCCCCGGCAATGCCCACCCTGGACTCTTTGCGCTTGGCCGCCCTTATTGTGGCAGGTTGGCAAACAGACCCCATTGCATCTGAAACACCTGGGCACACAGATTATGAATCCTGGCGATGCCCTGTCCAGATCCATGGGCCAGACCCTGTGGGCTTGGCACGGCGACGAGGGCGACGTCGGCTTGGCCTGGGACTGGATCCAGCTGACGCCCGGCGTGGTGGCGATGGCCGACCCCATGGCCGTGGTCACCAATCTGCGCCTGCTGGGCGATGAAGGCGAGGTATTGACCGCCTCTGAATCCGCCCGACACATCAATTACATCGTGCACGGCCTGCCATGGCAACACGAGGTGCAACTGGCCCTGAACGGCCCCGCTGGTGCGCAAGCCGTCGTCGTTGGCTCCGTCAGCCTAGCGCTGCCGATCGCAACTGCCGGGCTACATAGGCCACGCACAGCGCACTGATCAAGGCGGCCACGCCCAGCGGCAGCAACAGATCGGCGGCGCCCATCGCCTCGCCCTCCAGCACGCGCTGCATCAGGGTGATTTGCGCCAGCGCAGGCAGCCACAAATGCCAAGGCTGCTCGCCACTTTGATTGAACAGCGTGAGCATGGGCACCAGCGACACCGCCAGCACCACCACGGTGTTGTTCGCCTGCGCCTCCTTGAAGCTTTTGCAGCGGATGGCCACGGCCATCATCAGCGCCGACAACATCGCCGCCAGGGGTAGCAGCAGCGCCAGAAACAGCAAGGCCTCGCGCCAGCCAAACTGGAACATCGCCGACAGCGTCTCGCTGCGCAGCAACCACTGCCCCGGCAAAAAGCTGAAGCACGACAGCACGGCGATCAGCATGCCCACGCTGGCCACCGCGCCCCATTTTCCCAGCACGATGGCCCAGCGTGTCACGGGCGTCATCAGCAGCGGCTCAAGTGAGCCCCGCTCGCGCTCGCCCGCGGTGGTGTCCAGCGCGGCGTGCAAGGCGCCGTACAGCACCGCCATCAGCACAAAAAACGGCAGCATGCGCGTGAACTGGGCCGCCCGCACGCGCGGATCAGCCAGGTCTCGCTCGTCCACCTGCGCCACCTGCAACACACCAGGGCTAACCCCCAGCATGACGAGGCGCAAAGTGGCCTGCTCCTGATTAAAACCTTGCAGCAAACGCGCCACCGAGCCGGCCTCGCCCTGCGCCCGTGTATTGGCGCTGGCCGACACCAGTTCCAGCGTGGGCACCAGGCCATCGGCCAGATCACCCTCAAAGCTGGCGGGCACACGCAGCACCGCGTGGCCAAAACTGCGCTTGACCAAGCCTGCTTCGTAATCTGCTGGCGCCTCGCGCGGCACCCAGGCTTGGCGCTCGACGTAGTTGCGCAGCGTGGGTGCTTGCGCCAAACCCACCGCGTAGACCTCGCGTGACTGGGCCTGCGCTTCAAAGTCGGCCACCAGCGCCGACAGCGCCACCAGCAACAGCGGCCCGATGGCCACCGACGACATCACCACCATCAGCAAGGTGCGGCGGTCGCGCAGCGCGTCCACCAGCTCCTTGCGAAAAACTTGCCAGGCGGCGCGCATCACGGGCCAGCCTCCGTGGGCGCCGATGCAAGGCCAAGCGGCGCCACGTCCAGGCCATCCACCCCACCGTGCCCCGGCCCATCGCCCAGGCGCTGGCCAAAGGCAAGCTGCACAAAACAGGCCTCAAAGTCTTGTTGCCCGGTGCGCGCCAGCAGCTCGGGCACGCTGCCCTCGGCCACCGTTCGGCCACCGGCCATCACCACCACCTGGTCACACAAACGCTCCACCTCTTGCATGATGTGGCTTGAAAAAACGATGCACTTGCCATGCTCGTCGCGCAGCCTGCGCAGCGCCTCGCGCAAGCTGCGTGTGGCCAGCACGTCCAGGCCGTTGGTAGGCTCGTCCAGGATGATGTGTGACGGATCGTGCACCAGCGCACGGGCCAGCGCGGTCTTCATGCGCTCGCCCTGGCTGAAGCCCTCGGTGCGGCGGTCCAGCAAGGGTTTCATGTCCAGCACCTCGGCCAGCAGCGTGGCGCGCGCCTCGGCGGCACCTGCGGCCAAACCATGCAAGCGCCCGTAGTAAGTGATGTTTTCGCGCGCCGTCAGCCGCGGGTACAAACCCCGCGCGTCCGACAACACGCCCAGCCGCGCCAACGCGGCTTGCGGCGTTTTGGCCACGTCGAAACCATCCACGGTGATGCGGCCAGCGTCGGGCCGCAGCAAGCCAGCCACCAAACGCAGGGTGGTGGTCTTGCCGGCGCCGTTGGGGCCCAACAAGCCTGTGATGCAGGCGTCGGCGGCCACAAAACTCACCGCCTGCACGGCAGGCACCACGCGCGCGCCACGGCCTCGCCCTTGGGTAAACCTTTTGCTGAGCGATTGCACTTCGATCATCAATGTGCTTTCGTGGCCGGGCCGACTGCTGGGGCAGCAGGAGCGCCGCTGGCGGGTTGAGCAGGCGGCGTCGCCAAGCCCGCGCCCGGCGGCATAAACGCCAGTGCACGCGGCATGGCGTCGGCACAGCTGGCGTCCACGGCCAGGGCCGCAGCGTCGTCGTCGGTGGTGATGAAGCGGCTGATGGCCTCGCGCATGCAGGCCAGGCCGGCCACACCATGGCCCACGTTGGCCACCACGATGTGGCGCGCCAGAGGCCCCAGCGCACGCGCCACGCGCTCACCGTGGCGCGGCGGCGTGACGGGATCCAGCCCGCCCGACAACAGCCACGTGGGCGTGGCCGCGCGTGGCAAGGTGTAGAAGGCCGCCGGCACCTCGCCACGCGGCCAGTCGGCGCACACCTGCTGGTAGAGCGACGCCAGGCTGGCGCCAAAAACGGTGCTGGCAGCGGGCAAGGCCGCACGGGCGGATGAAGTGGCGGCGGGTGCTGCAACCGGCGCCACGGGCAATGGCGCTTGCGGGCCCATGTCTTCGGCGCAAACCACTGAAAAATGCAGGCCCGAAGCCAAAACTCCCGTTTTGCCGCCGCCCAATGCCCCAGCCAAGGCCGCCAGCGGCGCCCAGCGGCCTGCGGTGGCCTCAGTGATGGCTGCGGGCAGCGCGGCCACCAACATGGGCACGTACAGCGACGCGCGCACCAGCGCCAGCACGCCGTCGCGCTGCAAGGTGACGGTCTCGGGCCGGCCCGTCACCGGGTGCGGCAATACCACTTGCCGCGGCAGGCCAGCCAGCAGCGCCAGCCACTGGGCGCGCAACGCGGGGTAGCGCTGGGCGCAAGCGGGCTGGGCCGCGCAAGCGTCAAACAGCGCGTCGAGCGCGGCCTGGTTGTCGGCCGACGCGGCATCCGGCAAGCGCATGTCGGGCGGCGCCACGCCGTCCAGCACCGCGCGCCGCACGTGCAACGGATACTGCCGTTGATAGTCCAGCACGGCCCGCGTGCCGTAGGACGCGCCGATGGCGTTGATGCGGGTGATGCCCAGCGCCTGGCGCACGGCGTCGGCATCAGCCGTGGCCAGCACCGTGGTGTAGAAGCGCAGGTCGCCATGCGGCCGGGCCTGCAGCGTTAAGCGGCAGCGGCTCAATTGCCGCAGACGAAGCGCATCGTCAACCTGTTCGGCCAGCGGCCGCAAAACCGCGCGCTCGTCGTCGTCGGCGCATTTGAGGGGCGCGCTGCGGCCGGTGCCGCGCTGGTCCACGAACACCAGGTCACGGCGCTGGTTGAGGCGGGCATAACGCGCCGCCAGAACGGCCGCCAGATCCACCGCGCTTTGGCCCGGGCCGCCCGCAAAAAAGAACACGGCGTCGTCGGCCTTGTGCCGGGCCAGCGCCGGCAGCACCGCAAAGTGCAGCTCGATTTGTGGGCCCAGCGGGCGCGCCGGGTCCAGCGCCCGGCGCAGCACGCCACATCGCGCCGCATGGGCCAGGCCGGGCAGCCAACAGGGCTGGGACACCCCCTCACCGGCCGAAGCCTTGGCAGCGGCAGGCAAGGCGGCGTGCGAATCAACGGCCGAACTGGCTGAATTGGCAGCCAAGGCCGCCGGC
Source organism: Betaproteobacteria bacterium (assembly GCA_043779845.1). GTDB lineage: Bacteria > Pseudomonadota > Gammaproteobacteria > Burkholderiales > Burkholderiaceae_C > Pseudaquabacterium. The sequence goes on along the minus strand of JAYWDK010000113.1, from coordinate 2,132 downwards.
GTCAAAGTGGCGGCCATCACCGCACTTATGGCCACCAGTGCTGCCGCCGTGCCGGCCGCCGCGCGCCCCAAGCCAAGCCCACGCCGGCCCCGGCCGGCACCCGGCAAAGTCACGCCAACAGCTTTTTCAGTTCACCGCTGGTGATCAGGCGGTTCAGATCCGTCGCTCCGCCCACCAACTGGCCTTTGACAAAAATCATCGGAAAAGTAGGCCAACCCGTCCACATCTTCAGCGCATTGCGGCGCCGCCAGTCACTGAAGTAACTGCCGTAGTCCAGATCGTGGTGCGCCACGCCGGCCGCGTTGAGTGCCCGCCTGGCCTTTTTGGGCCAGGGGTTCTGGTGCATGCCCACCACCACCACCGCGTGCTGGGCGATGGCCGCTTGCACCTCGCGCACGATGTCGGCGTGTTCGTTGGCCACCTGTTCACGCACGGCGGGGTGGATGGCGGACGGATCAAGAATGGAACGGGGCATCAGGCGTCTCGGCAGCAAAAGTAGAGCCAAAGCATACTGTGCGCCGGCCGGCTTGCACCGCCTCGCGCCGCCAACCCGTTACCCGTCAAATCATCCCAAGGACAATCGTCATGAAGCTCTACTACAGCACCGGCTCCTGCTCGCTCAGCCCCCGCATCGCGCTGCACGAGGCCGGCCTCGCCTACGAGGGCGTGCTGGCCCCCACCAAAACCAAGTTGCTGCCCGACGGCAGCGATTACCGCACTATTAACGCCAAGGGCTACGTGCCCATGCTGGAGCTCGACAACGGCGAGCGCCTGACCGAAGGCGCGGCGATCATGCAATACATCGCCGACCTGGCGCCAGAAAGCGCCCTGGCACCGGCCAACGGCACGATGGCGCGCTACCGCCTGCAAGAGTGGCTCACCTTCATCGGCACCGAGCTGCACAAGGGCGGTTTTGGCGTGTTTTTCAACCCCGCCGCCAATGCCGAATTCAAGGCCGCCACCCGCGAGCGCCTGGCCAGCCGCCTGGCCTGGGTCAACCAGCAGCTTGAAGGCAAAACCTGGCTGATGGGCGACGTTTTCACGGTGGCCGATGGCTACCTGTTCAACATCACCAACTGGTCCAAGCCCACCGGCGTTGACCTGTCACCCTACGCCAACCTGCTGGCCTGGCGCGAGCGCGTGGCGGCCCGGCCGGCGGTGCAAGCGGCGATGAAGGCCGAGGGTTTGGTGGGCTGATCGCCCTGCGCCTCAAGCGTTTTTCAGCGCGCCCTTGAGCAAGCCATCACAAGTGGCGCGATGCGGGTCCGCCGGGTTCAACTTGCCACACACCGCAGCCAGGCCGCCCGGGCCGCCCAACAAACGGCGCAGCACGGCGTCGTGCTGGCCGCCTCGATTCCAGCTGGCCAGCTTGGCGCCTACCCGCTGCAGTGAGCGGGCACTGCGCTCGTGGAACGCCGCCGGGTCTTTGGCGGCGTCGGCAAACAACAAGCGCGTGGCGGCCTCGATGCGGGCGGCGTCCAACGGCGCCAAATCCACCAGCGCGCCCACGTAGCCCGCGCCCCATTGCAAGCGTGTGGCCGGGCCCCAGCTCTTGGTGTAGGCCAGCTCGTACCAGCCCAGCGCCTCGGTATTGCGGCCCAGTTTGCGGGCGTTGCCGGCCAGCTGGCTCATCAGGTAATACGGTGAATGGCTCTTGGCGAGATTGGCTTTGAGCAGCGCGTCGCTCTCGGCCCACAGCCCGGCGTCGCCCAGCAAACTGGCGCCCGCCGTGATCACCGCCTGGCGCTCGTAACCGTCGGTGATTTCGCGGTCGTCGCGTGCCACTTGCGCGCGTACCTGCTGCGTTAGCGCGGTGCTCAGCCTGGGCTGGCGCTGGTCTTTGGGCGCGTCGATGCGGGCCAGCGCCACGCGCGAGGCCAGCGCGCCCAGGCGGTCGGCGCGCGACAGGCTGGCGTCCAGCGCCAGGCGCTGCAAGGCGGCGTCAAAGGTAGTGGCCAGCGTGCGCCGGTCCGCGCCAGGCGCGGGCGCCAGGGCTTTGCTGATCTCGGCGGCGTAGTTGACGATCACGTCCATCTGCGCCCGCGCCACCACGGGGTTAGCCACCAGTTTTTGCACCCGCGCGCGCAAGCCGGCATCGGGCTTGATGCCGCGGCCGTCGTCGCTTTCGGCCA
>JAYWDK010000112.1:0-6397 GCA_043779845.1 Betaproteobacteria bacterium | reverse complement strand
CATGCCGGGCGTGGCGGCGTCGGCCCGCCAATGGCCTGATTTGCCGCCCTGCTTTTCAAGCAGGCGGATGTCGGTCATGACCATGCCGCGGTCCACCGCCTTGCACATGTCGTAAATCGTCAGCAGGCCCACTTGCACGGCGGTCAGGGCTTCCATTTCAACGCCGGTGCGGCCCATGGTCTCGGCTTGCACGCTGATGTGCACCGCGCTGGCGGCGGCATCGATGTTGAACGCCACCACCACCCGGGTGAGCGGCAGCGGGTGGCACAGCGGGATCAGCTCCGACGTGCGCTTGGCGGCCTGGATGGCGGCAATGCGGGCAATGCCGATCACGTCACCCTTTTTGGCGCTGCCGTCGGTGATCAAGGCCAGCGTGGCGGGCTGCATCAGGATGCTGCCCGTGGCACGGGCCACGCGGTGGGTTTCGGCCTTGGCGGCGACGTCAACCATGTGGGCTTGGCCGTGAGAATCAAAATGCGTGAGCGGCGAGGTCATGGTGTGTTCAGGGTTGGGGCGGGCCAGAGCCAGACCATTGGCTTGGCAAAGAAACGCGCCCGAAAAACAAGGCGCAACGCGGCAGAAACGTGCCGGTACGATGATAGAAGATTGAACTCGGACGGAACCCCGGCCGGCGGCCGTGAGTCACATTGACGCCCACCCGCCACCCGCCCGCCACCCTGCCGGCACGCCCCCACCAGAAAGCTCGCTTGACACCTTGCCGCTCGTCGCTTGATCGCCGCACCCCCCGCCAACGCGCGTTGAGCCTGCTGCTGGCGGCCAGCTTGGGGTGGGGCAGCCTGATGCCCTTGCAGGCACAAACCACGGCGCCCAGCGCGGTGCGCTTGCCGGCCTTGGGGGAGGCGGCTTCTGACGACTTCAACCTCAGCGAAGAAAAGCGCGTGGGCGAGCAAATCATGCGCGAGATCCGCCGTGACCCTGACTACATCGACGACGCACCGCTGCTGGATTACTTGCAAACGCTCTGGAAGCCGCTGGTGCAGGCCGCGCGCCAGCGAGGCGACATCAGTTCCGACACCGAGCGGCTGTTCCCGTACGAGAGCTTTTTGGTGCGTGATCGCTCGGTCAACGCCTTTGCCCTGCCCGGTGGCTACGTGGGTGTGCACCTGGGCTTGATGGCGCTCACCGCCACGCCTGACGAGCTGGCGTCGGTGCTGGCGCACGAGTTGTCGCACATCACGCGGCGTCACATCGCGCGCAGCGTGTCGGCCAATTCACGCAGCAGCTCATTGGGCTTGGCGGCCATGCTATTGGGCTTGCTGGTGGCCAGCCGGGCGTCCAGCGTCGACATGGCGCAGGCCGCCATCGTGGGCGGGCAGGCCGGTATGGTGCAGGCGCAGCTCAATTTCTCACGCGACATGGAGCGTGAGGCCGATCGCTCCGGCCTGGCCTTGATGGGTGACGCCGGTTTTGCGCCGGCGGGCATGGCCGGCATGTTTGACAAGCTTGACCAGTCGAGCCGGCTCAATGACAGCGGCGGGTTCCCGTACCTGCGCAGCCACCCGCTCACGGTGGACCGCATTGGTGAGGCCCGTCAGATCGTGCAGGCTATGGGGGGCAGCAGCAGCCCGCCGCCCGCGCCCTCGCTGCACCTGCTGATGCAGGCCCGCGCCCGCGTGCTGATGGACCCCTCAGTGCAGGCCTTGCGTCGGCTGCAAGACCTGGACGCCCGTGGCGCGATGCCCCAGTTGCCTTTGGCCGATCGGCTGGCGGGCCTGTACGCGGGGGCTTTGGCCTCCAGCCAACTGCGTGAATTTGCCCGGGCCGAGCGCAACGCCAACGCGGCGCAAGCGCTGCTACTGGCTGGGCCGGGGCCGAATGAGACGGTGGTGCCACACGACGCGAGGCAGGCGTTTTTGCACCTGGTGGCGCAGTTGGCGCTGGCCAGACGTGATGCGCCGCGGGCCGCAGTGGCACTGGCGGATGATGCCGAAGACCACTCACGCGCAGGCCTGTTGCTGCGGGCCGACCTGGCGCTGGCAGTTGGCACCGCACCCGCACTGGACAAGAGCAGCGAGGCGTTGCAGATCTGGGTGGCCGACCACCGCGAAGACGCCTCGGCTTGGTCGGTCCTGGGGCAAACCGCCGAGCGGCAAGGCCAAAAACTTCGGGCCTTGCGCGCCGAGGCCGAGGCGCAGGCGGCATTGGGCAATCTGCCTGGCGCCATTGACCGCTTGCGCGCGGGGCAGCAAGTGGCGCGCAAGGGGGGGCCGGGCACCGACTTTATCGAAGCCTCGGTGATTGATGCCCGGCTGCGTGATTTGCTGGCCTTGCGCCGGCAGTTGGTGGCCCATGAGCGCAAACAAGGCGGCGGGCAGCGCAGCGAACCGGCTGAATGACACGGCTCAGACCCAGGGCGACACGCCCAACGCTCAACGCTCAAGAAGCGCCTAACGCGCAAGATGGGCGTGCGGGTGCGCTGGCCGCTTGAATCGATAGCCGCCCACCTCAAGAGTTTGCCCGCTGGCAGGCGGGCAGATCCTTCGTCAGCCGTTCACCGCCTGCCGGCGGCGCACGCGCGGACTCAGCGCTCAGTCGGGCTGAAAAGCCGCTCCACGGCCACGTCGATCACCATGCCGCACAAGCTGTAGATCACCGACCCGATAAGCGCGGCGCCGAAGCCCGCCACGTTGAAGCCGCTCAGCACGCCTGCGGCCGACCAAAACATCAACGCATTGATCACGAACAAGAACAAGCCCAAGGTGATCAGCGTCACCGGCAAGGTCAGCAGCAGCACCAACAAGGGCCGCACCAGGGTATTGAGCAAGCCCAGCACCAACGAGGCGATCAGGGCCGTGCCGTAACTGGCCACGGTGACGCCCGGATACACATGAGCCACCAGTAGCAAAGCGGCCGCCAAAAGCATCCAACGAACGATGAGTTTCATGGCCGGGAAGCATACAGGCGCAGTGCAAACACCGGGCGGGCGGCGGTCAATTTGGCGCGTCAAAGCCTTGTTCAGCCGCTGCGCAAGCGTGTATTCGCCTTGGGTGATGCATGCGGGCGACAAAAGCGCGTTCGACGACGGTGGAATCCATCATTTACGAGGGAAAAGCGCTTCTCAGCCACGGAGGCAGGCAGTACCATAGCGCCGCAGTGGTTCAGAGAGAAACGGGGGTTCATGCAGCCCACGGCCCAGACCACGGCACATCAACCACTCATGTGATGGAGAGAACGAATATGGCAACTGCGAAGAAGGCCGCCCCGGCCAAAAAGACGGCACCCGCCAAGAAGACGGCTGCGGTCAAGAACGCCGCTCCGGTCAAGGCTGCGGCACCCGCCAAGACGGCAGCCGCTCCGGCTAAAAAAGCGGCCGCCAAAAAGGCAGCCCCGGCTGTCAAGCGCACGCCCAACGCCGCCTTCATGAAGGCCATGACGCCCAGCCCCGCGCTGGCCGCCATCATTGGCGACAAGCCCGTGCCGCGCACCGAGGTGACCAAGAAGGTTTGGGAATACATCAAGAAGCACAACCTGCAAGACGCAGCGAAGCGCACCATGATCAACGCCGATGCCAAGCTGAAGGAAATCTTCAAGGTGGCCCAGGTGTCGATGTTCGAGATGACCAAGCTGATCAACAGCCACCTCAAGTGATGCTGCCTGGTGGGGCTTGACGGCCTTGCCAACGCGCTGACCGCAAGATCAAAAACCGGCCCTTGGGCCGGTTTTTTTTCGTCGATGAACTCCGGGCTCAGGCCATCAAGCGGCGCTGCACAAAATCAAGCCGGTCCTGGCCCCAGAACAGCTCACCGTCGATGGCGTAGGTGGGCGCGCCAAACACGCCCAGCGTGATTGCCCGCTCGGTGTTTTGCTCGTAGGCCAACTGCACAGCCGGCGTTTGTGAGTCGGCCAGGCGTTGCGCGGGCAGGCCCAGCTCGGCCAGCAAGGCGGCCAGCGTGGTGGCGTCGGCAATGTCGCGCTGCTCCACCCACAGCGCCTGCATCACCGAATCGATGAAGGCCATGGCGGCGGCGTTGCCCTCATGTTTTTGCACCGCGATGATCAACCGCGCCGCGTCGTCGCCCGCCACCGGGAAGAAGGCCGGCTCGGCGTTCAGCGGGATGTCTAACTGCTGACTGAAGCGGCGCAATTCCACCAGCCGATAGGCCTGGCGCTGCGGCGCCCGCTTGCTCAAAGGCAGGCCGCCCGAGCCCGCAAAGATGCGGCCAAAGTCGGCTGGCATCGGCGCGATAGCGGCGCCAGCGGCGGCGGCGATGGTTTGCAGCCGCTGGTGGCCTAGGTAGGCCCAGGGGGATTGAGGGGCGAAGAAGTACTGGATCACGTGGCTCAATTGGGGGCTCCTGATGGTTGGGCGGCAGTTTAGGTGCCGTCAATTAAGCCGGTTCAAGGCGGCTGTATTCGCGGCCGCGCAGGGTGATTCTGGATACCTGCGCCGCCCGCCATCTTTAGAATGATTGCCATGGAAGCGCAGGAGCTATTGATTGTTTTGCACGACGAGTCGGCTGGCTACGAAGTCAGGCCGGATCGTGTGCCGCTTGCCGCCTTGCGTGCATTCGCCAAAGATGTTGATGAGTTCTTGCGCGGTGATGGCACTGATGTAGATACCGCATCGCTTGATGTCGCGGTGGTCAACGGCTCACTGGGTTTGCATACGGCGCCCATCGCCAATCCGGTCTTGCTGGGCGATTTACGCAAGCTCGCCAACAGCGACTTGCTCGACGGCATTGGCGTCAAGCGGCGGGCCGTGGTGGCGCGCTGGCAAAAGGCCGCGAGTGGGGCGCGGCGGATACGGATTGAGATCAGCGCCGGGTTTCTTGCCACGCCCATCGTGATCAGCGCGGACACTGATTTCCGGGCTGATGATGCTGATCAGTGGGTTCGGGTTGAACGCTATTTGCGAGGTGAGATAGAGGACATGGGAGGTCACGCCAAGCCCAACGCCCACATTCGTTTGCCAGATGGAAAGGCGCTCTTGGTGGAGGCGGCGCGCGAGGTGTTGCGTGACGAAAAGGTCAACCGCCTGTACAAGCCGGCGATGGTGCGCATCACGGCCGAATACAACGTGATGACCCGTGAATACCGCAATGCGAAGTTGATCGAATTTGTCGAGCATGAAAGCCGGCTGGACGAAAAAGACCTTGAGCGTTTGACGCAACGGGGTGCCAAGGCCTGGCGTGATGTGCCTGATGCCGGCGCCTGGGTTGACAACCTGCGTGGGAACGACAGTTGAGCGCGATCCTGGTCGATACCAGCTACTTGATTTCGCTGGCTGACCCCAACCGCAAACACCATGACACGGCAGTCAGCTATTTGCGCGAGGCGCTGCGTCGGCAGGTGCCGATGTACCTGTCAGCCATTGCCGTTTCGGAGTTTCAGGTCAAGCAGGCGATAACCGATTTGCCATTGCGCAACTTCAACGTGCTGCCATTCAATATTGACCATGCCATGACGGCGGGCCTGCTGATGCGTGACTTGAAGCGTGATGCCGGGGACGACCGCACTGCCGTCAAGGACGACATCAAACTGATCGCGCAAGCAATCTGTGAATCGCTGACGCATATCCTGACCGAGGATGCGCAGACCTTGGTGAAGTACGTGCGCCGGCTCAACGACACAGGTCAATGTTCGATCAAATCGATTCTGTTGGCCGACGGTTTTGACACGGCGTGGTTAAACAACGGCCAGCGCGGCCTGCCCCTGGATTGATCGGTCAGTTTGACCGTTTGCGAACGCCTACGCGCAACGCGCCGCTTGGTTTTCAGCCAACAACAACTTCAAAAACCGCCCCGTGTGGCTGCCTTCGCAAGCGGCGATCACTTCGGGCGGCCCCACGGCCAGCACCTGGCCGCCGCCGGCGCCGCCTTCGGGGCCCATGTCGATCAGCCAGTCGGCGGTTTTGATGACGTCGAGGTTGTGCTCGATCACCACGATGGTGTTGCCGGCGTCGCGCAGCTGGTGCAGCACGCGCAGCAGCAGCTCGATGTCGGCAAAGTGCAGGCCGGTGGTGGGCTCGTCCAGGATGTAGAGCGTGCGGCCGGTGTCGCGCTTGCTCAGCTCCAGTGCCAGCTTGACGCGCTGGGCCTCGCCGCCCGACAAGGTGGTGGCGCTTTGGCCCAGCGTGATGTAACCCAGGCCCACTTCAAGCAACGTTTGCAGCTTGCGTGCCAGCGCGGGCAGGGCACTGAAAAACGTGCGCGCGGCCTCCACCGTCATGTCCAACACCTCGTGGATGTTGCGTCCTTTGTACTGCACCTCCAGCGTTTCGCGGTTGTAGCGCTTGCCGACGCAGGTGTCGCAAGGCACGTAGACATCGGGCAAAAAATGCATCTCCACTTTGAGCACGCCGTCGCCCTGGCAGGCCTCGCAGCGCCCGCCGCCGCTGGACGCGCTGACGTTGAAGCTGAAGCGGCCTGCGCCGTAG
>JAYWDK010000111.1:0-6400 GCA_043779845.1 Betaproteobacteria bacterium | reverse complement strand
TCAGCAAGGAGCTCGACCTCGACCCGGCCAAGGTCAACATCAATGGCTCGGGCATCTCGCTGGGCCACCCGGTGGGCGCCACCGGCGCCATCATCACCACCAAGGCACTGTATGAGCTGCAGCGCACTGGTGGGCGCTATGCGCTGGTGACGATGTGCATTGGCGGCGGCCAGGGCATTGCGGCCATTTTTGAGCGCTGCTAAAACCACTGCACGGTGCCCTGCACCGTGCTTGCCAAAGCAAAAATCCGCCTGAAATCCGCCAAAAATCCGCCCGAAATCCGCCCGAAATCCGCCAACCCGGCGGATTTTTTTCGTCCCAAAACTACACCACCACGCCAAACGCCTCGGTGAACGCGGGCTGAACATAACTGTCGGCCGCATGGGCAAAACCCTTGTCGCCCCAGCCCACGCCCCAGCTGTTGCGCACGATGAACCGCCCGTTGACATAACCCACCAGCGCCACGCAGTGCCCGCCCAGGGGTTTGGTGGCGTCGTAGATGTCGAGCTTGCCCTGGGTGTTGGTGGCATTCATGAAGGCGGCGTCCACGTCGAGCCGGGTGAGGATGGGGCCCTTGGTGGCCAGCCAGTTGCGCCAGGCCGCCAAATCACGGCCCAGGTTGAAATAACTGGCAATGCGTCGCTGCGACGCCAACGCATAAAAGGCGTTGGCTGTGCCGGTGAACATTTGCGACGTGCCGCCCAGCTTGAACGGCAGCACGGTATTGGTGACCACACCAAATTTTTGCGCGATGTTCAGGGCCGCCGTGAGCCAGGTGCCGTCGCTTTCAATAAAGCTGGTTGGGCGGGTGGTGTACACATCCGTCTCCTTGGACGCCATCCACATGTAGCGCACTGACAAGGGCTCAGTGCTGGCAAGCTTGCCGGCCTTGACAAAGTGCCAGCGCAGCACGCCTTCGGCCGAGCCCCAGCCCACGCAGGCGCCGGTATTGCCCTGGTCGCCCACCTTCCACCAGCTCTCGCGCAAATCAACGTTCACTGCGGCATTGGCGGCCGCGCTGCTGGCGCGGCGGCTGTGCAGGCCGGCGGCCACGGCGGTGTCGATCGTCCAGTTTTTCTCGGGGTGGGGGGACGGCAGGCAGTTGAAGATGTAGGGCGATGACGCGGCCTCGGTGAGGGTGCTGCGCTTGCGGGTGGCCATGGGCGGTCTCCTGGGGTGAACGATTGGCAAGCCCGATGCTGGCGCCGCCGCCAACGCGCTGCCACCCTGATTTCTAGGGACCAGACCTGCGTGATGTCTGCGGCGGGGCCGCTAAAATATTGCACCGCAACATAAACCAAGAAGCCACGGCTATGAACATTCAAACGATTGGCGTCATCGGCGCAGGCACCATGGGCAACGGCATCGCGCAGGCCTGCGCGGTCAGCGGGTTCGACGTGGTGATGGTGGATATCGACGAGGCGGCGGTGCAGCGTGGCCTGGCCACCGTGGCGGCCAGCCTGGAGCGCCTGGTCAAGAAGGAAAAGCTGAGCCCCGAGGCCAAAGTGGCCGCGCTGGCGCGCATCCAGGGCGCAACAAACTACGACAAGCTCTTGCCGGCCCAGCTGGTGATCGAGGCCGCCACTGAAAACGAAGGCCTCAAACGCAAGATCCTGGCCCAGCTCGATGCGCTGTTGCCGGCTGAAACCTTGGTGGCCACCAATACCAGCTCGATCTCGATCACCAAGCTTGCGGCCGCCACGCAGCGCCCAGATCGATTCATTGGCATGCACTTTTTCAACCCGGTGCCGATGATGGCGCTGGTGGAGATCATTCGCGGCCTGCAAACCAGCGACGCCACGCACGACGCCGTCAAGGACATGGCGCTGCGCCTGGGCAAAACGCCTATCACGGTGAAAAACGCGCCGGGTTTTGTGGTCAACCGCATCCTGATTCCGATGATCAACGAGGCGTTTTTTGTGCTGGCTGAGGGCCTGGCCACCGCCGAAGACATCGATGCCGGCATGAAGCTGGGCTGCAACCAGCCCATCGGGCCGCTGGCGCTGGCCGACATGATCGGTCTCGACGTGTGCCTGGCGGTGATGAGCGTGTACGTGGAGGAGTACAACGACTCCAAGTACCGCCCATGCCCGCTGCTCAAGGAGATGGTGGCCGCAGGCTGGCTGGGCCGCAAGTCGGGGCGCGGGGTTTACCGCTACTGATCGCGCCCCGGCTGCGCCGCAGTTGGCTCAGGTTTTGTTGCCCGCCTCGGGCTGGCGCAAGGCCACCAGCGCCGCCAACGCGGCGTCGTAGTCATGGCGGCTGAGTGCCAGCGCCACGATACCCGCCGCCTCAGCACCATAACCCGCGCGCAGCAGGGGCTCGATCTCTCGGTGGCAGGCGCCAGCGCTGAAATCGGCCACCCTGAGCAAATCGGCAAGGCGCTATTTGGCCGCGTCGATTTGCGCTGGTGACACGGGCGCCGGCGCGGCTTCAACCGGCGCGGCTGGGGCCGCGTTGGCCAAGAGACCCAGGCGCGAATCAACCACCGCGATCAGCTGGCTTAGCGCCGTGAGCAGCGCTTGCGCCTTGCGCTGCAAGGGCATGGCTGCCACCTGCGCGCCCCAGCCCTCGGCTTTCAGGGCCGCGTCAAGGTCTTGTTCCAGGGCTTGCGCCAAGGCCATCAAATCGGTGGCGCCCACTGCCCCGCAGGCACCGCGAAATGAATGCAGCTCACGCTGCGCTGGCACCCATTGGCCCGAGGCCATGGCCTGATCCAGCGTGGGCAAGCCACGGCCGTAGTTGTTGGAAAACTGGCGCAACACCCGGACGAAAATTTGGTCGCGGCCCGGCAGATACAGCAGTGCACGGGACATGGTGAGGCCGGGGATGTTGCCCAGGATCGCCGAGGACGCGGACGCACTGCTTTGCACGGTCGGCGCGGGTGGTGGCGTTGAGGCTGGCCTTGATGCCGCGCGGGACCTTGGCCTGGGTGCCACCTGCGGCAAACGGCGCAGCGCGCGGGTGGCGGCCAAACCGTCCATCTCGGGCATTTGCATGTCCATCAACACCAGGTCGTAGTGCTTGCGGGTGGCCAATTGCACCGCCTCGGCACCGTTGGTCACCAGGTCAACCACCAGCCCCACGGCGCGCAGCAGTTCAAGTGCCACCTCCTGGTTGACGGGGTTGTCCTCGGCCAGCAGCACATGGGCGCCGGCGTGCTGCAAACGCAGTGCCTGCTCTTTGGCGTTGGACGTGCCGGGCACAAAACCGGGTGCGCCCCAGTGGGCTGCGGCCAAGGCTTCTGGCTCGACCTGAGTGCCATGCGCCCAGTGCCCATTGCCAACGCCACCGCCACCGCCACCGCCACCGCCACCGCCACCGCCACCGCCACCGCCACCGCCAGTCGCGCCGTCGGGTGGGCCGGCCAGCCCCGCATCAACCCGGTGCGCCAACGCCAGGGTGGGCACGCGGCCCAGGCGGGCGGTGAACCAGAAATAGCTGCCCAAGCCCAGCACGCTTTCAACGCCCACCTCGCCGTCCATCAGTTGCGCCAGCCGGCGGGTGATGGCCAGGCCCAGGCCCGTGCCGCCAAAACGCCGGGTGGTGGAGGTGTCGGCTGGCACGCCCACGCCGGTGTCGCGCACGGAGAAGCGCAGGCGCAAGAATTTGTCGTTGGATTCTTCAAGCTCGCAACGCAACACGATGCTGCCGTGGTCGGTGAACTTGACGGCGTTGCTCATCAGGTTGAGCAAGGCTTGCGACACGCGAATCGGGTCGCCACGCACCATGGGGGGCACGCCTTCGGTTTGCACCACGATTGACAAGCCCTTGGCCGTGGCGCGATCGGCCTCCTGCCTCGCGGCAACCAGCGCGTTGGCACGCGACACCGCCGCGTCCACCGAAAAGTCAGTTTGTGCCAACACCAGCATGCCCGATTCAATCTTGCTCAGGTCCAGCACGTCGTTGATGACGTCAAGCAGGTGCAGCGCGGCGCCGGACACCTTGCCAAGCCGCTCTAAAGTAATGTTATCAAGCAGGTCTCGCTGCATCAGGTGGGTGAGTCCAATGATGGCGTTCATGGGCGTGCGGATCTCATGGCTCATGTTGGCCAGGAAGGCACTTTTGGCGCGGTTGGCGGCCTCGGCGCGGTCGCGGGCGGCCATCAGCTGCTCGTTGAGCGCTTGCAGGCGAAGCCCTGCCTGTTTGACTTCCGGGAAGTCGGACACCAGCACGAACAAGCCCACCACGCCGCTCGCCTGGCGGTCGGGGATGTAGTGCACCCAGGCGTTGCGTTGCTCGCCACGCTCGTTGATCCGCAGGTTCTCGACGCGGTGCATTTCCCCGGCCATGGCCCTTGAAAAGGCCGGTTCGCCCCGGTCAAAATCACGATCATTGAAGATCAGTTTTCGCTGCATGCCCACGATGTCGCGGCCCCGGCTGAACCAGTCCAGGTAAGACCGGTTGGCAAACCGCAGCACGCGATGGGCGTCCCAGTAGCCCACCATGTCGGGCAGGTTGTCGGCAATCGACCGCAGAAAGTGCTCGCTCTCGACCCGGGCCTGCATGGCCTGCCGCAGCTCGCCAGTGCGCGCCACAACTTCTTCTTCGAGATGCTGTCGATGTTGGGCCTGCTCAGGTGGTAGCCGGTCTCGGGATCGCGGGTTTCAGCCAGCCGCGCCAGCGCATGGATGGTGACGTCCTGGCTGATCTGGTTCGCGGCCATGCGGCGCGTGATCTCGGCCTCCAGCCAGTTGTTGCGGTCGCGGGTGATGTCGCGCGCTTGCTTGAGCTCCAGCTGGGTGCGCACGCGCGCCAGCAAGATCGGCGGGCGGATGGGCTTGGTGATGTAGTCCATGGACCCCAACACCAGGCCACGCTCTTCATCGTCCGAGCTGTTCAGGGCGGTCAAAAAATCACCGGATTGTCGGCCGTGGCCGGCTGTTCACGCAGGCGCTCAAGCACTGGGTAACCATCCATCTCGGGCATCATCACATCGAGCAGGATCAGGTCGGGCTGAGGCGCCAGGGCAGCCAGGCGCAGCGCGCGTTGCCCCGAATTGGCGGCCCGCACGGCATAAGCGGGCTGCAGCAGTTCACCGATCACGGTGAGGTTCTCGGGGTTGTCATCAACGATCAGAACCAGGGGCAAATTCACGGCGGGGCACCCAACTCATCTCGGGCACCTGGGTATGCGGCCCGCATCGCGCTGCTCCCACAGGAAGCCGCAAGGTTGTATCACGGGCGTTGCACCGGCCAAAGGCCAAAAAAATCGCCAATCAAGCCCCCAAGCCCGCGCCAAAACCCAGCGCCGACGAGAATATTGGCCATGACCGCCCTGCCCCAACGCATTGTTTGCCTGACCGAAGAACCCACCGAGATCCTGTACGCGCTGGGCCAGCAGCACCGCATCGTGGGCATCTCGGGCTTCACCGTGCGCCCCCCGCAGGCGCGGCAAGAAAAGCCTAGGGTGAGTGCCTTCACCAGCGCCAAGGTCGACAAAATACTGGCCCTGCAGCCCGATCTGGCGATCGGGTTCTCGGACATGCAGGCCGACATTGCCGCCTCGCTGATCAAGGCCGGCGTCGAGGTGTGGATCAGCAACCATCGCTCGGTGGCGGGCATCCTGGGCTACGTGCAGCGCCTGGGCGCGCTGGTGGGCGAGGCCGCTGCGGCGCGGGCTTATGCCGACACTTTGCGCGGGCATATTGCGCACGTGCAACAGGCGGCGGCCGGGCTGCCGCGCCGGCCCAAGGTGTACTTCGAAGAATGGGATTCACCCCAGATCAGCGCCATACGCTGGGTGAGCGAGCTGGTGGGCGTGGCCGGCGGGGACGACATCTTTCCGCAGCGGGCGCTGGCCTCTTTGGGCCTGGGGCGCATCGTGGCCGACCCGCTGGAGGTGGTGGCCGCCGCGCCCGACATCATCATCGGCTCGTGGTGCGGCAAAAAGTTCAGGCCTGAGATGGTGTCGGCCCGGCCGGGTTGGGCCGACGTGCCTGCCGTGCGTGATGCCGAGCTGCATGAGGTCAAATCGCCGCTGATCCTGCAACCCGGGCCGGCCGCGCTGACCGACGGTCTGGACCGCCTGCACAGCATCATCATGGGCTGGTCAAAGCGGCAAGAAGCGCAGCAAGACACGCGGCAGGTCCTGCGGCACCCCGCGCGGCAACCCGGCGCTTGAATCAACTTGTTTTCAGGCCGTGCCCGGGCTTTTTTTTACCAAGCAACCACAAGGTTTCCACCATGTTCAAAGCCATTCTGCTGACCCAGACCGACGACAAAAAGACCCACGCCGAGCTGGTGGCTATGGACGACAGCCGCCTGCCCGACGCCGTTAGCCGGCCGGTCACCGTGGACGTGTCGTACTCCACGCTCAACTTCAAGGACGCGCTGGCCATCACCGGGCGCGGCGCGGTGGTGCGCAACTGGCCGCTGGTGCCGGGCATTGACCTGGCGGG
>JAYWDK010000110.1:0-38072 GCA_043779845.1 Betaproteobacteria bacterium | reverse complement strand
TACTTGGCGTCGTAGCGTGCTTTCCAGGCTTTGCCGCCGGGCATTTTTTCGAGTGAGGCGCCACCTTCGGCACACACCACGCCACCCAGCGACTTGGCGCCGCCAGACAGCTCAGCCAGCTTGGCGGTACAGATGCCGTCGCCGCCGAAGAACTTGACGTTGCTCATGCCGAGCTGGTCCATCTGGCGCAGCATCGGGCCGGCTTGGGGATCCATGCCACCGTAGAACACGGCATCGGGCGACTTGCTCTTGATGGCGGTCAGGATGGCCATGAAATCGGTGGCCTTGTCGTTGGTGTACTGCTCGTCCACCACCACCATGCCCAGCGACAGCGCGGTCTTCTTGAAGACCTCGGCAACACCTTGGCCGTAGGCGCTGCGGTCATCGATGATCGCAACCTTCTTGAGCTTCATGTTGTTGGCGGCATGCAGCGCCAGGCCAGCGCCCAGGGCGTTGTCATTGGCCAGCAAGCGGAAGGTGGTCTTGTAGCCCTGCTGCGTGAGCTTGGGGTTGGTGGACGACGGCGAGATGTGGGGGATGCCACACTGGTTGTAGATCGACGACGCCGGGATCGAGGTGCCCGAGTTCAGGTGACCGACCACGGCGTTGACCTTGGCATCGCACAGTTTTTGCGCGGCAGCGGTGCCCTGCTTTGGATCGGCGGCGTCGTCTTCGGCCACCAGCTCCAGCTTGACCTTCTTGCCGCCAATCGTCACGCCTTTGGCGTTCAGGTCTTCGATCGCCATGCGGGCGCCGTTTTCATTGTCCTTGCCGTAGTGGGCTTGCGCGCCGGAGACCGGGCCAACGTGGCCGATCTTGACGACCATGTCTTGCGCCATGGCGCCGCCTGCGAGCACCGACAAAGCGGCTGCGACGATAACGTTGAATTTGACTTGCATGCGGGTATCTCCAAAGAGTGTGTTGAGGAGAGAAACGACCGTGGCGCCGTTTCTCAACGGGCGAGACGATACACCCGATGAACCACCGTTTTGCCTCAAAAATCCTTGGGGCTTGCCCTAGCGCGGACGGCGGTTTGAGCGGTCAACCTGCAAGGGCTGTGCCGCGTTCACCATCGCGCTGCGTGGCCAGCAGGGGCCAGTCGGCGAAGCCGGCGTCTGACGCCCGAACGCTGGCGCTTTGGGCCGCCACCCGTGTGTGCCTAACGCCCAAAGTGCGCGTATCGATGCACCAATTTCGCGGTAGCCCGCGCACCGTTTTGACGCGAGCACGAGCAGCGCACGCCGCACCCGCTGGCTCAGGCCGGCGTTTGGGTGCGGTTGGTGGGCTTGTGCCCGGCCGCAAGGTACTGGCGCCAGCGCTGGCGGCCGCTGGCCACGTCATCGGCAGGCTCGGCCACGATCTCGATCACCCGCGCAAATTGTTCAAACCCGGGCACGCCGCCGGGCCCCAGGTTGACCAGCACGTCGCGCGGCGCGGCGTCGGTGGGCGTGTCGGCCAGCCAGATGGGGGTGCGCGCCAGCAGCGCGGAGATGGGCTCACCAACGCGCAAGCGTGCATGCGGCACAAACTCGCCGGGCTCAAACGTCCAGAGCAGCACATCCAGGCGTGTCAGCAGCTCGGGTGCGCCGGCCACCACCACCTTGTTGCCGCCGCGCCAGGCTTTGCGCAGCAAGCGGCAGGCGTAGCCGAGCTTGTCGGCCACGCCGGTGTGGAAGTCAACCGCGCTCATCGGCCCGGGGTCACGATCAAGGCGATCACTTGACTTGCGCCAACACCCAGTGCGTCAACAAACCCACCGGGCGACCCGTGCCGCCTTTGGCAGTGCCCGACTTCCAGGCCGTGCCGGCAATGTCAAGGTGCGCCCAACGCAGCTTGGTGGTGAAGCGCTTGAGGAAGGTGGCCGCCGTGATGGCACCGCCAGCGCGGCCGGCGATGTTGGCCACGTCAGCGAAGTTGCTCTTGAGGCCCTCTTCGTAGTCATCGTCCAGCGGCAAGCGCCAGCAGGTGTCCAGCGCGGCGTCGCCGGCGGCCAGCAGCTCGGCCGCCAGGGCATCGTCGGTGCTGAACATGCCTGAGCGCACGGCGCCCAGCGCCACCACGCACGCGCCCGTCAAAGTGGCGATGTCCACCACGGCGGCGGGCTTGAAGCGCTCGACATAGGTCAGCGCGTCACACAGCACCAGCCGGCCTTCGGCGTCGGTATTGAGCACCTCGATGGTCTGGCCCGACATGCTGGTGACCACGTCGCCCGGCTTGAGCGCGCGGCCACTGGGCATGTTTTCGCAGGTGGCGATCACGCCGATCAGGTTGACCTTGGGCTTGAGTTCGGCCACGGCGCGCATCGTGCCGATGACGCTGGCGGCGCCGCCCATGTCGAACTTCATCTCGTCCATTTCGCCCCCTGGCTTGAGCGAGATGCCGCCCGAGTCAAAAGTGATGCCTTTGCCCACCAGCACCAGTGGTGCCTGCGATTTGGCGGCGCCGTGGTAATGCATCACGATGAACTTGGGCGGCTCATCCGAGCCTTGCGCCACCGACAAGAAGCTGCCCATGCCCAACGCTTCAATGTGCTTGCGATCGAGCACCTCGATCTTCAGGCCCTGGGCTTTGGCCATCTTGCGGGCTTCCTCGGCCAGCAGGGTGGGCGTGCAATGGTTGCCCGGGAGGTTGGCCAACTCGCGGGCCTGGGTCACGCCTTCGGCGATGGCCGCCGCACGCACCAAACCCGCGTTAGCGGCGGTGGCCTCGGCTTTGCTGGGCACCAACAAGCTCAGTTTGTTCAGCAGCGGCGCGGCCGGTGCGCTGGGCTTGGTGCTGCGGTAGACATAAACCGCGTCGGTCACGGCCGCGACCACGGCCTCGGCCTGTTGGGCATCGACCAAACCCGTGCCCGCAAACTGCACCGCCAGGTGCTTGACGCCCAGGCCCTTGAGCAAGCCAAAGCCCGCCGCTGCCGCCGCCTTGAGGGCGCGGGCGCCATTGTTTTTGGCGACGGCTACGGCCACGCGTGGCGTCTTGACGCCAGCCACTTGGCGCAGGTAAGCCTGTTTGCCGGGCTTCAGGTCAAGGTCGCCACAAGCCACGGCTTCGGCCACGGCCAAGGCCAGTGTTTCGTCCAATCCAGCCGGCACGGTATCGCCGGCGGCATCACACACCAACAGCAGCAACAGCGCGTCGGCATTCAATCGGCTGGTGGCTCCGAGAGCAGTCACTTGGGTACGGAAGTCCATAATTCGCTCTGATAAGAAACAGCCAAAGATGTTATTCGATTCAACTGTCAAGCGTGAACTGGCCCGCAGCTTTGGTGCCACCCTGGTGGTGATCCTCACCATCGTCATCACCATGATGTTGATCCGCACGCTGGCCATGGCTGCGGGTGGCGAGGTCGCCCCCGAAGACGTGGTGCTGATGCTCGGCTACACGGCCTTGAAGCACCTGCCCACGATGCTCACGCTGTCGCTGTTCATCGCCGTGGTGCTGAGCCTGGGCCGCATGTACCGGGACAGCGAGATGGTGATCTGGTTTGCCAGCGGGCTGGGCTTGGGCCGCTTTGTGCAGCCGGTGTTGCGCATGGCCTGGCCAGTGCTGGTGGTGGTGGCCGCGCTGCTGCTGTTTGTCTGGCCCTGGGGCAACCGCAGCAGTGCCGAGTTGCGCGCCCGGTACGAGCAGCGCACGGATCTGTCCCGCGTGGCGCCCGGCGTGTTTCAAACCTCGCGTGATGGCAGTCGGGTGTTTTTTGTCGACCGTGCCAGCCAGGAAGGCATAGCCGCCCACCACGTGTTTGTGCTGACCCGCAAGGCGCCCATTGAATCGGTGGTTTCGGCGCGCAGCGGCCGGCTCGACACCGAAGGAGCCGACCGCGTGCTGCGGCTTGAGCACGGCCAGCGCAACGAGGTCAATACCGACAGCAAGCAACGCACGCTGGCGAGTTTTGACGCCTACCAGGTGCTCATCAGTGAAAACGCGGTGCGCACCGCCGAAGCCAGCCTGCCCGCCACGATGGACACCCTGGCGCTGCTGCGCGAGCCCACGCCAGCCCGGCAAGGCGAGCTGGCCTGGCGCGTGGGCATGCTGCTGGCCTGCGCCAACTTGCTGCTGCTGGGCACCGGCCTGGCGGCCACCCAGCCGCGCCGCGCCAGCAACTGGAACTTGCTGTTGGCGCTGCTCACGTTTGTGGCTTATTTCAACCTGATCAACCTGTCGCAGGCCTGGATTGCCAGTGGCCGCTACGCCATCGCCCCGGCCATGGTGGTGTTGCACGGCGGCGCGTTCCTGATCGGCCTGGCGCTGATCTGGTGGCGCGACCACGCGGCCGTGTGGCGCTGGACCCCAAAACGGCGGACCGCATGAAAACCGTGCGCCGCCTGCTTTACCGCGACATCGTCTGGTCGGTCGTCTTTGTCGCCATCGCGTTCTTGAGCCTGTTTTTCTTCATTGATTTTGTCGACGAAATCAGCAGCATCGGGCGCAACGGCTACACGCTGGGCCAAGCCGTGATCCGGGGCTTGCTGGCGGTGCCCGGGCATTTTTACGAGCTGTTTCCGATCGCCGTGCTGATTGGCACCATCTACGCCATGGCACGGCTGGCGCAATCGTCCGAGTTCACCATTCTGCGCACGGCGGGCCTGGGGCCCGGCCGGGCTCTAGGCTTGTTGGCGATCCCGGGCGTGGTGTTTGCGCTGATCACCTTTGTGGTGGGCGACTACGTGGCGCCGTTTGCCGAGCGCCAGTCGGTGGTGGTCAAGACGGGGGCCCGCGGCCCGTTGGCGCTGGACGGCGGTGGGGCCTGGATCAAGGAACGGCGGGCGGCGGGCGGCGTGGGCGGCAGCGCCGAGCGCAGCATCTCGGTCAACGTGGGCGCCACGAGCGGCGGGCGCGAGTTGGCGGGCATCCGCATCTTTGAGTTCGACACCGATGGCCGCTTGCGCACCCGCATCGAGGCCCGCTCGGCCGAGGTGCAAGCCGACGGTTTTTGGCGCCTGCGAGACGTGCAGCGCACCGATTGGCCCACCCCGGAAGCCGCGCTGGCCGGCAACCCGCTGGTGCAGCAAGCGTTTGCCGAGCAACGCTGGGCCAGCTCGCTGGACACCAACACCGTGGCCGCCGCGCTGCTGCCGGTGCAGTCCATGTCCACGCTGGATTTGTGGCGCTTCAAAAGCCATCTGGCCGATCAGGACCAGGCCGTGCAGCGCCATGAAATTCAGTTCTGGAAAAAGGCCTTGTACCCGCTGGCCTGCGTGGTGATGGTGGCCTTGGCCCTGCCTTTTGCCTACCTGCACGCAAGAGCGGGCGGTGTGAGCTACAAAGTGTTTGGCGGCATCATGTTGGGCATCAGCTTTGTGCTGCTGAACAACGCCAGCGGCCACTTGGGCCTGCTGCGCCAGTGGACGCCCTGGATGGCCGCAGCCGCGCCCAGCGGCTTGTATTTATTGATTTCAATGGGCGCTTTTGCCTGGCTGGTTCGATACCGATAAACCCCAAGATGAGCGACTCCCTCCTACCCCCATCAGCAACGGCCCAGGCCGACACCAACACTGGCTTGCTGCTGTTCGCCCATGGCGCCCGAGATCCCCAGTGGGCCCGGCCTTTTGAGGCCGTGGCGGCCTGTTGCCGCGCCGCGCGCGGCGAGCAACGCGTGGCGCTGGCCTTTCTGGAGTTCATGACCCCGGACCTGGTGGCCGGCGGCAGCCAGTTGGTCAAGCAGGGCTGCACCGCAGTGGACGTGGTGCCACTGTTTCTGGGCGCGGGCGGCCACGTGCGGCGCGACATCCCCGTGCTGATGGCTCAGTTGCAAGCTGAACACCCGGCAGTGCGTTTCACGCTGCGCACGGCCGTGGGCGAAGCACCCGCGCTGATCGAGGCCATGACCAAGGTGGCCTTGGCCAGCGCTCAAGCCGAGGTGCCGGTGCGATGAATCTGCACCAGTTCCGGTTTGTGCAGGAGGCGGTGCGCCGCAACCTCAATCTCACCGAAACGGCCAAGGCGCTGCACACCTCGCAGCCCGGCATCAGCAAGGCCATCCTGGAGCTTGAAGAAGAGCTTGGCGTGGACATCTTTGCCCGCCACGGCAAGCGCCTGCGGCGCGTCACCGAGCCGGGGCAACTGGTGCTGAAGTCGGTTGAAATCATCATGCGCGAGGTGGCCAACCTCAAGCGAATTGGTGACGAGTTTTCCAAGCAGGACGCAGGCACGCTGTCGATCGCCACCACGCACTCACAGGCCCGCTACGTGCTGCCCGAGCCCGTGGCGCAGCTGCGGCGGCGCTTTCCCAAGGTGCAGGTGGTGCTGCACCAAGGCACGCCAGGCGACGTGGCGCGCATGCTGCTGGACGACGTGGCCGAGATCGGCCTGGCCACCGAGGCCCTGGCCGACACCGAAGGCCTCGTCAGCCTGCCCTGCTACGAGTGGCAGCATGTGCTGGTGGTGCCTGCTCGCCACCCCTTGGCCAACGTGGAACGGCCCACGCTGGAGCAATTGGCCGCCGAGCCGCTGATCACCTACCACCCCACCTTCAGTGGCCGCTCGCGCATAGACAGCGCCTTCGCCAAGGCACGCATCAAGCCCAACATCGCCCTTGAAGCCATTGACGCCGACGTCATCAAGACCTATGTGCGCCTGGGCATGGGCGTGGGCCTGGTAGCCGAAATGGCCGTGCGCGACGATCCGCCCGGCGGTGATCTGGCCTGGCGCCCGGTCGGCCATTTGTTTGGGCCCAATACCTCACGCGTGGCCTTCAAACGCGGCGCCTATCTTCGGCACTTTGTATTTGCATTTGCCGAACTGCTGAGTGAGCGCCTGACCCGCGCCCTGATCGAGCGCACCATGACTGAGCGCCCTGGTGGTGAACCCACAGCCTACGAGCTTTGACCCATGACTCAATTTCACACCCCGCTGCCCCCCAGCCGCCTGCCCAAGGTGGGCACCACCATCTTCACCGTCATGTCGGCGCTGGCCGCCGAGCACGGCGCCGTCAATCTGGGCCAGGGCTTCCCTGATTTTTCGGGCGACCCCGGCTTGGTGGATGCCGTGGTGGGTGCCATGCGCGAGGGCCACAACCAGTACCCACCCATGACGGGCGTGCCCGCGCTGCGCGAGGCCGTGGCCCAAAAGATCGAAACGCTCTACGGCCGGCGCTATGACCCAGCCACCGAAATCACCATCACCGCCGGCGCCACCCAAGCCATCCTCACCGCCATCCTGGCCATCGTGGGCCTGGGCGACGAGGTCGTCGTGCTGGAGCCCAACTACGACAGCTACGTGCCCAACATCGAATTGGCTGGTGGCACGGTGCTGCGGGTCGCCCTGAAAGCCGAAACCTTTCGCCCCGACTTTGACGCCATCGCCGCCGCGATCACGCCCCGCACCCGAGCCATCATCGTCAACACCCCGCACAACCCCAGCGCCACTGTCTGGCGTGCCGCCGACCTGCAAACGCTGGCCGACATCCTGCGTCCGACCGAGGTGTTGCTGATCGCCGACGAGGTGTATGAGCACATGGTGTACGACGGTGAGCGCCACGCCAGCGCGTCGGCCCACCCCGAGTTGGCGGCACGGGCATTTGTGATCTCCAGCTTCGGCAAAACCTTCCATGTCACGGGCTGGAAGCTTGGCACCGTGGCCGCGCCAGCACCGCTGAGCGCGGAGTTTCGCAAGGTGCACCAGTTCAACGTGTTCACGGTCAACACGCCCATGCAACACGGCCTGGCACGTTACCTTGCCAACCCGGCGCCGTATGTGGATCTGCCGGCGTTCTACCAGCGCAAGCGCGACCTGTTTCGGGCCGGCTTGGCGAGCACGCGCTTCCGCCTTTTGCCCAGCGAAGGCAGCTACTTTCAGGTGGTGGATTACAGCGCCATCAGCGATCTGCCCGAGGCTGATTTTTGCCGCTGGTTGACCACCGAAATCGGCGTCGCGGCCATTCCGGTTTCGGCCTTTTACGACGACGGCAGAAACCAGGGCCTGACACGGTTTTGCTACGCCAAACGGGACGAAACCCTCAACGCGGCGCTCGCCAACCTGTCTCGGCTTTGAGCCGCTTGCGGCGCCAGCACTTGCGTACAGGCCCGCCAGCACTTGCGTACTGCCCCTGCGTGCACGCGGCGCTCAGCGCCTGGAAGCCAAGGGCGGCGGCAAGCCGCTGTCGTCAAACGTCGACATGTCCGAGCGGCGGCTGTCGCGCCGCATGTCGATATCCGTGAACGCAGCGGGCCGGGTGAACTCACGCGGCGCCGGAGCGAAGTCGCTCAAATCGAGATCCAGCTTGACCGGCCACGGCGACTCGTCAACGCCGCTCGCAGGGAAGCCATCCTCGTTGATAGACGGGCCTGAATGGCTCTTTGCCGTGCGAGAAAACACCCACTCAGCCAACATCGCCTGCGCGCCCGTGCGCTCTGACAAGCGAGGCCGCCGCAACGCGGCGTCGGCAGGCATGCCGTCCATTGGCAACAAAAAATCAACCGAATCGGACGCCACCTTGTCCAGATACGGCTCGGCAAGCGCACGCCGCTCGGTGGGCACAACGTGAATGGCTTGCGTCATTTCAAGGCCAGCGGCAACCGGGGCGGCACTCAGTCCAGGCAGATCACTCACCAGCGCGTGCAACAACAATATTTCGCGGTAGGCCGGTAAATCAAACGGTTCTTGATGACCACTGCGCAACAACAGCGACTCCAGCTCGGCTACCGCCCGCCTGGGCTGCGGCCATACCTGCTGGAGACGCAACAGCACGTCGGGATACTGCTCCAGACTCAGCCCAACCGTCAGATCACCCGACCAGTCGGGTGCCGTGGCATTGAAGCGCTGGGTGAAACGCTCGCGCGTGCGCTCGTAGGCGTCTTGGTCGCCTTGCTGGCGGTAGATCTCAAGCAACTTGAAATACGGCAAGGCACTGGTGCCACCCGTGCTGCGCACATGGCTCAGCAGCAGGTCAATTGCCGCCTGCTCTTTGCCCAGCACCATGAAGAAGTCAACTTGCTGATCCAGATCCAGCAACTCCTCGACCGATACGGACCGGGCGGGCAAGCCGGTGCCCATTGGATATTCGGCAGCCACCGACGGCCGATCCGTGTGGAGGCCGGCGGCTGTTTCGTCGCTGGCAGCGGGTGCCGCCATGAGCTGAAGCGGCGCTGCCTCGGCAGTAGCCGGGGCCAAATTCGACAACAAGGGCTGCTCGGGCGACAACAGCGACACCCCACCCCCTGGAGAACTGTCGGCACGGAGCGCGTTTTGAAGATTGTTGTCAGGCCGAACCCAGGATTGCCTCTCCTGATCGCGCTGCAAGCGGCTCACTCGCAAGGCCAACCAGATCAACAAGCCACCGGCACCCAGCAGGCCGAGCACCATCCAGGGCAGCCAACTGTTGGCCGCCTCGGCCGCCACCAGCCGATACCGCACCTGGCTCAATTGCTCTTGCTGGCGCTTGGCATCAACGAGCAGCGCTTGAACTTGCTGCTCCAACGCAAGTGCAGGCTCGGCGCCAACGTCGGCCACCGTGGCTTGCACGTCCATCACCAACGACGCAGCCGCCAGTACCAGTGAAGGCGCGAGTGGCAATGGAATTGCGCGGTTGGTGATCACGCGCGCTGCATGCGGCCGCTCAAAACCCAGCCCGTGGCTGGGTGATGCTGCCAGCGCCGCCCCTGCGGCTACTGTGAAAATCAGCGGAAACTTGGGTTGCATGCGGTGCACCGGGCGCTGAAGACAATCAGCCAAGCTGGGCGAGTGATAAATGATGCGCTTCACTCTAGCATGCTGCCCCCACACCATTGGATGGAACTGGGGCCCAAATCCGGCCAGATTGCTCGTCAATCCGCGCGGGCTGGCAGCCGGCCAACAGCGTACTGAAGGCCGCGCCTGAGAGCGCTCCCAGGCCGACAACAGACGTCGTCCGCCTACGGGGCTTGCAAGCCCGTCGGCCTTTGCCAGCCACAAGGCCCCTTCCGGGCCAAACAACATTGACTCATGCTGCTACTGATCGTACCCGGGTGAGTATCGGGCCAGGCGACGCAACAGGCCGGGCCAAACCAGTGACGCACCCAGACCTCGCGTGGCCTGCGCGGATTGCTGCTGGGCGGTAGCGAGGATGTCTGGGTGAACCGGTATTAGCTCGCCGCCACCCTGAGCGCGAACCTGGATGTTGCAGACCGTTTCGAACAAGTACATGGACAAAAAAGCATCCGCGATGCTGGGTCCCACGGTGAGCAGGCCATGGTTGCGCAGCATCAGGTAATTGCTATGCCCGAGATCGCGCACGAGGCGCGGCCTTTCGTCATCGCGCAAGGCCACGCCCTCGTAGTCGTGGTAGCCCAGGCTGGACAACACAAAGATGGATTGCTGGGAAATGGGCAATACGCCTTGCTTTTGCGCCGATACCGCCACGCCGTTGAGCGTGTGGGTGTGCAACACGCAAGCGGCATCGTGGCGATTGGCATGCACGGCACTGTGGATCGTGAAACCGGCCGGGTTGACGGCGTACGGAGACTCCTCAACCTTGTTGCCCAGCAGGTCGATCTTGACCAGGCTCGAGGCGGTGATCTCGTCAAACATCAAACCGTAGGGGTTGATCAGGAACTGATCCTCAACGCCAGGCACACGGGCGCTGATGTGCGTGAACACCAAGTCATCCCACTTGAACAGCGCCACCAGACGGTAAGCCGCCGCGAGATCAACACGGGTTTGCCACTCATCTGCGGACACCTCATGCCGACGCGACGGGATGTTGAGTTCATAGGGCAACATGGGCTGTAATTTCTCGGCATATTCAAGCTCGTGGACAATAGGCGAGGCAGGGTGGCGGGCTTGTCACCCCTGGGACAAGACATGAATACCCCGGTTCTAAGCGTTGAAGAGCGACAAAACATTGAATCAGGCGCATGGTTTTCCAAGCTCTCCCAAGCTCTGCGTAACGCAATCCTGTCGCGGGCGTATGTGCGAAGGCTTGGCGACGGCGCGCCGCTAGCCTCTCGTGGCACGCCAGCCGAAGACTGGTGTGGTGTGGCCCGAGGCACGGTGCGGGTTTCGCTGGTGTCGCTGTCGGGCAAACAAGTCACCCTGACTTACTGCGAGCCTGGCGTGTGGTTTGGCGACATCTCGCTGTTCGACGGCCTGCCCCGCACGCACGATGCCGACGCCCATGGCGAAACCACGCTGCTGTGCGTGCGCAAGGCCGATTTCAAAGAACTGCTGGCGCAGCACCCCGAGCTGTATGACGCCTTGCTGCGCTTGAATTGCCGACGCTTGCGCCTGATGTTCAATCAGTTTGAAGACCTCAACACCAAACCGTTGTCAGCCCGTTTGGCCAAGCAGATCATCCTGTTGGCCAAGAGCTACGGCATTGCGCAGGGCGAGGAAATCCGCATCGGATTGCAGCTGGCCCAGGAAGATCTGGCGCAATTGCTGGGCGCCTCACGGCAGCGAGTCAATCAAGAGCTCAAAGGTTTCGAGCGCGAAGGTGCGGTTCGGGTGGAGCCCACTCGCTTGGTGGTGCTGTCGCGCGACAAACTCATGGACATCGCCGAAGGCTGACAGGCGCCCGCGCCATCAGCACGGCGCCACGGCCACGCCGCGATCAGCGCTGGCTTACGGGCTCAGGAACCCGAATCAATTCGCTGTGTGACCACGTGCTCGGCTGCGTTGTGAGCCCGCCGCCTGCCGCATCGCGCCACTCGCTACCCAGGCGTTTCGCTTCTCGCAAAGCGTGCTCGAACACCGAGAACCAGATGGCCAACTGCCTCACATCGGGCAGCGCCATGGGGGTGCGCAACGTCAGCCGACCACGGCCAATCGTGAGCACCACCGGCACATCAGGCTTCACTACCTCCAGGGTGGCTGCCAGCGCATCGTTGAGCGGACTGTTCAACCACTGCAACAACCAAGGCTCGATGCTGCAAACGGCACCATAGCGGTCGCGAAGCCTGCCCATGGCCTGCGCACCCGGTTTGACATGCATCACCAGCCAGCGCATCTCAGGTGGCGTGTCCGTGTCAATGCGCGTTTGAACATCATCCACAAAACGCTCGTAGACCGTCTTTTCCATCACCTCCATCAACTGGCGGTTCAGGATCATCGCCATCAACTGGTGCGGCAAGCCGATCTCGGCAATCATGCGCAACTCAAAACCTGCGATGTAATCGCGTTGCGACGCGCCCCATTCAATGCGCCAGTCCTGCGTGCCCTGATGGCCCTCGACCACACAACCCTCGGCATCACGCACCCGCCTGTAGCCGTAACCTCGATCCTCGGACCAAATTTGCAGTGCCAAGGGCTCGGCAGTTCGGGTACCCCCGGCAATCAGACGGCGCAAGGACTTCAGCATGGTTTGGAGCGGTATTTGACGCAACCGCCGACGAGAGGAAAGAAGAAGCCAGAAGTGTATTCTCGGGCAATGCTCAATTGACAATCCCGCCTATCAGTGCCCGTTACAAGCGCTAGTCCAAGCGTGTCATAACTGTCACTTTTGGCTCCAAAGATCGTCATCTGCAGAACAAACCCATTCGCCACTCGAAGGGGCCGCAAAAAACGGTGGACGAAAAAAAGCCGCCCGAAGGCGGCTTTTTGATGTCGGCAAAATGCCGATTACTTGCTAGCAGCCATGGCAGCGGCGCCAGCGGCAGCCGACGCGGCAGCGTCAACGACGGCAGCAGCGGCACCAGTGGCAGCCGAAGCGGCAGCGTCAGTCACTGCAGAGGCAGCAGCAGCGGCCGACGAAGCGGCGGCAGCAACGGCAGGCGCCGCAACTTGGGTAGTTTCTTCTTTTTTGCCGCAAGCGGTCAGGGCGGCGGCGGCGACCAGGGCAGCCAACAGGAATGACTTGTTCATTTGAATCCTAAGTGAAAAATGTTGATCAACAGTTACCGGTATGGGGATCTGACGCATTCGGTCGAAGCCAAAAAATGGCATCCACTCAACCAGAATGTTCAGAAACCAGACCCAGAAAGCTCGAGCCCTTCTAAGCCCAGCCAAAAATTATAGCCGACCCTAGGGAAGCTCCCTATAAACCCAAAGTAGTGACCGCCCAAGCGGGTTCGCAGCGTTGCAAAAAGTCTGCACATTGCGTTTGAAATGCACGCAAATGGCTTGAATCGCTCACCCGCTGCAAGCGCCAATCCGGTGCGTCCAGCAACATCAGGGCCACGGGCCCTGCCAGCAAGCCGCGCGGGCAGCCTGTTAGCAACCCATCCACGGGGCTGACCACCTCCATGCCGTGCGACCAATCACGCCGCCAGCGGGCAAACCGGGGGTAGGCACGGGCCATGGTGTTGAAATCCGCGCCCACAAGGTGCAGCGTTCGCCCTGCGGGCCGCAGCCAGGTTGACAGGCTTTCCAGCACGGCAGGGTCGTCAAGCGGCCAGTTTTCAAACACGCGGTCTATCAACCACAGCTCGCGCGCCGCGTTGACGGCGTGGGCATCGGGCAGATTACCGCCTGCCGATGCGCGGCCCAGGTTTGGCGCCAAGTCACACAGCGTTTGCCTGAGCAGATCGCGGCATGGCTGGCGCCCCTGCAACATGTCTGGTGGGTTGACGCCGGGCAAGCTGGGCAAGCCTTCGGCCGGGGAGTCATCGCTTGCTGACATGGCGTTGTCGCTTGCGGGTCAATCCACAGGCTGCACCCAGCCAGCCTCCACCCAATCACTGAGCAGCAGCCGCGCATCGTCACCCAAGCGGGCCACCGACCCGGCAGCAAGTTGGTGCTCATCAGCCAGCAGGCGAATCAGCTTGGCATCCCGCCCGCCCGCCACAAAGGCCTCGCCATTGATGAAGACGTGGTGATCGTCATAGGCCATTCGGCTGCGGCGGTCCAGCGCCACGCCACAACCGCTTGCAAGCGGTTCACCGGCCTCGAACCAGACCTGCGGCTTGGGCTCGGTCATGAGCACCCCCAAGGCGCGATCCAGCGCCTTGGTGTCCCGCAATGCACGCGCCAGCGCAGCTTGCGCAAACTGCCGCAGGCTGTCGGGCAACCGGCCTGGCGTGGCGGTGGCCAGTTGGCCCGCGTCGCGGTAGATCGTCTCGCGCCCCCGGCCGGCGAGGTCACCATCGTGGGGCTCCAACTCATCGGCCAATTGGTGCAACAACTCCTGCGCCAAACTGGTAGCCGTTGCTGCGCGGAAACCCACCGAGCAAGTCATGCATTCACCCTCAGCCACGCCGTCATGGCCCCACAGCGGCGGTAGGTAGAGCATGTCGCCAGGCTCCAGCAGCCACTCTTCAGTGGGCTGAAAATTGGCCAGGATGCGCACCGGCAAATCCGGCACCAAGCTGCGGTCGGCCACCGGCCCAACGCGCCAGCGGCGCTTGCCGTGCACTTGGAGCAAAAACACGTCGTAAGAGTCAATGTGCGGCCCCACGCCGCCGCCATCGCTGGCATAGGAAATCATCAGGTCATCCAGGCGTGCCTCGGGCACGAAGCGGAACTGCTCCAACATGTCGTGAGCCGGTTGCCAATGCAGATCCAGCCCTTGCAGCAGCAGGGTCCAGTTTGGCTTTTTGACCGGGGGCAGCGCGCTGCGCTTGAACGGCCCGTGGCGCAGACGCCAATCGCCGTCAAATTGGGTCAGCAATCGGGCCTCAACGCCCTCACCGCCCGCCAGATCAAACAGTGCCGCGCGCTCGATCGGGCTCTGCACGCCAGGCCAGGCATGACGCACCAGCAAGGGCTTTTTTTGCCAATAGCGGCGCATGAAGGTGGCGGGTGAAATCCCGCCCAGCAGGGGTGTGGCTTGGTTGATATCCATAGCCCAATTGTCACTGTCGCCAAGCGTGGCGCAGCCGGGCGCACGTGGCAGGTATGCGATCATTGTTTGATGTTGATCACCGACCCCTGTGTCGTCAGCCTCACCTGGACGCTGGCCGACGCCCAAGACCAAACCATCGACGAACTCGGCGAGGCTCTGGAGTTTTTTTACGGCGGCGATGACCTGCTGCCCAAACTCGAAGAGGCCTTGCTGGGCCAGAGCGCCGGTTTTGAATGCGACCTGCATTTGGAGCCCGAGCATGGCTTTGGCGACTACGAGCCCGACCTGGTGTGCTTCGAGGACCGGAAACTGTTCCCAGAGCCGCTGGCTATTGGCATGCAGTTTGATGGCTTGCCCCAGGGCGCCGGCACCGAAGACATGCCGGCCGAGACCATTTACACCATCACCGAGCTCTACCCGGACCATGTGGTGCTGGACGGCAACCACCCCTTGGCCGGCATCTCGCTGCGGCTGGCGGTCAAGGTGATTGCGGTGCGCGACGCCAACGCTGATGAGTTGGCCGCCAAGTCAGTCGACGAAGGCGCGGTCAGCATCATGCACAGCGCCCCGCCCTCACCTCACCTGCACTGACCCGCACAACGCGGGCTCACCGCTGGGCCGGGCCACGGCTGCGTTATCAGGCCTTGCCCGTCGACCCGAAGCCGCCCTCGCCGCGGTGGCTGAGGTCAAACTCCACCACCTGCCTGAACGCCGCGTGCACCACGGGTACGATGACCATTTGGGCGATGCGCTCCATCGGTTCGATGGTGAATGGCTGCTGGCTGCGGTTCCAGCAACTCACCATCAAAGGTCCTTGGTAATCGCTGTCGATCAGGCCGACCAGGTTGCCCAGCACGATGCCGTGTTTGTGGCCCAAGCCCGACCTGGGCAGGATCATCGCCGCCAGGCCCGGATTGGCAATGTGCACCGCCAGACCCGTGGGGATCAACACCGTTTGACCCGGGTTGATCACCAGCGCGGCGTCGAGGCAGGCGCGCAAATCCAGCCCCGCGCTGCCGGGCGTGGCATAACTTGGCAGGAACGCGGCCATGCGCGTATCCAGCACCTTGAGATCAATTGGGGTCATTGCTTTTTTGGCCTTGTTGGGCCATTGAAAGCCGGTGGGCGATTTCACGCACCAGCTCGCGTGCCAGGCTCAGTTTGTCGGCAGTGGCCAGGGCGCGCTCGCCGTCGGCGTCTACCAGCAGCAAGGTGTTGTCGTCGCGGCCAAAAGTGGCCGGGCCGAGATTGCCCACCACCAGCGGTACGTTTTTGCGAACCAGTTTTTCACGCGCGTGGCGCGCCAGGTCTTCGCTCTCGGCGGCAAACCCAACGCAGAAAGGACGCGGCCGCAGCTTCGCCACCGACGCCAGGATGTCGGGGTTTTCAATGAAACTGAAACCCGGCACATGGCCCGAGCCGTCTTTTTTGATCTTTTGATCCAAGGCCGAGGCGGGCCGCCAGTCGGCCACCGCCGCCGTGGCCACGAACACGTCATGCACGGCTGCCTCGGGCATCACGGCGGCATGCATCTGCAGCGCGCTTTTTACGTCGATGCGGCGTACGTGGCGCGGCGTGCTCAAGTGCACCGGGCCGGCCACCAGCGTGACCTCGGCGCCCGCCTCCTGGGCCGCGCGCGCCAGCGCAAAGCCCATCTTGCCCGACGACAGATTGGTGATGCCCCGCACCGGGTCCATCGCCTCAAACGTGGGGCCTGCGGTGATCAACACCTTTTTGCCGGCCAGCAACTTGGGCTGAAAAAAGGCGATCAGTTCATCGCACAATTCCGCCGCCTCCAGCATGCGGCCGTCGCCCACCTCGCCGCAGGCCTGGTCACCGCAGCCCGGGCCCAGTACCGTGGCGCCGTCAGCAACTGCCTGGGCCACGTTGCGCTGCGTGGCCGGGTGCGCCCACATTTCGCGGTTCATGGCCGGCGCCAGCAGCAGCGGGCAGGCATCGCCGCCCGCCGACAAGGGTCGGGCCAGGCACAGCAGGGATAACAGCTCATCGGCGCGGCCTTGGGCCAGCTTGGCGATGAAATCGGCCGAGGCCGGCGCAATCAAGATGGCATCGGCCTCGCGGCTGAGGTTGATATGCGCCATGTTGTTGGGCTCGCGCGCGTCCCACTGGCTGAGTGCCACCGCGCGGCCCGACAGCGCCTGCATCGTCACCGGCGTGATGAAGGCGCAGGCCGCCTCGGTCATCACCACCTGCACGGTGGCGCCGGCCTTGATCAGCTCTCGCGTCAGTTCAGCCGCCTTGTAGCAGGCGATGCCGCCCGACAAACCGAGCACGATGTGGCGCCCGTCCAGTTCTTGCTTTTTCATGGCGAGGCACTGTAGCGCAAGGGCAAGCCGAAAAAAAAGAGCCCGGCTCGGCGCGGCAAGCCCTGCCGCGCCGCCGGTTTATTGCTCAGCGGCGCCGTGGCACTTTTTGTACTTTTTGCCGCTGCCGCATGGGCAGGGGTCGTTGCGGCCGGGGGCGGCCTCCACGCGGCGGGGAGCGGGCTTGGCGGTGTGCTCGGTCCAGTACACCCGCAGATCCTGGGCGGCAAAACAGGCTTCATCGACCAGTTGGTCACGCGCCATGGTTTCACCGGGGTAGTGCTGCGCCACGTGGGCCGCCAATTCGGTTTCGGGCAGCATCAGCGCCACGATTCTTGACATGCAGTCATCAAACCAGCGGCCGTCGTCGGTGTCGGTTTCGGGCTCGGGCCATTCCTCGCCAAAGGCCTCAATCGCGTCGGTAAAGCCTTCGGCCCACAGCGCGCCGGTTTGCAGCAAATCCTTCGCTTCATCGGCGGTCATGTGGCCACCGTCAACCAGCTCGGCCCGGGCGGCGTCGTCGTAGCTCAGCATCAAGGGCGCCAGGCGCATGGATTCGGGGTCGTCGAGCATCGACGACACGTCCAGCTGGCTGGCGATCACGTTCCAGCGCGCCAACAGCACGTCCAGCCCTGGCTGCCAGTCTACCGGGTCGGCAAAAGCGCGCTCAAACGCGCCGTCAAACATGGCGGGTAGCCACTCGCTCGGGGTGATCACGCGGCGGCTGGCCAGCAGCGCGGTGAGGTAACCGTCCACCCATTCCAGCGATACGTCGGCGCCAAAGCCCACCAGGCGTTCACAGACTTTCTCCAGCGCCGCGATGTCGGACTCGGTGCTGTTGCGGGCGAAGCGGCTCATCGTGAGCTCCTGATGGGTGGCGTAGGCTTGAACATGGGCGTGATCGCGTGCTTGGGGTTGAGGTGCTTAGGCATCTTGGTTTTCAAAATCAGAACCTCGATTGTTACCGCCCCAGCGTGGCGGATTGGGATGCAGACGCGCCATCGACAAGGAATCCACATACTGCCCGTCGCGCAGCGCATAACCCACGTGATGGCCTTCATGCTGAAAGCCGCAGCGCTGGTACAGCGCGATGGCCCGGGCGTTGTCGGCATACACCTGCAATTCGATGCGCAGCACCTGGCCCCAGTTGTCGGCCCAGTCACAAAGCGCCGTCATCAAGGCTTGGCCCACGCCCTGGCCTTGCGCCTCAGGTGCCACCGCGATGCCCAGCATCATGGCGTGGCGCCGACGCAAGGCCACCCCAACCGGGTGCAGGCCGGCCGTGGCCACCACACGCGGCTCACCGTGCTCATTGGGTCGCTCGGCCACCAGCACCAAATCGGGCTTGCCCAGCGCCAGGGTTTCGGCCAGGCGGGCGGCCCACAGCGCCTCGCTGGTATAGGGCACTTGCATCAGCTTGGGCAGCACTTGCGGATCACCCATGATGTGGGCAAAGGCAGCGGCGTCGGCCAACACAGCGCGGCGAATGGTCACGGGAGACGGGTTCAGGTTTGTGGCATGCATGGTCAGGGTCCTGTGCGCAAGGGCGGCGTGATGCTGCTTTAGCCAGTCGTGCATCGTCAAGCCCACGTGGCCAGCTGCGTCGCCAAGCGGGGCGTCAACAATTGGGCATCAACAAGCGGGCCTCGCCGACCGTGGTTTTTGGCCAAACAAGGCCAGTCGGGCCTGGCACGCGGCGTGCGCGACAATCAACCCTTGTCGATTGCCAAAAGATACAAAACATCATGAGCATGAAAAAGACCGATCTTGTCCGCCAACTCGAAAGCAAACTTGAGGGCCAGCGCCAACGTACCGCCGTGCCGGGGCGCTTTGCGCAAGAGGCCCACGCACCGCTGGACCGCAAAGAACAGCGCCGCATCGATGCCGCCGCCGGTTTGGTGCCCTTTGCCTGCAAGCTGCCCGCCACGCTAACGCAACAACTGCGCGACCGCGCCGCCGGCCATGAAGGCGGCATCAATGCTTTGGTGGCCGAGCTGCTGCTGCGCGGCCTGGCTTGACGCCTGGCAAGAGCTTCTAGCCAACCGCAAAACGGGCGCACCAGGCGCCCGTTTTTACGTCTGACTCAAGCTGCGCCAGCCACCCGGCGCAGGTCAGGTGATCACTGGCCCAGGCGCTCGCTCACCCAGCCCAGCACCGACGCCAGCGCCTTGGGCAACTGGCTGGCATCCGTGCCACCGGCCATGGCCAAGTCAGGCTTGCCCCCGCCCTTGCCACCCACTTGCTGGGCCACAAAGTTGACCAGCTCGCCAGCCTTGACTTTGGCGGCCGGGTTGGCCAGCACATTGGCCGTCACGCCAGCGGCCAGCTGCACCTTGTCGCCGTCCACCGCCGCCAGCACCACCACCGCCGTCTTGAGCTTGTCTTTGAGCTTGTCCAGCGTATCGCGCAGGGTTTTGGCGTCGCCGCCGGCCAGCATGGCGGCCAGCACTTGCACGCCATTCACGGTCACCGCCTGCAACATCAGCTCGTCACCCTGGGCTGAAGCCAGCTTGCCCTTGAGCGCGGTCACTTCTTTTTCAAGCGAGCGCACGGTGTCAAGCAAACCACCGACGCGCGCCGGCAGTTCGTTGGGCGTGGCCTTGAGCGTACTGGCGAGGCCGCCAACCGTGACTTCTAGCTGCTGCAAATAGGCCAGCGTGTTGTCGCCGGTCAGGGCCTCCACGCGGCGCACGCCAGCGGCCACGCCGGATTCGGCCACGATCTTGAACAAGCCGATATCACCGCTGCGCTGCACGTGCGTGCCACCACAAAGCTCTTTGCTGGAGCCAATGGTGAGCACACGCACGGTGTCGGCGTACTTCTCGCCAAACAGCATCATGGCGCCGGTTTGTTGGGCGTCTTCCAGGGCCATCACCGCTGAGTGGGCGTCGGTATTTTCCAGAATTTCAGCGTTGACGATGACTTCCACGCGGCGGATTTGCGCATCCGTCACGGGACTGTTGTGGGCAAAGTCAAACCGGGTTCGCTCGGCGTTGACCAAGGAGCCCTTTTGCTGCACGTGCTCGCCCAGCACCTCGCGCAGCGCCTTGTGCATCAGGTGCGTGGCGCTGTGGTTGCGCACGGTCTTGGCGCGCTGCTCAAAATTGACCTTGGCCGCCAGGCTGTCGCCCACGCTGATGTGGCCTTCAAGCACCCGGCCCTGGTGGCCAAACACGTCGGCCTGGATCTTGGTGGTGTCTTCAACCATCAAGCGCGCCACGGCGTTGCGCAGCTCACCGGTATCCCCCGCCTGGCCGCCGCTTTCGGCATAAAACGGCGTGTTGTTGAGCACCACCACGCAGTCGTCACCCGGCTTGACGGTGGCCACCGAGGTGCCGTCCACGTACAGCGCCAGCACCTTGGCAGCGTCCACCTGCAAGTGTTCGTAACCCACAAACGTGGTGGGCTCGCCCTCGTAGCGCAGGCCGGCCGCCATCTTGAACTTGGCCGATGCGCGGGCTTGCTGGCGTTGGTGGTTCATGGCGCGCTCAAACCCGGCGGCGTCTACCGTCATGCCACGCTCGCGGCAGACGTCGGCGGTCAAGTCCATCGGGAAGCCGAAGGTGTCGTGCAGCTTGAAGGCGGTGTCGCCATCAAACACCTTGACGCCAGACTTGTCCATCACGGCCAACTCGGCTTCCAGGATTTCCATGCCGTTGTGGATGGTCTGGAAGAAGCGCTCTTCTTCGACCTTCAGCACCTCGGTGACACGGGCGGCGGCGCGGCGCAGCTCGGGGTAAGCCTCGCCCATCTCGGCATCAAGCGCGGCCACCAGCGTGTGGAAAAACGGCTTGCGCGCGCCCAGTTTGTAGCCGTGGCGGATGGCGCGGCGGGCAATGCGGCGCAGCACGTAGCCGCGGCCCTCGTTGCCGGGGATCACGCCGTCGGCCACCGTGAAAGCGCAGGCGCGGATGTGGTCAGCGATGACCTTCAGGCTGGGGCTGCTGGCATCGCAATCGCCACCGCCAGCGGCGTCGACTGCCTGCTTGGCCGACGCCAGCAGATGCACGAACAAATCAATCTCGTAATTGCTGTGCACGTGCTGCAACACTGCGGTGAGGCGCTCCAGGCCCATGCCGGTGTCCACGCTGGGCTTGGGCAGCGGGTGCATCACGCCGTCTTCGGTGCGGTTGAACTGCATGAAGACGTTGTTCCAGATCTCGATGTAGCGGTCGCCGTCTTCGTTGGGCGACCCGGGCGGGCCGCCGGCCACATCGGGGCCGTGGTCGTAGAAGATCTCGGTGCAGGGGCCGCACGGGCCTGTGTCGCCCATCATCCAGAAGTTGTCGGAGGCGTAGCGCGCGCCTTTGTTGTCGCCAATGCGCACGATGCGGTCAGTGGGCACGCCCACTTGTTTGTTCCAGATCTCGTAGGCTTCTTCGTCGTCGGCGTACACCGTGACCCACAGCTTGTCGGCGGGCAACTTGAAGTTGACGGTGAGCAACTCCCAGGCGTAGCTGATGGCGTCTTGCTTGAAGTAGTCACCAAAGCTGAAGTTGCCCAGCATCTCAAAAAACGTGTGATGGCGGGCGGTGTAGCCCACGTTGTCCAGGTCGTTGTGTTTGCCGCCAGCGCGTATGCACTTTTGGCTGGTGGTGGCGCGCGAATACGAGCGCTTGTCAAAGCCCAGAAACACATCCTTGAACTGGTTCATGCCCGCATTGGTGAACAACAGCGTGGGGTCGTCGCCCGGGATCACCGGCGACGAGGCCACGATGGTGTGGCCCTTGGCCTCGAAGAACTTCAGAAAAGTGGAACGGATTTCAGCAGCTTTCATCGCGGGCAGACCAGGCAGCAAAACAGTCAATGGGCAGCGCGGCATGAGCCGCGCAGAGCCCATGATTCTATCTGTGGCCCTGCTAGCGCCAGCCCCGCAGCGCCCGCTCGGCGCCTGCATGGATCAACCCAGCATCAACCCGTCTCAGGCCCCGCGCCGCTGGCTGTCGAGGAAGGCAAACACCCGCTCGTCTTCACAAAACGCCACGTTGAAGCGCATCCAGGGCGTGGGTTGAAGGTCGGCGCTGAACAAATGGCCCGGGCCCAGCAAGATGTCGTGCTCGGCAGCTTTGTTGGAGGTTTCAACCGCGTCGGGCATGTCAGCGTGGCGGGCCCACAAAAACATGCCAGCCTTGGGCTCGGCAAAAATCTCGAAGCCCATGTCGTCCAGCCGGCCCGCCACACGCTCGTGGGCTTTGGCCAAGCGCTCGCGCAGGCCCTTCAGGTGCTTGCGCCAGCGGCCTTCGGTCAGCGCGCCGTAGGCCAGGCGCTCGCCAAACTCGGACGACGTCAGCCCGGCGATCATTTTGAGTTGCGCCAGGTCTTCAACCAAATCGGGGTGCGCCACCAAATAGCCCACGCGGATATTGGGCGAGATGGTTTTGGAATAACTGCCCACGTGCACCACCCGAGAGAGCTGGTCCAGGCTGGCCAATGACGGCCTGGGCTCGGGGTCGAGATCGGCGTAGATGTCGTTTTCAACGATCAGCACGTCGTGTTTTTCAGCCAGTTGCAGCACCCGGTGCAAGTGCGCCAGTTGCGCCACCGATCCCGTGGGGCTCTGCAGGCGCGGCTGGGTGAAAAACACCCGCGGCTTGTGCAACAGCATCTGCGCCTCCAGCGTGGCCAGGTCGTAGCCTTTTGGCGTGCGCGGCACGCCAATCAACTTGGCACCCGTGAAGCGCAGGCCAAACAGCAGGTTGGAATAACCCGGGTCGTCAACCAGTACCGCGTCGCCCGGGCGCACCAGGCGGCGGGCCGCCAAATCCAGCGCCTGGCTGGAGCCGGCCGTGAGCAGCACCTGCTCGGACGTGACGGCAATCTCCTGCTCGGCCATGGTGTCGCGGATCAGCTGGCGCAGCGGCGGAAAGCCTTTTGGATCGCCATAACCCCCAAGATCAATGTCCTCGGCCGCCAAGTTGCGCAGGCTGCGCTTGAGGCCGTCCTGAAACAACCAATCGCCGGGCAACCAGCCGCAGCCGGGCTTCATGCTCAGGTGGCGGTTCTCGAAAATCTTGCGCATGTACCACATCGAATCAAACGACGTGCCCGCCGCGCCCACTGCGGGCGTGGTGGGCTCGCTGCCCGCAGCACCGCCCCGGCGCCGCACAAAAAAGCCCGAGTGCGGCCGCGACACCAACCAGCCGTGCGCCACCAGCCGGTCGTAGGCCTCCACCACGGTGAACACGCTCACCTCGTGGGCATGTGCAAACTGCCGGATTGACGGCACTTTGGTGCCCGCGCGCAGGCCGCCGTCTTCAATCACGCGGCGCAGACCGTCAACGATTTGAACCACCAGCGGCGTGGACGATTGGGGGTTGAGCGTGAACATCAAGGGCAGGTGGCGAGGGCTGAGTGGGGCCGGTTGATCAAGGCGTGCGCCGTAAAAACCGAGTGGCGTCCGGGCGGAAATCTGAAGGAACTTTGGCGGCAAATTGCCAGCAAACAGGCCGGCTTGCGCCCTGCTGTACCGGTGGCCGCGCCTGCACAGTGCACCCGCGTTTTTGGCGCGCCTGTACATGGTACTTGCCGGCCTAAGGTCCTAAAGTTGAACCACGCGCCCTGCCAGGCCGTGCCCCTGCCCGGGGCCGGTGCACGGCGCCCAAGGAGATCAGCCCATGCAACGTGAAGCCCACCTGAACAACGCCGCCCTGATGGCGCGCCGCCGTGCCGCCCTGCCCGCCGGCCTGGGCCAGAGCCACGAGATTTTTGTGCAGCGCGCCGAAAACGCCGAGGTGTGGGACGTTGAAGGCCGCCGCTACATTGACTTTGCCGGCGGCATTGCCGTGCTCAATACCGGCCACCGCCACCCGCGCCTGGTGGCTGCCATTGAAGAGCAGCTGGGCCGCTTCACCCACACCTGCTTCCAGGTGCTGGCCTACGAGCCGTATGTCGAATTGGCCGAGCGGCTCAACGCTTTGGCGCCCGGTGATTTCGCCAAAAAGAGCTTCTTCATGACCACCGGCGCCGAGGCCGTGGAAAACGCCATCAAGGTGGCCCGCGCCTATACCAAGCGCTCGGCGGTGATCGCCTTTGGCGGTGGGTTCCATGGCCGCACGCTGATGACAATGGCACTGACCGGCAAGGTGGCGCCCTACAAGATCGGCTTTGGCCCGTTTCCGGCCGAGGTGTACCACGCCAAGTTCCCTGATGCGCTGCACGGCGTGAGCGTGGACGACGCCATGGCCTCGATCGACGCGCTGTTCAAGTACGACGTGGAGGCCGCACGCGTGGCCGCCATCATCCTGGAGCCGGTGCAAGGCGAAGGTGGCTTCACCATCGCACCGCCCGAGTTTGCGTTGCGCCTGCGCGCGCTGTGCGACCAACACGGCATCGTGATGATTGCCGACGAGGTGCAAACCGGCGCCGGCCGCACCGGCACCTGGCTGGCCTGCGAGCAGTGGCGCGTGGGGGATGAGACGGCCGTGCCCGACATCATCACCATGGCCAAATCATTGGCGGGTGGGATGCCGCTGTCGGCCATCATCGGCCGCGCCGAGATGATGGACGCGCCCGCCACGGGTGGCCTGGGCGGCACCTATGCGGGCAACCCACTGGCCTGTGCGTCGGCCCTGGCCGTGCTTGACGCTTTTGAGCAAGACGACTTGCTGGCACGCAGCCGCGCCGTGGGCGCGCGCCTGGTGGCTGCGCTCACAGCCCTTGCCGCCCAGCACAAATCGATTGTCGACGTGCGCGCCCTGGGCGCCATGGTGGCCATCGAGCTGTGCAAAAACGGCGACCCCAAGCAGCCCGATGCGGCGCTCACGGCCGCTGTCGTCAAGGCGGCAGTGCAGCGGGGGCTGATCTTGTTATCGTGCGGCGTCAACAGCAACGTGATCCGCGTTTTGGTGCCCCTGACCGCCTCGGACGCGCTGCTGGACGAAGGCTTGGCGGTGATCGCCGACGCCTTTGCCTCCCTCGCCTAAAAAGGACTTTGCCACCATGGCCAGCCACGCCAAATTTGTCTGGGACGACCCGCTTCAGCTGGAGTCCCAGCTGACCGACGACGAGCGCGCGGTGCGCGAAGCCGCGCACAGCTACTGCCAGGAGCGCCTGGCCCCGCGTGTGCTGGAGGCCTTCAGGCATGAAAAAACCGACCGCGCCATCTTCAACGAGATGGGCGATCTGGGCCTGCTGGGCTCCACCATCCCCGAGGCCTACGGTGGCGCCGGCCTGAACTATGTTTGTTACGGCCTGGTGGCGCGCGAGGTGGAGCGGGTGGATTCGGGCTACCGCTCGATGATGAGCGTGCAAAGCTCACTCGTGATGGTGCCCATCAATGAGTTTGGCACCGAGGCGCAAAAGCAAAAATACCTGCCCAAGCTGGCCAAAGGTGAATGGGTGGGCTGCTTTGGCCTGACCGAACCCAACCACGGATCCGACCCCGGCAGCATGGTGACGCGGGCCAAAAAAGTGGCCGGCGGCTACAGCCTGAGCGGCGCCAAGATGTGGATCAGCAACAGCCCCATCGCCGACGTGTTTGTGGTGTGGGCCAAGGACGACGAAGGCTCGATCCGGGGTTTCATCCTGGACAAAGGTGCAAAAGGTTTGACAGCCCCCGTGATCCACAGCAAGGTGGGTTTGC
This sequence comes from Betaproteobacteria bacterium, assembly GCA_043779845.1. Classification (GTDB taxonomy): domain Bacteria; phylum Pseudomonadota; class Gammaproteobacteria; order Burkholderiales; family Burkholderiaceae_C; genus Pseudaquabacterium. The sequence continues at coordinate 12,472 of JAYWDK010000110.1, read as the reverse complement.
GCGCCAGCATCACCGGCGAGATCGTGATGGACGAGGTGTTTTGCCCCGAAGAAAACGCCTTCCCTGAGGTGCGCGGCCTCAAAGGCCCGTTCACTTGCCTGAACAGCGCGCGCTACGGCATTGCCTGGGGGGCATTGGGCGCCGCCGAAGACTGCTTTCACCGCGCCCGCCAGTACGTGCTCGACCGCAAGCAGTTTGGCCGGCCGCTGGCCGCCAACCAGCTGATCCAGAAAAAGCTGGCCGACATGCAGACCGAGATCACGCTGGGCCTGCAAGGCTGCTTGCAGCTGGGGCGCATGAAGGACGCCGGCACGGCGGCGGTGGAGATCACCAGCATCATGAAGCGCAACAGCTGCGGCAAGGCGCTGGAGATTGCCCGCATGGCGCGCGACATGCTCGGCGGTAATGGAATATCAGACGAATATGGCGTGATCCGCCACATGGTCAACCTGGAGGTGGTGAACACCTACGAGGGCACGCACGACGTGCACGCACTGATCCTGGGCCGCGCCATCACCGGCATCCAGGCCTTCTCCTGACCCGGCGGCCAAGATGAGTGGTCCCAAACTGTTGGACGGCACCCGCGTGCTTGACCTGTCCCGGGTGCTGGCCGGCCCGTGGTCGGGCCAGTTGTTGGCCGATTACGGCGCTGACGTGATCAAGGTGGAGCGCCCCGACGTGGGCGACGACACCCGCGGCTGGGGCCCGCCCTGGTGGGGCGACGCGGCCGACAAGATGTCGGCCTACTACCTGAGCGCCAACCGCGGCAAACGCTCGATCGCCATCGACATCGGCACGCCCGAGGGCGCGGCGATGGTGCGTCAATTGGCCACTGATGCCGACGTGGTGCTCGAAAACTACAAGGTGGGCCAGCTCGCCAAATATGGCCTCGATTACGCGTCGCTGAGTGCCCTGAACCCCAAGCTGGTTTACTGCTCGATCACCGGTTTTGGCCAGGACGGACCGTACGCGCCCATGGCGGGTTATGACTTTGCGATCCAGGCCACCGGCGGGTTGATGAGCGTGACCGGCGAAAAAGACGGTACACCCGGCAGCCAGCCGCAAAAAGTGGGCGTGGCGGTGGCTGATCTGTTCACGGGCGTCTACGCCACCACCGCCATCCTGGCCGCGCTGATCGAGCGGGGCCGCACGGGGCTTGGCCGCCACATCGACGCCGCCCTGCTGGACGTGCAAGTGGCCATGCTAGCCAACCAGGCCAGCAACCACCTGGTGGGTGGGCTGGTGCCCAAGCGCATGGGCAACGCCCACATGAACGTGGTGCCCTACCAGGTGTTTGCCACGCAAGATGGCCACATCGTGCTGGCGGTGGGCAACGACGGCCAATTTGCGCGCTTTTGCGAGTTGGTGGGGCACCCCGAGGTCGCCCGTGATGCGCGTTATGCCACCAACTCGGGCCGCATCACGAACCGGTTTGAGCTGATCCCGATGTTGGGCGCCTGGATGCTCACGCGCACCACGCTTGAATGGACGGCGCTGCTCGAGCCCAACGCCGTGCCCTGCGCGCCCATCCTCGATTTGCCCGGCGTGTTCAAGCACCCGCAAGTGTTGGCGCGCGGCATGCAAACCGGGCTGGACGTGGGCGCCGACAAGCCCATGCCGCAAGTGGCCAACCCGATGCGTTTTGATGGGCAACGCGCCATGGCCCATCAAGCGCCACCGGGATTGGATGAACACGGCGATGCGCTGCGTGCGGCCTTGGCCTCGGGCATCGGCTGGCCGGCAAAGCGCGCCGACTGAGGCGCGACAACGCGGGTGGCCCGACAGGCTCCTAGGGCAGGCCCCTAGCCCTGTACCGGTTGGCAGGCCGATACAGTGCACCGGGCCTGGTGGCACGCTGTACATGGCGCGTTTTGTGCTGACACGACAACATGGCGCCGCGTCAACCACCCAACTCCATGCAACCCTCAGCCCCCGCCGACAACGCCACCCTGGTTCAGTTCAAGGGCGTGCAAAAAACCTATGACGGCAGCACGCTGGTGGTGCGCTCGCTGGATCTGGACATTCGGCAAGGTGAGTTTTTGTCGCTGCTCGGCCCGTCGGGCTCGGGCAAGACCACCTGCCTGATGATGCTGGCGGGGTTTGAGTCACCCACCGCCGGCGAGATCCTGCTGTCGGGCCAACCCATCACGCGCACGCCACCGCACAAGCGCAATTTCGGCATGGTGTTCCAGAACTACGCGCTGTTTCCGCACCTGAGCATTGCCGACAACGTGGCCTACCCGCTCACCGTGCGCAAGCTGCCCAAGGCACAGATCGCCCAGCGTGTTGCCAAAGCCCTGACCATGGTGCAGCTTACCGGCCGCGATCAACGCTTTCCGTCGCAGTTGTCGGGTGGCCAGCAACAGCGCGTGGCGCTGGCCCGCGCGCTGGTGTTCGAGCCGCAACTGGTGCTGATGGACGAGCCGCTGGGCGCGCTCGACAAACAGCTGCGCGAGCACATGCAGATCGAGCTCAAAGAGCTGCACCGCCAGTTGGGCGTCACCTTCGTCTACGTCACCCACGACCAGGGCGAGGCCCTGACCATGAGCGACCGCGTGGCGGTGTTCAACGATGGCGAGATCCAGCAAATTGACGCGGTGGACCGGCTGTACGAGACACCCGCCAACCGCTTTGTGGCGGGCTTTGTGGGCGACAGCACCGTGCTCATGGGCCAGTTGAGCGGCGTGCCTGTTGCGGGCACCGGCTGCGAGTTGGTGCTGCCCACGGGCCAGCGATTGGCCGGCATCAACGTCAATGGCGCGTTGCCGGGCACGGCGGTGGTGGCGTCGGTGCGGCCCGAGCGCATTCAGGCCCTGTTCACGGCGCCTGCGTCACTGGTCAATACCTTGTTGGCCACTGTGGCCGACGTGATCTATTTTGGCGACCACCTGCGCCTGCGCTGTACCCTGCCCGGCCAGGCGCCGGCCACCGTCAAGCTGCCCTTGTCGGGCGCTGATACGCCCAGTGCCGGGCAAGCCGTGTGGCTGCAATTTCCACCCTCGTTTTTGCGCGTCTACGCCTGACGGCGGCGCGTTTTTTGCCGGCTTGCCCGGCCGTTTCACCCCGTCGTTTTTTCAAAGGAATCACCTCACCATGAAGATCGCCTCCATCGCTTTGGTTTCGGCCACCACCCTGGCCACACTGCTCTCGGTGCCCGTGCTGGCCCAGAGCCAGATCACCGTCGTGAACTTTGGCGGCGCCAACGGCAACGCCCAGAAAAAAGCCTACTTCGAACCCTTCGAGAAGGCCGGCGGCGCCAAGGTGGTGCAGGTTGAATACAACGGTGAGCAGGCCAAGATCAAGGCCATGGTCGAGACCAAAAAAATCAGCTGGGACGTGGTGGAAGTTGAAAGCCCCGACGTCAACCGTGGCTGCGACGAGGGCCTGTTTGAGAAGCTCGACTACAGCAAGATCGGCAACAAGGCCGACTTTCAATCGGCGGCCATCCATGAGTGCGGCATTGGCGTGTTTGTGTGGTCCACCGTGATGGCCTACAACGGCGACAAGTTCAAAGAGGCCCCCAAGACCTGGGCCGATTTCTGGGACGTCAAGAAGTTTGCCGGCAAGCGTGGCTTGCGCAAGGGCGCCCGCTACAACGTTGAATTTGCCCTGATGGCCGACGGCGTGAAGCCGGGCGATGTCTACAAGGTGCTGGCCACCAAAGAAGGCGCCGACCGCGCGTTCAAGAAGCTCAGCGAGCTCAAGCCCAACATCCAGTGGTGGGAGGCCGGCGCGCAGCCACCGCAGTTTTTGGTGGCGGGCGACGTGGCCATGACCACCGCCTACAACGGCCGCATTGATGCCGCGCAGCGCGAGGGCAAAAACCTCAAGATCACCTGGACCGGCGGCATCTACGACCTGGACTACTGGACCATCGTCAAGGGCTCGCCCAACAAGGACGTGGCGCTCAAGTTCATCGCTTTTGCCTCGTCGCCCGACGCCCAGGCCGAGTACGCGCGCAACATCAGCTACGGCCCCACCAACAACAAGGCCCTGGCCAAGCTGGACCCCAAAGTGCTGGCGCTGTTGCCCACCTCGCCCGCCAACGCCAAAGACGCGCTGCAGTTCAACATCAAGTTCTGGGCCGATGCCGGCGAAGAGCTTGAAAAGCGCTTTGCCTCCTGGGCCGCCCAGTAATCCAACGGCGCGTCACAAGCCATGGCCACTCACGTGATCGGCTCCCCCGAACTGCGGCGATCGCTGCGGCGCGTGGAGACCCGCAAGCGCTGGGTGGCCATCGCCCTGACCTTGCCGCTGCTGCTGTTTTTGCTGGCCACCTTGCTGGTGCCCATCGCCGCGCTGTTGTTGCGCGCCGTTGAAAACCCCGAGGTAGCTGGTTCACTCAGCCGCACGGGTGCCGCGTTAGCCCAGTGGGACCGCCAAAGCCCACCGCCCGCCGCGGCTTTTGCCGGCGTGGCGGGTGACCTGATGGCCCTTGAAGAGGGCGCACAAGCCGGCGCCCTGGCGCGCCGCCTGAACACCGAGGTGTCGGGTGCGCGCTCGCTGATCATGGGCACCTACAAGGCGGTGAAAAACCCCGAGGCCTGGGGCGCCAATCTCACGCCCGATCAAACCCGCGACAAGATGCTGGCCCTGGACGAGCGCTGGCGCGACCTGCGCTATTGGCAGGCCATCGCCAAAAATGCCTCGCTCTGGACACCCGATTACCTGCTCACCGCTGTTGACCTGAAGCGCAGCCCGGCGGGCAGCATTGAGCAAGTGGCGCCCGACCAGCGCGTGTTTGGCCGCATCCTGCTGCGCACTTTTCAGATCAGCGCCGTGGTCACCGTGTTCTGCCTGCTCTTGGCCTACCCGCTGGCCTATTGGCTGAGCACCTTGCCCGAGCGCCGCGCCAACGTGATGATGATCCTGGTGCTGGTGCCGTTCTGGACCTCGATCCTGGTGCGCGTGGCCGCCTGGATCGTGCTGTTGCAGCGTGAGGGCCTGGTCAACAAATCACTGATGGCGCTGTCGGTCGTCAACGAGCCCGTGGCGCTGCTGTTCAACCGCACCGGCGTGGTGATCGCGATGGTGCACATCCTGCTGCCCTTCATGATCTTGCCGCTGTACAGCGTGATGAAGTCGGTGCCACCCACCTACCTGCGCGCCGCCATCTCGCTGGGCAGCGCGCCGCTGGCCGCGTTCTTCAGGGTTTATGTGCCGCAAACCTTGCCCGGCGTGGGCGCAGGCGGCTTGCTGGTCTTCATCCTGAGCATTGGCTACTACGTGACGCCGGCGCTGCTGGGCGGCGCCGACGACCAGATGCTGAGCTACTACATCGCCCAGTACACCAACGTGGACATCAACTGGGGCATGGCTTGCGCGCTGGGCGCCGTGCTGCTGGTGGCCACGCTGGCGCTGTATGCGGTGTACCGGCGGCTGGTCAAATCCGAGTTGAACCTGGGCTGAACCAGCCTGATCTGGCCCAACAACACACCATGAAGCTGCCGCTCTTCCCCGCCTACTACACGCCCATCGACAAGCTGGGCTGGTGGGCGCTGCGCGGCTTCAGCGCTCTGATGCTGGCGTTTTTGCTGCTGCCAATTTTGGTGATCGTGCCGCTGTCGTTTTCGGCCAGCTCGTTTTTGGCCTACCCGATGCCGGGCTGGTCGCTCCAGTGGTATCACAACCTTTTTACCTCGCCTGAATGGGCGCGCGCCGCCAAAAACAGCTTCATCGTGGCGCCCGCCGCCACGCTGATCGCCACCGTGCTGGGCACGCTCACGGCAGTGGGCCTGGCGCGCGTGCAGTTTGCGGGCAAGGGCTTGTTGATGAGCGTTTTGATCGCGCCCATGGTGGTGCCCATCGTGGTGGTGGGCGTGGCGTGTTACCTGTTTTTTGCCCGCATCGGCCTGGCCGACACCTACATCGGCTTGATCGTGGTGCACGCCGCGCTGGGCGCGCCGTTTGTCGTCACCACCGTGCTGGCCACGCTGCAAAGTTTCAACCACAACCTGGTGCGCGCCTCTTTGAGCCTGGGCGCCAACCCGATCAAAACCTTCTTCAGGATCACCTTGCCGGTGATCGCGCCGGGCGTGATCTCGGGCGCGCTGTTTGCCTTTGCCACCTCGTTTGACGAGGTGGTGGTCACGCTGTTCATCGCCGGGCCCACGCAGGTGACGCTGCCGCGCCAGATGTTCACCGGCATCCGCGAGAACATCAACCCAACCATCGCGGCCGTGGCCACGCTGCTGACGATCTTCACCACCGCATTGATGTTGGTGCTGGAGTGGATACGCGGCAAACGGGCTTGACCTGCCCGGTCGGGTAGGCGTGTTGGATCGGCCGATTGGTACCACAAACCAGGCTGGCAGTTTTACATCGGTGCCCCCAAAAATGAGTCCCAAAAACCAACCCCTCAGTGGCAACACCATGCCGCGCTTTGGGGGCATCGCCACCATGATGCGGCTGCCGTTTGCCGAATCACCCACCGGCCTGGACGCGGGTTTCATCGGCGTGCCACTCGACATTGGCACCAGCCACCGGCCGGGCGCCCGGTTCGGGCCACGCCAGATCCGCGCTGAATCCGCCCTGATCCGCCCCTACAACATGGCCACCGGCGCAGCACCCTTTGACAGCCTTCAAGTGGCGGATCTGGGTGACGTGCCGATCAACACCTACTCGCTCAATAAATCGGTGGCCATCATTGAAGCCTATTACCAACGCGTATTGGCCGCCGGTTGCAAGCCACTCACACTGGGTGGCGACCACACCATCGCGCTGCCCATCCTGCGCGCGCTGGCCGCCCGGCATGGCCCAGTGGCGATGGTGCATGTCGACGCACACGCCGACGTGAACGACGACATGTTTGGCGAGCGCATAGCGCACGGCACGCCGTTCCGCCGCGCGGTTGAAGAAGGCCTGCTGCAAGGCAGCAAGGTGTGGCAGATCGGGCTGCGCGGCACGGGCTACGCGGCCGATGACTTTGACTGGCCGCGTCGCCAAGGTTTCACCGTGGTGCCGGCGCACGAGCTTTGGTACCAATCGCTGGTGCCGCTCATGCAGCAAGTTAGAAACCGAGTCGGCCAGACCCCGTGTTACCTCAGCTTTGACATCGACGGCATTGACCCGGCCTACGCCGGCGGCACGGGCACACCTGAGATTGGCGGACTCAGTGTGCCGCAGGCGCTGGAAATCATCCGGGGCTGCAGAGGCCTGAACCTGGTGGGCGCCGACCTGGTGGAGGTGTCGCCGCCCTACGACCCCAGCGGCAATACCGCGCTGCTGGGCGCCAACTTGCTGTTTGAAATGCTGTGCGTGCTGCCCGGGGTGGCGCACCGCTGATGCCCCACCACTTGCCACTTGCCGCTTGCCTGGAAGCCCAACATGACCACACCGTCCACCACCCGACCCCAAGCCGTGCCCACCGTGCAGATCGACAACGCGCGCGTGATCGTGACCGAGTGGCGTTTTTCACCCGGCGCCGAGACCGGCTGGCACCGCCATGGCCACGACTACGTGGTGGTGCCCATGACGGGCGGCGAGCTCACGCTTGAAACCTCCACGGGCACGCACACGGCACCCTTGGTGCCCGGTCGGTCGTACACCCGCCAGGTGGGGGTTGAGCACAACGTGATCAACAATACCGCCCACGAGGTGGTGTTCGTTGAAATCGAAATTCGATGAAACGCAGCACGCGGCAATCAACCCAAACCAAGGCGACAAGATGCACTCAGAAGATTCCCCCCTGGCCCAGCTCAAAGACCCCAGCCTGCTCAAGACCGACGCCCTGATTGGCGGCGAATGGGTGGCCGGCGGCACGGGCAGCAACGCCCGTTTTGACGTCACCGACCCGGCCACGGGCGCCAAGCTGGCTGATGTGGCCAACCTGGGGCCGGTGGACTGCCACAACGCCATCGTGGCCGCCGACAAAGCGCTGGGCCCCTGGCGCCTGAAAACCGCCAAAGAGCGCGCGGCCATCATGATGAAGTGGTTTGGCCTGCTCAACCAGCATGCCGACGACCTGGCCCGCATCATGACCGCCGAGCAAGGCAAGCCCCTGGCTGAGGCCCGCGGCGAGGTGATCTACGGCGCCAGCTTTATTGAGTGGTTTGCCGAAGAAGCCAAGCGCATTTACGGCGAAACCATCCCCACCACCGACAACAACAAGCGCTACATCGTCATCAAGCAGCCGATCGGCGTGTGCGCGGCGATCACGCCCTGGAACTTTCCGATCGCCATGATCACCCGCAAGGTGGCGCCCGCCCTGGCCGCCGGCTGCACCGTGGTGATCAAGCCCGCCGAGGCCACGCCGCTGTCGGCGCTGGCCGTGGCCGAGTTGGCGCTGCGCGCCGGCATGCCATCCGGCGTGCTGAACATCATCACTGCCGACGCCGATCAGTCGATTGAAATTGGCAAGGTGCTTTGCTCAAGTGACGTGGTGCGGCATTTGTCGTTCACCGGGTCCACCGAGGTGGGCCGCATCCTGGCGCGGCAATGCGCGCCGTCGATCAAAAAGCTCAGCCTGGAGCTGGGCGGCAACGCGCCGTTCATCGTGTTTGACGACGCCGACATCGACTCGGCCGTTGAAGGCGCGATGGTCAGCAAATACCGCAACGCCGGCCAGACCTGTGTCTGCGCCAACCGCTTTTATGTTCAAGCGGGTGTGTACGACCAGTTCGTTGAAAAACTGGCCGCCAAGAGCCAAGGCATCAAGGTGGGCAACGGGTTTGAGGCCGGCATCAGCCAGGGCCCGATGATCGACGACCAAGCTATCACCAAGGTGGAAGCCCACGTGGCCGATGCGCGGGCCAAGGGCGCGCGCCTGGTGGTGGGCGGTGAGCGCATCGGCGAGCGCTTCTACACGCCCACCGTGCTGGCCGACGTGACATCGGACATGCTCTGCGCCAAAGAGGAAACCTTTGGCCCGGTGGCGCCGGTGTTCCGCTTCGAGACCGAGGCCGAAGTGATCGAGTTGGCCAACGCCACCGAGTTTGGCCTGGCCAGTTACTTTTACAGCCGCGACATCGGCCGCGTATTCCGCGTGGGCGAAGCGCTGGAATACGGCATGGTGGGCATCAATACCGGCCTGATCTCCACCGCCGAGGTGCCGTTTGGCGGCGTCAAACAATCCGGCCTGGGCCGCGAAGGCGCGCACCAGGGCATGGACGATTACGTCGAGATCAAGTACCTGTGCCTGGGCGACATTCTGAAGTGAATGCGCTGATCGGGCTGCCGCGCAGCCCGATTTTTATGGTGCAGGCATCACTCGTCGTTGGCCGCCGCGCTGCCGCTGCGCGGCGACAAGCCCGCCCGGCCCAGCACCTGGCCCTCACCGGCCCGCCCCAGCGCGCGGCGCAGCAGTGTGTCGGCGTCCTTGCCATGCTGCGGGTATAAAGCCACGCCCACGCACACGCCCACCGCCACGTCCTGGCCGGCCACCGTGAACGGCCGCTGCACGGATTGCGCCAGCTTGACGGCCACCCGATCGGCGTTGGCGGCGTCGTCGATCCAGGCCAGCAGCACCACAAAACTGTCCACCCCCACCGAGGCCACCACATCACTGGCGCGCAGGCCCGAGCGCAGGCGCACCGCCACCTTGCGGCGCAATACATTGGCGGCCTCCGTGCCCAGCCGCGCCTCGGTGGCCGCCAGGCCTTCAATGCGCAGCGCCAACAAGGCCATGGCGGCGGGCTCACGCTCGCGCAGCGCCAGCAAATGGCTCATGTGCTCCATCAGCTGTGCATGGTTGGGCAGGCCGGTGGCCAGATCGGTGGCGTAGGCCTTGCGCGCCGCGCGCTCCAGGCGCTTGCGCTCAACGGCCAAACGAACGGCACGCGCCAAACCCGCCGCACCGGCTTCACGCTTGGGCAAAACATCTTGCACGCCCAGGTTCACCAAACGCAGCGCGTCGGCGGTGGTGGGCTCGGGCGCCACCACCACCACGGCCGCGTCAAGCACCACGCGCGCCAGGCCCGGCCAGGCGGCCAGTGCCGGCAGTGCGTTGGCATCGCTGTGCTCCAGCACGATGGCGTCATAAGCCTGGCTGTCCAGCGCCGCTGCCAACTCATCCTGCGACGACACCCCATGCACCACAAACGGGCCATAGGCCGAGGTGGAGAGATCGGGCGTGCCATGGCCCAGGTGCAGCAACTGAATGGGATGATTCATCATGATGTGCCGTGATCATGCCGCAGCCACACCCCACGCGCCACGCAGGGAACTACTGGTTTTTCAGACGAAAAATTGACGCCTGCATCGAGTTAGAATCTGCGCCGCTGCGGGTGTAGTTCAATGGTAGAACGGCAGCTTCCCAAGCTTCATACAGGGGTTCGATTCCCCTCACCCGCTCCAACACCAAGCCTTCAGGTTGTTGATTCACCTAATACTTGATGCTTGCGGGCTTACCGCTTGGTGCAGGCTCAGCCCGAACCCACACGGGCGCAGCATCACCCTCCCCCATCGTCTTCAATAGTCTGGCGTGTGACATCACGTCAAAGCGGATGCTGCGGCCAGCAGCCCGCACGGGCTCAGTGCCTCCAGCGCGCGATCAAGCTCAAAAACGCCCTGATGGCGGGTTTTTTTCAGACGGCAGCGCGGCGGCCCCGTTTGGGGGGCGGTGCACCGGGTGGGTGCTGGCTCGCAGGCGGTCCAGCAGGGCTTGGGCAGGCTGGTCGGTGGGGTCTTGGGGCACGAGTTCGCCGCAGAAGGCCTTGGCGAGTGAATCGCCGACCACGCCCTGAAGCTGCGCACACGCTTGACGGAAACGTTGGTCCATCCGACCGGCCAAGCCCATATGGCGCTCGGCTCGCCGGCATATTTCAACTTGTTCGTCCAACGGCGGCAGCGGCAACTCCAGTCCACGCACCTTGGCGAGATTCAAGTTTGGCTGGTTCCCACCCTCGGCAAGATCACGCATGTCGAAGTAGTGGGCCTGCAACATCAACTTTGCAAAATAGCGATGCATGACTGACTCGTCAATCTGGATCGCGGTACAGGCTTGGTTGATGGTGGCGTCAATAGCCAACTCCACGACCTGTCCTATCGTCTTGCCTTTGCCGTACATCGCGACGAGCAAGGTGCCAGGCTTGTAGACCGTGAGGCGATGCACCTTCACTGCTGCATCGGTGACGTGCTCGCTCTGGCTGCCTTGATCGTGCCTAAGCCAAGTGGCTGCACGGGTGACCCAGGCGATGCCGTCCGGTGCAAAAAAGCTGGGGTTGAACAGCAGTGGTGTTGATCCCGTGCCCACATTGACCACCTCGCCGAGTGTCGTCTGCTGCCACGCGCCAGCGTCTTGGCGTGCCTCACGCCACGCAGCGCTGAGCGCACCGGATCGCGCAGCGGCCAGCACCGACTGGCACAGGCGCTCGGCGTTGTTGGCGACCTGATCCAGCCGTTCGCGGCTGGCATCAATACGGGCGAGCAGCTTGTCCAGCTTGTCGGCAATGCGTCGTTGCTCGGCCAATGGCGGAACCTGCAGCGCCACACCGCGAATCTGTTTGAGCACAAGGCGATTGATCGCTGAGCCCGTCATGTTGCCGTTCATGGCCGTGAACGTTTCCGGACTGTTTAGTCAGTGCTTGAGGAAACTCCCGTGGATCACGCCTTGTCGCAGTTTCAGTAGAGCAACGCGGGGCAGCAGAGTGAACGGTTGTTCCAGGTGATCGATCCCCGCCAAGTCAGCGGTCACTCCGTCCTTGATGTACAGCACATCGCCTTGTCCGACAGGACATCGGGCATAGATTCCATCGTGACCTTCTCTGGGCAAGTAGGTGATGTTCGATAGGTCCAACCCGTGTCGGCGGATGTTCTTGGCAGTCACGTACATGAACGCAAATTCCCTGGCGCTGAGACCATTGCTCTTTTTTGCAGTCAATTTGGTCATGGGAATGTCGAATGGGCTTCGAACGCTGTCTTGACGCCGTCCGGTGCGCGCGGCTTGACCGCCTACCCGTGCACTTCAGTGAAAGAAGAAATACAGAACGACGAGGACGATTGCCGGAACGCCAAGAATCCAGCCCAAAAAATACTTGCCCATGATGATCTCCGGTTGTGAATAAGGTTAAGACAAATCTAGTCTGGCGGCAGCAGGAATTCAGCCAGACACCGCCGCCAACTCTTGCAGGAGACGCGCCTCAGTGCTGCAAACCGCCGACGAATCACGTCGACCCCTGCGACGGCAAACCCTCGTCGTCAATCGAATGGGATTTCTTGTCAGGCCCGTCGCTTTTCGCGCGCTAGGCAAGCTTGACCTAGAACATCGCCACGTCGCAAAGGTCCTGTTCATCCAGGTCTTCGATGTCAATCATGCGGTTGCTCGCCTGCTTGTTCGACGCCAGAAGCCCGTTGAGCTTCTGGGGCACCGCGACGCTGTCTTGTTCTGGCTCTTCTGGATCAGCAACACCATCAAAAACGTGATGATGGTGGTGTCGGTGTTGATCACCAACTGCCAATTCTCCGAGAAGTGGAACAGCGGGCCGACTGCAGCCCAAGCGAGCACGGTGAGCAACGCGGCGCAGAACACGAACGG
>JAYWDK010000109.1:0-6439 GCA_043779845.1 Betaproteobacteria bacterium | reverse complement strand
GCCAAAGCCGCCTGGGCCGCCGGTTTTATGACGAAGCCGCCGCGATGAATGCCGTCTCAGCCCAGCTGGGCCAGGCGCTGGATGCCGATGCCGCGTTTGCACTGGGTTTGGTCACCAGCAACCCCGACGACATCGACTGGGCCGACGAGATCAGGCTGGCCATTGAAGAGCGTGTGGCCATGTCGCCCGACGCCCTGACCGGCATGGAAGCCAACCTGCGCTTCAACGGCCCCGAGAACATGTTCACCCGCGTTTTTGGCCGCCTCACCGCCTGGCAAAACTGGATCTTCCAGCGCCCCAACGCGGTGGGTGAAAAAGGCGCGCTCAAGGTCTACGGCAAAGGCGACAAGGCCATCTTTGATTGGACTCGCGTCTAAGTTCTGAATCAGCGTTGTGCGGCGCGAGTCCGGGTGGCGCGCCGCAACCGAAATCTCCCCACCGAAGCCCCATCAGCAGCAACGGAGACCCTCATGTCCGCAATCGACTACACCGACAAGATCCCCAACAACGTCAACCTGAGCGAAGACCGCACGCTGCGACGCGCGTTGGAGCAGTGGCAGCCTAACTACTTGCAGTGGTGGGGCGACATGGGCCCGGACGACTCGCAGAACTTTGACGTCTACCTGCGCACGGCAGTGAGTGTTGACCCGCAAGGCTGGGCGCAGTTTGGCCATGTCAAGATGCCCGATTACCGCTGGGGCATCTTTTTGAACCCGGCTGAAAAAGACCGCAAGATTCACTTTGGCGACCACATCGGCCAAGACGCCTGGCAAGACGTGCCCGGCGAGTACCGCGCCAACCTGCGCCGCATCATCGTGACGCAAGGCGACACCGAGCCCGCCAGCGTTGAGCAGCAGCGCCACCTGGGTTTGACGGCACCGAGCCAGTACGACTTGCGCAACCTGTTCCAGGTCAACGTGGAAGAAGGCCGCCACCTGTGGGCCATGGTGTATTTGCTGCACAAGTACTTTGGCCGTGATGGCCGCGAAGAAGGCGAAGCGCTGCTGGAGCGCCGCTCGGGGCAGGAAGACAACCCGCGCATCCTGCAGGCCTTCAATGAAGAAACGCCCGATTGGCTGAGCTTCTTCATGTTCACCTACTTCACCGATCGCGACGGCAAGTTCCAGCTGTGTGCGCTGGCCGAGAGCAGCTTTGACCCGCTGGCCCGCACCACCAAGTTCATGCTGACTGAAGAAGCGCACCACATGTTTGTGGGCGAGTCGGGCATCAGCCGCATCATCAGCCGCACCTGCGCGGCCATGAACGAGCTCAAGACCGACGACCCCGCCAAGTTGCGCGCGGCCGGCGTGATTGACCTGCCCACGCTGCAGCGCTACCTGAACTTCCATTTCAGCGTGACGATTGACTTGTTTGGCGCCGATGAATCCAGCAACGCCGCCATCTTCTATTCAACAGGCCTGAAGGGCCGCTACGAAGAAGGCAAGCGCCAGGACGACCACATCCTCAAGGGCGGCAGCTACAAGGTGCTGGCGGTCAAGGGCGGTGCCCTGGTCGAGCGTGAAGTGCCGATGCTCAACGCGCTGAATGAAGTGCTGCGCGACGACTACATCAAGGATTCGATCGGCGGCGTCGAGCGCTGGAACCGGGTGATCGACAAAGCCGGCATCCCGTTCAAGCTGCGTGTGCCGCACAAGGCTTTCCACCGCAATATCGGTGCGCTCAAAGACGTCAAGGTGTCGCCCGACGGGCGTGTGCTGTCGAGTGCCGAGTGGGCTGCCAATGTGGACAACTGGCTGCCCTCGGCCGGCGACCGCGCTTTTGTCGCCAGCCTGATGGGCCGGGTGGTGGAGCCGGGCAAGTTTGCCAACTGGATCGCGCCCCCGATGATGGGCATCAACCGCCAGCCGGTTGACTTTGAGTACGTGCGCTTCAACTGAAGTTATACCGGACGGCCTTGCCGCCGTTATAACTCGGCGGGTTGAAACGGACAGGCGCGCCGCGCCTGCCGCTCAACCCGCCGTTTTCACGCCTTCGTCGCGCCTTGCCGACCAGGCCCGAGGAGCTTTCATGGACTTGTCCACCGCCGTCATCAAGCAGCACCTGATCGACCCCGAGATCTGCATCCGCTGCAACACCTGCGAAGCCACCTGCCCGGTGGGCGCCATCACCCACGACGACCGCAATTACGTGGTGGACGTGGACAAGTGCAACCTGTGCATGGACTGCATCTCGCCATGCCCCACCGGCTCCATCGACAACTGGCGCACCCTGCCACGCGCCCTGGCCTACACCACCGAGGTGCAGCTGACCTGGGACGACTTGCCCGCCGAGCTGAGCGCCGAGCAACTGGCGGCAGCCGGCGTTGACGCCAGTACCAGCAGCGAGGCCACAGCCGCCAGCAGCGCCTTGGCCGTCACGGCATCTACCGCTGCGGCCGGTGAGGCGGTGTTCAACTCGGGCGCTTACGGCGCCACGCTGCCACCCTGGTCGGCCGCGCATCCGTACACCAACTTGCACGGCCCCAAGAACCCGATCACCGCCACGGTGGTGGGCAACGTGCGCGTCACCGAGGTGGGCACCGATTACGACACCCACCATGTGATGCTCGACTTTGGGGTGATGCCGTTCCCGGTGCTTGAAGGCCAGTCGATTGGCATCTTGCCACCGGGTTTGGACGCCCAAGGCAAGCCTAATTTCGCGCGGCAATATTCCATTGCCAGCCCACGCAACGGCGAGCGTCCGGGCTACAACAACCTGTCGCTCACCGTCAAGCGTGTGCTTGAAAACCACCAGGGCCAACCGGTGCGTGGCGTGGCCAGCAATTACGTTTGTGACCTGAAGGTGGGCGACAGCGTGCAGGTGATCGGCCCGTTTGGCGCCAGCTTTTTGATGCCCAACCACCCCCGCAGCAACATCGTGATGATCTGCACCGGCACCGGCAGCGCGCCCATGCGCGCCATGACCGAGTGGCGCCGCCGGCTGCGCGCATCGGGCAAGTTTGAGGGCGGCCGTCTGATGCTGTTTTTTGGCGCCCGCACCCAGCAAGAGCTGCCCTACTTTGGCCCGCTGCAAAGCCTGCCCAAGGATTTCATCGACAACAACTTTGCGTTTTCGCGCACGCCGGGCGCGCCCAAGCGCTATGTGCAAGACCTGCTGCGCGAGCGCGCCGCCGATCTGGTGCCGCTGCTCAAAGACGCCAACACCGGTATTTACGTGTGTGGCCTCAAGAGCATGGAAGAAGGCGTGGTACTGGCGCTGCGCGACGTGGCCACCCAGGCCGGGCTGGACTGGGAGACACTGGGCGCCGCGCTCAAGCGTGAAGGCCGGCTGCACCTCGAAACCTATTGACCGAAGCGCAGAGGCGCTGATGCGCCAAAGCCGCCCGCATTTCTCTCAAAAATCTGCCAGGAAACGACATGACCCAAGCCTTTATTTGCGACGCCATCCGCACCCCCATCGGCCGCTACGGTGGCGCCTTGTCCAGCGTGCGCACCGATGACCTGGGCGCCATCCCGTTGCGCGCTCTGATGGCCCGCAACCCCACTGTTGACTGGGCGGCTGTGGCCGACGTGCTGTACGGCTGCGCCAACCAGGCCGGCGAAGACAACCGCAACGTGGCCCGCATGGCCGCGCTGCTGGCGGGCCTGCCCGTGGGTGTGCCCGGCGGCACCATCAACCGCTTGTGCGGCTCGGGCCTGGACGCCGTGGGCACGGCCGCGCGCGCCATCAAAGCGGGCGAGGCGCAGCTGATGATCGCGGGCGGCGTGGAGAGCATGAGCCGCGCGCCTTTCGTGATGCCCAAGGCTGATACGGCGTTCAGCCGCAGCAACGCCGTGTTTGACACCACCATCGGCTGGCGCTTTGTCAACAAGCTGATGAAGGCGCAGTACGGCGTTGACTCGATGCCCGAGACGGCCGAAAACGTGGCCACCGAGTTCAAGATCGAGCGCGAGGCGCAAGACCGCATGGCGCTGGCCAGCCAGCTCAAGGCCGTGGCCGCTCAAAAAGCGGGTTATTTTGATGCCGAGATCACGCCAGTGAGCATCGCCCAGAGTGGAAGCCGCACAAAGGCTTCCACGGGCGATCCCGTCATCGTGACCCTGGACGAGCACCCTCGCGCCACCAGCCTGGAGTCGCTCGCTAAATTGAAAGGCGTGGTGCGCCCCGACGGCACCGTGACCGCCGGCAACGCCAGCGGCGTGAACGACGGCGCTTGCGCGCTGCTGCTGGCCAGCGAGGCGGCGGCAGCCCGCCACGGCCTGACGCCACGCGCCCGCGTGGTGGGCATGGCCACGGCCGGCGTGGCGCCGCGCATCATGGGTTTTGGCCCCGCGCCCGCCACCCGCCGCGTGCTGGAGCTCACCGGTTTGAGCCTGGCGCAAATGGACGTGATCGAGCTCAACGAGGCCTTTGCCGCGCAAGGCCTGGCCGTGCTGCGTGATCTGGGCCTGGCCGACGACGACGCCCGCGTCAACGCCTGGGGCGGCGCCATCGCCCTGGGCCACCCGCTGGGCGCCAGTGGCGCGCGCCTGGCCACCACGGCAGTCAACCAGTTGCACCGCTCGGGCGGGCGCTACGCGCTGTGCACCATGTGCATTGGCGTGGGGCAGGGCATCGCGCTGGTGTTGGAGCGGGTTTGATCCGGGGCTGAGCGTGGGGTGGGGCTGCGCGGCGGCCAAAATCACGGCGCGCATCACCGCCTTTGCCAAAACACGTCATCAGGAGACCCCGCACCATGAGCAACGACACACCCGCCGACGCCGCCCCTCACGATCTCGTCATTTCCCGCCGCTTGCGCGTGCCACGCGTGGCGCTGTGGGCGGCGTGGGCGGATCCCCGGCACCTGGCGGATTGGTGGTGCCCCAAGCCCTGGACCACCGAGGTGTTGGCGCACGACTTGCGCGCGGGTGGCGCGTTTCACACGCTGATGCGCGGCCCTGACGGCGACACCAGCGACAACCCGGGCAGCTTTCTCGAAGTGGTGCCACCGGCCCGCATCGTTTTCAGCTCGCTGCTGACCGCCGGGTGGCGGCCCGCCACGCCGTGGCTTGCCTTCACGGCGGTGATCTCGATGGCCGACGAGGGCGACGGCACGCGCTATGTGGCCACCGTGATGCACCCCGACAAGCCCACCCGCGACCGCCACGAGGAGCTGGGGTTCTTCGCCGGTTGGAACCTCTGCATCGACCAGCTTGAGGCGTACGCGCTGCAGCTGGGCTGAGCCGCCCGCCGCGGTGGCTGCGGGCTTGAATCAACGGGTGTCAGGCGGTGGGGTGTCAGGTAGTGTTAACGGCGGTGATCAGCGGCCAGGGCGCCTCAATGGCGTTGAAGCCGTCGGTGGTCACCCAGGCACGTGATCACTCGGCTGGGCCGACGTGCAGCACGATGCTGCCCACGCCCTCAATCTGGCCGTCGATGCGCTCGCCCGGCAGCACGGGGCCGACACCTTCTGGCGTACCGGTGAAGATCAAGTCGCCGGGCTGCAGGTGATAAAACTTGGACAGGTCGGCGATCAGCTCGGGGATGTTCCAGATCAGCTTGGCGACGTCTGATTTTTGGCGTGTGGCGCCGTTCACCGTCAGTTCCAGCGCGGCTTGGGCGATCACCCGGCCCGGCATCGGCACGATCTGTGACACCACCGAGCCTTGCTCGATGTCCTTGCCCAGATCCCACGGCCGGCCCTTGTCGCGCGCCACCAATTGCAGGTCACGCCGGGTCATGTCCAGGCCGCAGGCGTAGCCGTAGATCAGCGAGGGCGCGTCGTCTTGAGACACGCGGAACCCGGGCTTGCCAATGGCCAGCACCAGCTCCATCTCGTAGTGGTAGTTTTGCGTGCCGGGCGGGTAGGCCACGGTGGCGCCCGACTCGACCAGCGTGCTGGGCGCCTTGGTGAAGTAAAACGGCTGCTCCACGCTCTTGTCCACTGGTCGGCCCATTTCAACGGCGTGGGCGTGGTAGTTGCGGCCCACAAAAAACAAGCGGTTGATGGGCAGGCGCTGGGCCGTGCCGCGCACGGGCAGGGATTGCACGGCCGGCGGGGCCCAGAGGTAGGTGGTGGCTTGGGTCATGGGTCGCTCTTGATGGGTGATAGGAAAGTTGCGACAGGCCCGCCCGACAACGCTGTCCGGCAAGCCAAAGCGTCGTGTTGGCGGGTCAGCCGCGGTTCTCGAACACGCCCAGCTTTTTGTGCAGCGGGGTTTCGTCGGCGATGAACAGGAAGGCGGGCGCGGTGCTGGACCGGTTGCGCAGCGTGATCGCGCTGTAGCCCGGCGCGCAGCAGGTGTCGGCGTCGTTCAGCTTGAAGTGGTGATCCTCGATCAGCACGTCGGCCGCGCCTTCGATCAAATGAAACACCATGGCCGGCGACCTCACGGGCAAAGGGTAGGTCTGGCCCGGGCGCAGCATTTGCGCGTAGTAGCCCAAAATGTTTTGCGCGTTGCCGCCGGTTTCGGGGTTGGTGTAGGTGATTTGCACGCCC
>JAYWDK010000108.1:0-6470 GCA_043779845.1 Betaproteobacteria bacterium | reverse complement strand
CCCGTCCGTGGCGGTGACATTTTTGTCAGGCCATTAATGTCACTTCCCTGCTCACTTGATGCAAACCGAGCGCACTTGTTTGAGGTCGGTCAGGCCGAGCATGATTTTTTCCATGCCGTCCATTTTCAGGGTGCGCATACCGCTCTCGACCGCTGAGGAGAAGATTTCGGCCACGCGGGCGCGGAGTTGGTGTGCAGGGTCGAGAACACCAGGTGGCCGGTGAGGGAGGCTTCCACGTCCATGGCCACAGTTTCTTTGTCGTGCGATTCGCCGACCATGATGATGTCGGGGTCGGCGCGCAGGAAGGCGCGCATGACGAGGACAAAGTCAATCCCCGCCTTGCTTTTGGACCACCAGGGTCAGCCGGTGGCGCCCGACTCCGGCAAGATCAGGCACCGCGACATCTGGGATCTGGCGTGGCTGTCCACCCGAGGTGCCAAGCTCAATCCGCAACTCGTGCTTGCCAAGATCGGCGACTACGGCGTGGCGGATTATCCTGCCCTGCTGGAGCGGGCGATTGAGCGGATTCCTCAAATCGTAAAAAGCAGGGAATTCAAGGCCCAGATGACCCGCTTCATTGATTCGGCCACCGTAGCCAAAACCCTGGCCAACGACACTTAAGCAGACTACCTGGCCATGGCCGTCGGAGGCCTTTTCACGCAGATGCTTGCGGCGTTGCCCGCCATGCCGCAAGCATCCTGACGTTTTGGTTTTGGAAATTAATTGGAATCTGACCCCATTTAATCCTCCCGTCATTGCCGCGCTGCGCTCGCAATGACGGGAGGAGCGCGCGCGATAACGGCGCAACGAAAAAACGCCCCTGAGAGGGGCGTTTTTAATGGCTGATTGCCATGCGTTGCAAATCTACTTTCTCATGCAGCCGCTTCAAATAAGAAGGATTGCATGAACGCGATTACTTGCAAGAAGCGGGACGGTACTTTTGCGGCAATGTGCCGCCGTTGCAAAGCCAGGCAACTTGGCCCACGGGAGGGGTGCCTACGACCAAAGGCGTACTTGCCACAGCATCAATTTGTGCGACAGGCTGGCTGGTACAGGTGCCAGGGACGCCGGGAGTTGCGGGAATACAACCGGCAGGAATACCAGGAATTGCGGCAGAGAAAGCGATGGATGTGGATGGCACAAAAGTGATCGTGTTACGGCCCGCAGAGCCACCCGCTGGCGTGGTGAAGGTGGCCGTAATGGTTCCTGTAGTCGCGTCAATCGCAACGCTTTGGACGTTTGCTGTGGGCTGAGGTGCGGACCAACCGGTTGCAAATCCCTGCGCGCTCGCTGCATTTTCAGCCACAGCAATCTTTCCACCGCTGGCCAAAACAATACCCTCACTCACCCGCGCACGGATCGTGTAGTCCTGGTACGCCGGCAAAGCCACAGCCGCCAAGATACCAATAATCGCCACGACGATCATCAGTTCGATAAGGGTAAAACCTTTTTGGATGCGCTTCATGATGTTGCTCCTGGAGAGTTGGGGTCGGCGAAAAGGACGGTTAAACAGTGCAGTTCTCGTGCCAGCCCTGTTTGCCCCCATCCCAAGCCTACAGGTGGACATTCGTCACACTTTGCAGACATCAACCTGTCGATTCGCGTCACTGCTTGACGGCCGGATGTGACGATTTTTGTCAGCCCTGACAAATCACGCCACCTGCATCACCAAACCCGCCACCAGCGCCTGCACCCGGTGGCGGCAATCCAATGCGGTGATCTCACCCATGACAGCATTCAGCTCACCGGGTTTGATGTGGGTGATGTAAACATCGGCGGCCAGCGCGAGCTGCTGCAACTCCCGGCCCAATGCGGCCGGATGCAGGTGCCGGCTGACGCCAGCCAACTGGCACTCGTCATTGCGAAAAGCGGTTTCAATCACCAAACTGCTCACCGTCAGCGATTGCAGGCGCAGCCACAAAGCCTCGTTGGGCGCTGTGTCCCCCGTGAACACCCAGGCACCCTGGGCGCCAAGTACCGCAAAGCCAACGGCGGGCACGGTGTGAAGCGCGGGCAATACTTCAATTTGGCGCTCACCAAATTGCAGCACTTGGCCCAGCTCAAACGGCTCGAGCGCCAAGACGGGCGCGTCAGTGGATGGCAAACGGGTGAAGTCGGGCCAAATCACGCCGTTGAACAGGTGCTGACGCAAGGCATCAAGCGTGGCGGGCAGGGCATGAATGCGGATCGGCGGACGACCCACACGCCGTCGCATCACGCTGTCAGCCAGCAGCGGCACGCCCAGCACGTGGTCGAGGTGCGAGTGGCTGAGCACGATGTGATCGACCCGCGCCAGTTCGTCCAGAGTCAGATCACCCACGCCCGTGCCGGCGTCGATGAGCACGTCGTCGTCAAGCAAAAAGGCTGTGGTGCGGCACCCAGCGGCGATGGAGCCTGAACAGCCGAGGACACGGATTTGCATGGCGAAGTGGGTTGCCGTCGGGGCCGGCCTGAGCGTTGCGAGTCACAGCCCCGTGCGGCCAGATTTGGCGCAGGCGCTGTGGAGAAACCGCATGGTGCAGGGCGCCACGGTGGAGGGCAAGACGCAGTCTCGTAATTTCCGCACGCTGCCCAAGCCGACTTAGTGCTGGCCTGACCGCAGCGTGAAGTAAATCACAAGCAACTCGACAGCCGGCTGAACGTGGAACAAGGTGTATTGCCGACCGCCGGGGCAATCCTGCCTGTCAACGGCGCAATCACAAAACAACTTGGCCATCACCCAGGTGGGACTGCGGCGAATCAGTGGTAGATGAACTGCATCTGGGTGCCCGCCAGTTCAATCAAATCACCATTGCTGAGTGGGGCGGTTTCATGGAGCAACAGCACACCGTTGATGCTGGGCCGCTGTACGCCTTCAACATGGGCCAGCACATAGCCGGTGGGCCGCCGGGTGATGGCCGCAACCTGCACACCGGGTTTGCCCACAGTGGTGACCACCTTGGTGAGCGTGACCGAGCGCCCCGCTGCAGCGCCGCTGAGTACCTTGATGGAGGCCGCCTGACCCGCTGCGGCGGACGTGCCCGCCATAGAGGACGAATTGGGCATGGGCGCCGTATGGTTGTAGGGCGTGTGGGCGCCCGCCGCGCCAGGCCGCAGAATCAGGGTCCGTTCGTAGTCGGTTGATTCCTCAACCAAGTACTTGATCTTGTACTTGCCTATCTCAACCGTGTCGTTGTTGGCCAGCAATTGCTTCTTGATGGCTTTGCCGTTGATGTAAGTGCCGTTGGTGCTGTTGAGGTCTTCGATGAAGACGTCTTGCCCCACCATCTGCAACACGGCGTGCTCACCGCTGACGGCAAGGTTATCGATCACGATGTCGTTGTACGGACGCCGACCGAGCGTGGTTTTGTCCTTGGTGATCTGCACGTCTTTGATCACCACGCCGTCGAGAGACACCACCAGCTTGCCCATGCTTGCCCTTTTATCAGTCTATCTGCCCTGAGATCAGGGCATCTGGTCGCGTGTACTTGTGTTCTTGGGCGGTCTTGCCCTGGTTTCAGCGTCCAAATCGCCACCAAGGCCGTCCAGCCCCTGGCTGACCGCCAGACACGCGCACGAGTATCACGGCGATATTATCCTTTCCACCGGCTTCGTTGGCAGCGTCAATCAAGGCCTGACCGACAGCGGGCAACGAATCGCTCATCTGCAACAGCCTGGCCATGATGGCGTCATCAAGCATGTCCGACAAGCCGTCGGAGCACATCAGGTAAATGTCGCCCGGCTGGGTCTCGTGTAGATGCGTCTCCAGCAGCACGGTGTCCTCAACGCCCACCGCACGAGTGACCAAGTTCTTGTTCGCCGAAAATGCCGCTTGCTCGGACGTAATGAGGCCAGCGTCGATCTGTTCTTGCAGCAAAGAATGGTCGCGGGTGACCTGGGTCAGTTGGCCGTCGCGCCAACGGTAGGCGCGCGAGTCACCGACATGGCCCAAACGCAATTGACCTTCTCGAAATACCGCCACCACAAGCGTTGTGCCCATACCCGCATATTGAGGGTTGGCGTTTGCAGCGTTGAAAATCGCGCGATTGGCGTTGTCAACGCAAATATCCATGGCACGCCGGACCTCAAGGTCGGTTGCCAGGCTGGCAGCGTCGGCCAGCCAGCGCCCCAACTCGGTCTTGATGAAGTCGGTGACCATGCCGCTGGCCACCTCGCCAGCGTTATAGCCGCCCATGCCGTCAGCCAGCACAGCCAGCGCGCTGTCTTCGTCGATGGCGATTGAATCCTCGTTGTTGCTGCGCGCGCGGCCGGTGTCAACGGCGTGGAAGAACTCGAAACTCATGCTAGGCGCTGCAACAGTGGCATTTGGCAAAAAACGATGGCTGATTGTGCCCTGGAACCGGGCCCGCATAGATTGTTACCACCACTATAGGCGCGGCAACACTGACGGCGCCAACACACGGCTCATCACTGCCGCCAATGCGGCCATTCGAGCCGCCCAATCCTCCATGTCGGCAGGTCTGCCTGCGGGGTCGCGCGCAAGCAGTTGCTCAACAGCCGCGACCACGGGCGCTGGCAGATCCGGCCGTAGCCGCGCCAGCGAGGCGGGTGCTTCACTAACCGTCGCGCGCAGCAGTTCACCCAAGGTGGCCGCCTTGTGCGGCCTGCGCCCGCTCAGCAACTCGAACATCATCACGCCCAGGGCGTACGCGTCGCCAGCTGCGGTGGCCAATGCACCGGCGAGTTGCTCGGGCGCCATGTAGGCCGGCGTGCCCAAGGTCATGCCCGTGGCGGTTAGGCTGACGTCGTCAAGATGAGCGACCCCAAAGTCAGCCAGCTTGACTTGCCCTGTTTCCAGATTGATCAGTACGTTGGCGGGCTTGAGATCTCGGTGCACGATGCCATTGGCATGTGCGTGGGCCAATGCCGCACCCACGCGAGCACCGACGCGCAACACCAGCGCTTCTGGCAACAAGCGCTGCGGCTGGGTATAACGGCCGAGATCGACGCCGTTGACACGCTCCATAGCCAACCACGCCAAGTTCCCCGCGAGGCCAGCCTCGTGTACCGCTACGATATCCGGATGTGCCAACCGGCGTGCCAAGTCAGCTTCGCGCTGCAAACGAGTGATCCAGTCACGTCGTTGCGACAAAGACATGCCAGGCGCCAGTTCCAACAGTTTGACCGCCACTGTTGTCCCTGTGCGCATGTCAAATGCCTCACGCACCTGGGTTGCTGCACCTTTGCCGATGAATGCCTCTAGCCGGTAGCGGTTAGCCAGCAATGTTGGCAGAACCTCAACCCCCGACGCAGGCGTGATGGCCACGGAATCTCGCCGCTTCGGCAGGAACCAACTCACTTGAACCTCTGGCAACCCGACTTCCGCAGGCCGTAGACCACCTTATCACGGCCTTCGAGCGCGCAACACGCGCGCCGTCAAAGGGCTGCATCAGGGTTGCCCAACGAAATCAGTCACCCACAGGCCGCGAAGTAGGCCCCCAATGATGTTGCGCTCAATAGCCACAGTGGCAAGCCACGCCAGCGCCACTTTGGGGTAGAGCAGCACTGACGATGGGCGGCCGTTCACGCAGCGGATTCGGCGGCATGTCGCCGTTTCAAGAACAGCCCAAGCGTCACCACCAAGACGGCTCCAACAGCACTGGCGGAATTGACAAGCGCGTGCGGTTGCTCACCAAAGCGTTGAATGACTGCAGGGTCTGTCATGATCATTTCACCCGCCAAGAAGCCAAGCAAACCGGCGCCCAGGGTAATGATGACCGGAAAGCGCTCCATCACCTTGAGCAGCAGCGTGCTGCCAAAAATGATCAACGGGATACTGATGGCCAAACCAGCCACCAAAAGCACGGTATTGCCCTTGGCGGCGGCGGCGACGGCAAGCACATTGTCCAGGCTCATCACCAAATCGGCGATGAGGATGGTGCGAATAGCCGTCATCAAACCAGCGGTTTTTTTGCCAATATCGCCATGGTCCTCGTCATCCTCCAAGAGCAGGCTGACACCGATGTAAACCAACAACACGCCGCCGATGATTTTTAGAAATGGCCACTTGAGCATTTCGACGGCAATCAAGGTCAGCACTATCCGCAAAACGATGGCCGCCGCACTGCCAAAGAAGATGGCCTTTTTCTGCTGATGCTTTGGCAAGGAACGCGCGGCCAGGGCAATCACCACAGCGTTGTCACCCGATAGCAGGACGTTGGCGAGGATGATCGAACCGAGCGCAGCCCAGAATGCAGCGGATGTGAATTCCATGGAACGCTCCAAAAGCGGGGAATGTCGGCCCGGCGGCAAACTGCGCCCGGCCCGTATGCTGAGAGTTTAGGAAGCGGCGGCCGCTGCGCCGTTCGTACTTCTACGCAGCGGCCGCCTTTCAGCACCAACCGGCCGCGATGGGCCGGCGGTGCATTTTGTTACAGCAACGCCTTCAACAAACGCGCCATCTCACTGGGGTTGCGGGTGATGGTGAAGCCGCACTCTTCCATCACGGCCAGCTTGGCGTCGGCCGTGTC
>JAYWDK010000107.1:0-16798 GCA_043779845.1 Betaproteobacteria bacterium | reverse complement strand
TCTTCCGCGTGCGTTTTGATCGCTTGACGCCGAAGGAGAAAAAATACCTTCGAGCGATGGCCGAACTTGGCGCCGGCCCGCACCGATCTGGCGACATTGCCGCTTGCTACAGGGCGGCTGTCTCATCGCTGGCGCCGACGCGCAGCTCGTTGATCGTCAAGGGCAGGGTCTGGAGCCCGAACCATGGCGACACCGCATTCACCGTGCCGATGTTCGATGAGTTCATGAAGCGAATCATGCCGGGTGACGACTGGCGATGAGCGGTGCTGAGCAGCGATGCGCAACGATGAGCCAAGGCCGCGCTTGGCCACACCGCATCAAAGCGTGAAGTCGTAGTCGATCGTCAGCGGCGCATGGTCTGAAAAGCGCTGCTCCAGGTAGATCGATTCGCGCCTGGCCAGGGCGGCGATGCCCGGCGTGGCCAGGTGGTAGTCCAGCCGCCAGCCGACGTTTTTGGCCCAGGCCTGGCCGCGGTTGCTCCACCAGGTGTATTGCTCGGGGTGCGGGTTCAGCGTGCGAAACACGTCGACCAGGCCGGCCTCGGTCAGCAGCCGGGTCATCCAGTTGCGCTCTTCGGGCAGGAAGCCCGAGTTCTTCTGGTTGCCGCGCCAGTTCTTCAAGTCGATTTGCTGGTGCGCGATGTTGACGTCGCCCACCAGGATGAACTCGCGCTCGGCCTTCAGCGCCAGCAGGCGCGGGTAGATGACGTCGAGAAAGCGGAATTTGGCGGCCTGCCGCTCCTCGCCCGACGAGCCGCTGGGAAAGTAGCAGCTGATGACACTGAACTTGCGCGCGGCCGTGTCGTAGCGCGTCTCGACATAGCGGCCCTCGGCGTCGAAATCGTCATGGCCCAGGCCGACGACCACGTCGCTGGGCGACTTGCGGCTGTAGAGTGCTACGCCGGAGTAACCCTTCTTCTGGGCGAAGTGAAAATGGCCGGGCATGCCGGCCACGGTGTCGAAGCGGCCGGCCACGTCGCCATGTTGGGCCTTGACTTCTTGCACGCCCATACAATCCGCGCCCGCCTGGGTGGCCCATTCCACGAAGCCCTTGCTCGCGGCCGAGCGAATGCCGTTCAGGTTGAGGGTGATGAGTCGAAAGGACAAGAGATCTCCATGAACATGACCGGCAATTCCAAGCCCGCAGCGCCCGACCCCCTGGCGCAAGACTTCGTGCAATTTGCCGTCGAGGCGGGTGTGCTGCGCTTCGGTGAATTCAAGACCAAGGCCGGGCGTTTGTCGCCGTACTTCTTCAACGCCGGCGGCTTTGACGACGGCGCCAAGCTCGGTCGGCTGGCCGGATTCTATGCACGGCGCCTGGTCGATTCGGGCCTGCGCTTCGACATGCTGTTCGGCCCGGCCTACAAGGGCATCACGCTGGCCTCGGCGGTGGCCATCGAGCTGGCGCGGCTGGGCCGCAATGTGCCCTTTGCCTACAACCGCAAGGAAGCCAAGGACCACGGCGAAGGTGGCAGCTTGGTGGGCGCGCCGCTGCGCGGGCGCGTGCTGATCATCGACGACGTGATCTCCGCCGGCACCTCGGTGCGCGAGTCGGTCGCCATGATCAGGGCCGCCGGCGCCACGCCCTGCGGCGTGGCCATCGCGCTCGACCGGCAAGAAAAAGGCAACGAAGGCGGCGTCGACAGCGCGCAGTCGGCGGTGCAGGTGGTGCGCGAGCAACTGAAGCTGCAAGTGGCGTCGGTGGCGACGCTGCAAGACCTGCTGCTGTACTTGCAGTCCACCGGCGCGGCCGAGCTGGCGCAGCACCTGCCGCGCGTGGCCGCCTACCGGGACCGCTATGGCGTATGAGTGGAGCCGGGTCCGAGCCAGCGGGTGCTGGGCTGCAGCGATGTGGCTGCTGTGCTGGGCGCTGCCGGGCGGGGCGCAGACCGCCGGCGCCAGCTCGGCCACCGCGGCCATCTACACCTGCATCGACCCCCTGGGCCGGCGCCTGACGTCCGACCGCCCGATTGCCGATTGCAGCAGCCGCGAGCAGCGGGTGCTGAACCGCGACGGCTCGGTGCAGCGGGTGGTGCCGCCCACGCTGACCGCCGACGAGCGCGCCGAGCGCGAAGCGGCCGAGCGCCGGGCCGACGTGGCACGCGCCGCTCAGGCCGACGCGGTGCGGCGCGACCGCAACCTGGTGGCGCGCTTTGCCAACGAGGCGGCGCACCGCAGGTCGCGTGAGGCTGCGCTCGACACCGTGCGCCTGGCGATCAAGGCCACCGAGCTGCGGGTGCGCGAACTCGCCGCCGAGCGCAAGCCGTTGCTCGACGAGGCCGAGTTCTACACGGGCCGCGCCATGCCCGGGCGCCTGAAGCAGCAGCTGGATGCCAACGACGCAGGGGTCGATGCGCAACGCCAGGCGGCGGCCACCCAGGAGGCCGAGCTGGTGCGCATCAACAAGCTCTACGATCTGGAGCTGGGTCGCCTGCGTCAGCTGTGGGCCGGCGCCCGCCCGGGCTCGTTGCCGCCGGTGGTCGGCGTCTCCACAAGGCCCTGAGGGCCGCACCGCACGCAGCTGATCAAGGCGGCTGGTTGGGGCCAAACCTCACCCACCGCAGCGCGGCCGGATCGACGGCGGCGCGGGTGGCGCGGGGGTCGTTCAGCCCAGGCGTTTCTTCAGCAACTCGTGGGCCTGCGCCGGGTTGGCCTTGCCCTTGCTGGCCTTCATCACCTGGCCGACCAGCGCGTTGAAAGCCTTGTCCTTGCCGGTGCGGTACTCGTCGACCGACTTCGCATTGGCCGCCACCACCGCGTCGACGATCTTCTCCAACGCCGCGGCGTCGTTCATCTGCTTGAGGCCCATGGCCTCGATCAAGCTGTCGACGTTGCCGGCCTCGCCGCCCCACAAGGCATCGAAGACCTGCTTGGCGGCGTTGTGGCTGATCGTGCCGTCGCTGATGCGCCCGATCAGCGCGGCCAGCGTGGCGGCATTCACCGGGCTGTCGGTGATCGTCTTGCCCTCGGCGTTCAGCCGCTTGCTCAGTTCGCCCATCAGCCAGTTGGCCACCGCCTTGGGCTGGCCACAGGCCGCGCGCGCGGCCTCGTAGTAGCGGGCCATGGCCAGGCTCTGGGTGACCATCGCGGCGTCGTAAGCGGTCAGTCCATCGCTGGTCTGGAAGCGCTGGGCCATCGCCGTCGGCAGCTCGGGCAGGCTGGCGCGCACCTGCTCGATCCACTCGGGCGCGATCACCAGCGGCGGCAGATCGGGATCGGGGAAGTAGCGGTAGTCATGCGCGTCTTCCTTGCTGCGCATGGCCCGCGTCTCGCCGGTGTCGGGGTTGAACAGCACCGTGGCCTGCTGGATCACCAAGCCGTCCTCGAGCTGGTCGATCTGCCAGTGGATTTCGAAGTCGATGGCCTGGGCCATGTTGCGGAACGAGTTCAGGTTCTTGATCTCGCGCCGGGTGCCGAAGGGCGCGCCGGGCCTGCGCACCGACACGTTGGCGTCGCAGCGGAAGCTGCCTTCCTGCATGTTGCCGTCGCAGATGTCCAGCCACATCACCAGCGCGTGCAGCGCCTTCGCGTACTCCACCGCCTCGGCGCCCGAGCGCATGTCGGGCTCGGTGACGATTTCCAACAGCGGCGTGCCGGCGCGGTTCAGGTCGATGCCGGTCAGGCCGTGGTAGTCCTCGTGCAGGCTTTTTCCCGCGTCTTCTTCGAGGTGAGCGCGGGTCAGGTTGACGCTGCGGCGCTCGCCGTCCAGCAAGAAGCTGATGCTGCCGCCCTGCACCACCGGCGTCTCGTACTGGCTGATCTGGTAGCCCTTGGGCAGGTCAGGGTAGAAGTAGTTTTTGCGCGCGAAGATCGACAGCGGCGCGATCTTGGCGCCCACCGCCAGGCCGAGGCGAATCGCCCGGTCGACCGCCGCGCGGTTCATCACCGGCAGCGTGCCGGGCAGCGCCAGGTCAACCGCGCAGGCCTGGGTGTTGGGCGCCGCGCCGAAGGCGGTGCTGGCACCCGAGAAGATCTTGCTGGCGGTTGACAGCTGGGTGTGGGTTTCCAGGCCGATGACGACCTCGTAACCGCGGATCAAGGGGCCGGTCATGTCAGCAGCCCTCCGGCGCTCGTTGGTGCCAGTCGGTGGCCTGTTGCAAGGCATGCGCGGCATGCAGCAAGCGGCCTTCGTCGAAGTAATTGCCAATCAACTGCAGGCCTACCGGCATGCCCGCGCTTTCGCCGAACCCGCCGCTGCCAGCGGGCACGCTCATGCCGGGCAAGCCGGCCAGGCTGGCGGGCAGCGTGAAGATGTCGGCCAGGTAGGCCTGCAGCGGGTCGTTGCCCTGCGCGCCGATCTTCCAGGCCACGCTGGGCGCCACCGGGCCGGCGATCAGGTCGCACTGCGTGAAGCAGGCTTGGAAGTCGTCGGCAATCATGCGGCGCAGCTTTTGCGCCTGCAGGTAGTAGGCGTCGTAGTAGCCGTGGCTCAGCACGTAGGTGCCGATCATGATGCGGCGCTTGACTTCGGCCCCAAAGCCTTCGGCGCGAGATTTTTTGTACATGTCGAGCAGGTCGGTGTACTGGGCTGCACGGTGGCCAAAGCGCACGCCGTCGAAGCGGCTCAGATTGGAGCTGGCCTCGGCCGGCGCAATGATGTAGTACACCGGAATCGACAGCTCGGTGCGCGGCAAGCTGAGCGTGACCAGCGTGGCGCCGAGTTTTTCAAGTTCGGCCAGCGCCGCGCGCACGGCCTGATCCACGTCAGCCGATAAACCGGCCGGGAAAAACTCTTTGGGCAAACCAATGCGCAGGCCCAGCAGCGGTTTGGCCGCCGTGGCGCCAGGGCGCGCTTGAAGCATTTGCGCCTGAAAGTCTTGCGGCGGCCGCTGCGCGCTGGTGCTGTCGCGCTCGTCAAACCCGCTCATGGCCGACAACAACAAAGCGCAATCTTCGGCGGACCGGGCCAGCGGGCCGGCTTGATCGAGGCTGGAAGCGAAGGCGATCATGCCGTAGCGGCTGCAAACGCCGTAGGTTGGCTTGATGCCGGTGATGCCCGTGAAACTGGCGGGCTGGCGGATGGAACCACCCGTGTCGGTGCCGGTGGCTGCAGGCAACAAGCGCGCCGCCACGGCCGCAGCCGAGCCGCCCGACGAGCCACCCGGCACGCGGGTGCTGTCCCAGGGGTTTTGCACCGCGCCGTAGGCCGAGTTTTCATTGGCCGAGCCCATCGCAAACTCGTCGCAATTGAGCTTGCCCAGGCTGATGGCGCCCGCGCCGCCCACACCCAAGCCCAGGCGCGCCACCACGGTGGCGTCAAACGGGCTGCGGTAGCCGGCCAACATCTTTGAGCCGGCCGTGGTGACATGGTCTTTGGTAACAAAAATGTCTTTGTGGGCGATGGGCACGCCCAGCAGCGGCGCGGCGTCGCCCGCAGCACGTCGGGCATCAGCCGCGCGAGCGTCGGCGATGGCGCCCGCTTCATCCACCTGCAAGAACGCGCCCAGCGACTGATGTGAATCGATGCGGGCCAGCAGATGCGCGGTGATCTCTTCGCTGGACACTGTTTTGGCGGCCATCAAGCGGGCCAACTCGGCCACGCCCATCGTATGCAAACTCATTCGATCACCTTGGGCACGAGAAACAGTCCGTCTTCAACCACGGGCGCGCTGCGCTGGTTGGCGGCGCGCTCATCGCGCTCGGTCACCACGTCGTCGCGCAGGCGCAAGGTCACGGCCTGCACGGCAGACAGCGGCGTGTAAAGCGGCTCAACGCCGGTGGTATTGACCGCGCTCATTTGTTCAACGATGGAAAAAAACGCGTTGAGCTGCGCCAGCATGGCGGGCGCCTCGGCGGGCGAAAGCTCAAGCCGGGCCAGGTGCGCGATGCGGCTGGTGTCTTGGGGGGTCAAAGCCATAGGGATAGGTGTCCTGCAGCGGGTTTCGAAACCTGGAAACACCGGGGTGATAGGGTATTATCTATGGTTATCCATTGGCCTTTGCGCCCGGCATTGGGCACTGCCAAAGCAGCCGCCACTGACGTCCACAACACCGTCCAGAACACCTATTGCAACCCCTGCCGTCCGGCGCGCCAGTGCTGCTGCGCAAGCCAAGCCCGCTCCGGACAACTTCCAGACAACCGACACCTATTCGTCTGTCAGCCTCTTGTTTTTTGTCGCCTGGCTGACGCGCGCTTGTTGTCCTGACCGTTTGACCGACCCATGTACGGATCCTTTCGCCGCTACTTTTCCACCGACCTGGCCATTGACCTGGGCACCGCCAACACGCTGATTTACGTGCGTGGCAAGGGCATCGTGCTCGACGAGCCCTCGGTGGTTTCCATCCGCCATGAAGGTGGCCCTCAAGGCAAAAAAACCATCCAGGCCGTTGGCAAGGAAGCCAAGGCCATGTTGGGCAAAGTGCCCGGCAACATCGAAGCCATTCGACCCATGAAAGACGGCGTGATCGCCGACTTCACGGTCACCGAGCAAATGCTCAAGCAGTTCATCAAGATGGTGCATCCGCGGGGGCTGTTCCGCCCCAGTCCGCGCATCATCATCTGCGTGCCCTGCGGGTCTACGCAGGTTGAGCGCCGCGCCATCCGCGAATCGGCGCTGGGCGCGGGCGCCAGCGACGTGTTCCTGATCGAAGAACCCATGGCCGCAGCCATTGGCGCGGGCTTGCCGGTGAGCGAGGCCTCGGGCTCGATGGTGGTCGACATCGGGGGCGGCACCACCGAGGTGGGCGTCATCTCGCTGGGCGGCATGGTCTACAAGGGTTCGGTGCGGGTCGGTGGCGACAAGTTCGACGAAGCCATCATCAACTACATCCGCCGCAACTACGGCATGTTGATTGGCGAGCCCACCGCCGAGCTGATCAAGAAAAGCATCGGCTCGGCCTTCCCCGGCAGCGAGGTCCAGGAGATCGAGGTCAAGGGCCGCAACCTGAGCGAGGGCGTGCCGCGCAGCTTCACGATCTCGTCCAACGAGATTCTTGAGGCGCTGACCGATCCGCTCAACCAGATCGTGTCCGCGGTGAAAAACGCGCTGGAGCAAACGCCGCCCGAGCTGGGCGCCGACATCGCCGAGCGCGGCATGATGCTCACCGGTGGCGGTGCCTTGCTGCGTGACCTGGACCGCCTGTTGGCCGAAGAAACCGGCCTACCCGTGTTGGTGGCCGAAGACCCGCTAACTTGCGTGGTACGCGGCTGCGGCATGGCGCTGGAGCGCATGGAACGTCTCGGGTCGATTTTTACCTCTGAGTAAGCCGCACCGCTCACGTCCGGAGCCGGCACGTTGTCAACGGGGCCGGCTCTTGTGTTTCAAGGCATCCCCGCGCTGATCCAACATGTCGCTTGGCTCTATTGACCGCACACCGCCGCCCTTCTTTCGTCAGGGCCCCTCGGCGTTGACCAAGCTGGCGTTGTTTTCGGCTTTGGCTGTGTTTTTGATGGCCGCCGACAGCCGTTGGCGCGTGACGCAACCGCTGCGCGCGGCGCTGGCCACCGGCCTGCTACCGGTGCAGCAGGCGCTGCAGGTGCCGCTGGATCTGATCTTGGGCGGGCGTGGTTATCTGCAGGGCATCAAAGATGCCCAAGCGGCTGAAAACGCGGCCCGCATCCAGTTGGCGCGTCTGTCGGAGCGGGCCGCGCGCGCAGACCAACTCGGCACCGAGAACGCGCGTTTGCGGGAGCTGCTGGGCATGCAGCCGGCCTTGCAGGTGCGCTCAATTTCGGCTGAATTGCTTTACGTGGCCGGTGACCCCTATTCCCGCAAGATATTCATCAATCGTGGTGCAAAACACGGGGTGTTGGCGGGCGCGCCTGCGATCAACGAGGCCGGCGTGCTGGGGCAGGTGACCGAGGTGTACCCCTTGAGCGCGGTGGTCACCTTGCTCACTGACCGCGATGCCGCCATACCCGTGCTCAACAGCCGCAGCCAGCAGCGCGGCGCTGCCTTTGGTGGTGCCGAGGGCGGCGCGGCGATGGAACTGCGCTTCATGGCCGGCAATGCCGACGTGCAGGTGGGCGACGCGCTGACCACCAGCGGCGTTGACGGCGTTTACCCGCCAGGCCTGCCCGTGGCCAAGGTGGCGCGCGTGGATCGCCGGTCTGATGCAGGCTTTGCACGCATCGTGCTGACGCCTGCGGCGTTGATGGACAACGTACGCTACCTGCTGGTGCTTGAGCCCATGGGCCAACAGATGCCCGCACGACCCGAGCCCACCGGGGCCGAAAAAGCCGCTGAAAAAGCCGCCGGACGGGCCAGCGCGGTGGGCCGGCCTGGCAAGCCCGCGCGGGGCGAGGAGCTGTCCCGATGATCATGCCGCCGACTTTGGGACACGCGCCATGATCATGCCGCCGACTTTGGGACACGCGCCATGATCATGCCGCGTGGGTCCGACCAACTGCTGTTGCCGGTCAATCCCCTCTTCATCGCGCTCACGCTGTTGGCGGCGCTGTTGTTGGAGATGTTGCCCGGTGGCCGCCACCCCGGGGCGCCTGACTTGCTGGCCTTGGTTTTGGTGTTCTGGAACGTGCACCAACCGCGCCGTGTGGGCGTGGGTCTGGCATTCACTTTTGGCTTGGTGATTGATGTGCAGCAGGGCGCGGTGCTGGGGCAGCATGCGCTGGCCTACACCTTGTTGAGCTACCTGGCCATCACCGTGCATCGGCGCGTGCTGTGGTTTTCGCTGGCCGAGCAGGCGCTACACGTGTTGCCGGTCTTTGCTGCGGCCCATGCCGTGTCGCTCGTCGCCCGGCTGCTGGTAGGCGGCATGTTCCCCGGGTGGTTGCTGCTGGCGGCGCCGCTGGTCGAGGCCGCGTTGTGGCCGGTGGTGGTGTGGCTGTTGCTGGCGCCGCAACGCCGAGCGCCGGATCCCGATGAAAATCGGCCGCTCTGATTCAAGATTGGTGGCATGACCGAGCTGAAAAACCTTGAGCGCGAGCTCAACCGGTTTCGAGCCCGGTTGATCGCCGCCGCGTTGTTTGTGCTGCTGTGCTTTGGCCTGCTGGGCTCACGGCTCGTGAACTTGCAGATCTACCGCCACGAAGAGCTGGCGCAGCAGGCCGAGGCCAACCGCATTGCGGTGGTGCCCGTGGTGCCCAACCGGGGCCTGATCGTTGACCGCAACGGCGTGGTGCTGGCCACCAACTATTCAGCCTACACGCTTGAAATCACCCCGTCCAAGGTCAAGGGTGAGTTGGACTCGGTGATCGACAGCCTGACCGAGGTGCTGGAAATTCAAGGCCGTGACCGCCGCCGATTCAAACGTCTGCAAGACGAAAGCAAGAGCTTTGAGTCCCTGCCGATCCGCACCAAGCTGAGTGACGACGAGGTGGCCAAGTTCATGGCGCAGCGCTACCGGTTTCCGGGCGTGGACGTGCGGGCGCGCTTGTTCCGCAGTTACCCGGCGGGTGAAGTGGGCAGCCACTTGATCGGGTACATCGGCCGCATCAATACCGCCGAGAAAAAGGCGATGGACGATTGGGACGACGAGGTGCTGGCCAACTACCGTGGCACCGACGTCATTGGCAAGCTGGGCCTGGAGCAGCATTTCGAGCAAGAGCTGCATGGCACCACCGGTTTTGAAGAGGTTGAAACCTCGGCCGGCGGCCGGGCCGTGCGGCGCTTGAAAAGCCACCCGGCCACACCTGGCAACACGCTGGTGCTGTCGATTGACATCAAGTTGCAGGCGCTGGTTGAAGAAATGTTTGGCGACCGGCGTGGCGCCTTGGTGGCCATTGATCCCCGCTCGGGCGAGGTGCTGGCCTTTGTCAGCAAGCCCAGCTTCGACCCCAACCTGTTTGTGGACGGCATTGACCTTGAAAACTGGCGCGCGCTGAATGAAAGCCTCGACAAACCGCTCTTGAACCGGGCCTTGCGGGGCACCTACCCACCCGGGTCCACCTACAAGCCGTTCATGGCGATGGCCGCGTTGAACACCGGCAAGCGCGCGCCCGGCACGCTGATCAATGACCCGGGTTTCTTCATGTTCGGTGGTCACCGGTTTGGCAGCCCGGAGAACGAGCGCGGGGGCATCATGAACATGCGGCGCGCTATCGTGGAGTCGAGCAACGCCTATTTCTATTCGCTGGCCAACGAGATGGGCGTGGACTTGATCCACGAGCAACTCGAGCCCTTTGGCCTGGGCCGCAAGACGGGTATTGATCTTGACGGCGAGGTCACCGGTTTGCTGCCGTCCACGGCCTGGAAAAAACGCTACTACAAAAAGCCGGAACAGCAAAAGTGGTATGCCGGCGAGACCATCTCGCTGGGCATCGGGCAGGGCTACAACAACTTCACGATGCTGCAACTGGCCAGCGCCACCGCCACCTTGGTGTCTGGCGGGCAGCGATTTGCGCCGCGTCTGGTGCGCGAAATTCGCAACGTCGTGACCCAGCAAAACACGCTGATTGCCGGCGCCACGCAAGGCCCCCTGCCGATCAAGCCTGAACATGTGGCCTTGATCAACAACGCGATGTACGGCGTCACCCAGGAGGGCACCTCGAAGACGGTGTTTGCAGGGGCGCCCTACCGATCGGGCGGCAAGACCGGCACCGCGCAGGCGGTGGGTTTGCGCGCCAATGAAAAGTACGTTGCTTCGCGGCTGTCGGAGTACCAGCGCGACCATTCGCTCTACACGGCCTTTGCGCCACTCGATGCACCCACCATCGCGCTGGCCGTGATCGTTGAAAACGCGGGCTTTGGCTCGACGGCCGCCGCACCCATCGCCCGACGGGTGTTTGACTACCTGCTGTCCGGCCAGTGGCCCAGCGAGCTTGATATGGCCGCCACGCGTGAGGGCCGGAGCAGCAGCCCCATGGGCACACCACGCCGGGCGGACGCTGTCGCCTTGCCCACCCCAGGATCAGAGCCATGAGCAACGTGTTTGACCGACCTTCCTGGTGGCGGCGGCTGCGGCCGGTGATGCTGGGCTTTGACCTGCCGCTACTGCTGGTGGTGATGGCGCTGGCCATCGTGGGCCTGATCACCATGTATTCGGTAGGCTACGACCACGGCAACCGCTTTGTGGACCACGGCCGCAACATGGTGCTGGCCGCCGGCTTGATGTTCCTCGTGGCCCAGGTGCCACCGCAACGCCTGATGGCGCTGGCCGTGCCCTTGTACACGGTGGGCGTGACCTTGCTGGTGGCCACGGCGCTGTTTGGCGTCACCAAGAAGGGTGCCACGCGCTGGCTCAACGTGGGCGTGGTGATCCAGCCCAGCGAGATCTTGAAACTGGCCATGCCGTTGATGCTGGCGTGGTGGTTTCAGCGCCGCGAGGGGCATTTGCGCCTGCTTGATTTTGTGATCGCCACGCTGTTGCTGCTGGTGCCGGTGGGCCTGGTGGCCAAGCAGCCTGATCTGGGCACATCGCTGCTGGTGCTGGCCAGCGGGCTGTATGTCATATTTTTCGCTGGCCTGTCGTGGCGTCTCATCGTGCCGGTGATGCTGATGGGCGCGGTGGCCATCACCACCATCGTGATCACCGGTGACGCGCTGTGCCAGCCCGAGGTGGCCTGGCACGGCATGCGCGAATATCAAAAACAGCGCGTGTGCACCCTGCTCGACCCCACCACTGACCCTCTGGGCAAGGGCTTCCACATCATCCAGGGCATGATCGCCATCGGCTCCGGAGGCATCACCGGCAAGGGTTTCATGAGCGGCACCCAGACGCACCTTGAGTTCATCCCCGAGCGCACCACTGACTTCATCTTTGCCGCATTCTGTGAAGAGTTTGGCTTGCTGGGCGTGGCGGGTCTGATGCTGGGATTTGGCGTGCTGATCCTGCGGGGGCTGTGGATTGCCGCC
Organism: Betaproteobacteria bacterium; assembly: GCA_043779845.1. Taxonomy (GTDB): domain Bacteria; phylum Pseudomonadota; class Gammaproteobacteria; order Burkholderiales; family Burkholderiaceae_C; genus Pseudaquabacterium. The sequence goes on along the minus strand of JAYWDK010000107.1, from coordinate 5,047 downwards.
CAAGCGCCCACCGTGTTTTCAAGGCTGCTGGCGGGCGCCCTGAGCCTGAGCGTGTTCACCTACGCCTTTGTCAACATGGGCATGGTCAGCGGCATCCTGCCGGTGGTTGGTGTGCCGTTGCCCTTCATCAGCTATGGCGGCACGGCCATGGTCACGCTTGGCATGGTGCTGGGCATGCTGATGTCCATTGCGCGCAGCCGGGGGCTGATGCGGCGATGAAGGCTCAAGCGGTGTCGCGCCCTGGATCTCCATAGATCTCGCACAACGTCGGCCAAGCGCGTTCGCGGGCCCGCGCGGGCCAAAGCGGATCTAACGCGGATCTAACGCGAGTCTGGTGCGGGCTCATCCCGCAGATTCAAGGGGCGGGCGCCTGACGGCCCGGGTCAGCGCAAATCGCACCGTGAACAGCGTGCCCGGGCCCATGCCCTGGGCTGCCGCGCTGGCACGTGGTCGGGCGTCAGTGATGTCCAGTTCGGCGCCATGCTGCTGCACAATCTTGTTGACGATTGCCAAACCGAGGCCACTGCCGTCGACGTTGGTGCCCAGTGATCGGTAAAACGGTTGCAGCACCAGCGCTCGCTCGGCCTCGGGGATGCCCGGGCCCGTGTCTTCAACCTGCAGCACCACGACTTGCCCAAACGGATCGTTGGTGACCCGCGCCGTCACCGTGCCGCCGGCGGGTGTGTATTGCAGCGCGTTGTCCACCAGGTTGCGCACCAGTTCGCGCACCAGCAAGGGCTGGCCCATCATGCACACCACGTGCCTGGCACCAACAGCCCCCTCAACGGTGACCGTGCCTGCATCCGCATGCGCGTCCCCATCGGCTTCCTGCCGGGCATTGCCGCTCGGGGTGGAAGGCACCTCGTCCGGGCCTTCGTAGCCCAGGTCAATGCGCTTGTCCATGGCCTTGGGCACGAAGTCGCGCACCGTCTCTCGGGTCAGCGCGGCCAAATCGACGGGCTCTGGCGGGCGCGCCAAAACCTTGGCTTCGGCGCGGGCCATCGCCAGCAACTGGTTGACCATGTGTGCGGCGCGCTCACTGGCATGCGCTATGTGCTGCAGCGAGCGCTTCAGCGCCTGCGGGTCATGTTCGCCAGCGTCAATCTCACGTTGGGCCAGTTCGGCCTGCATGCGCAAGCCCGCCAGCGGCGTCTTGAGTTGGTGTGCCGCATCGGCCAAAAAATGCTTTTGCGAGCTCATGGAGTGATCCAGCCGGCCCAGCAAATCATTGATGGCGCTCACTAGCGGGGCCACTTCTTCGGGCACATCTCGCTCGGCAAGCGGGCTCAGGTCATGGCTTTCGCGGCGACGAATTCGCTGCTGCAATTCGTTGAGCGGCTTGATGCCACGCGCCAGGGCAAACCACACCAGCAGCACGGCCAGCGGCAGCACCACAAACTGCGGCACGATCACGCCCTTGATGATCTCGGTGGCCAGCCGCGAGCGTTTGTCCAGGGTCTCGGCCACCTGCACCAAAGGCGCCACCTCGCCCGGCACGCCCGTCGGCGGTAGCCACAGATAGGCCACTCGAACGGCGTCGGCATGCACTTCGTCGTCGCGGTACTTCAGCGCCTGCGCGGCGGTGGCGGGCTCGTCGGGCACGGGCAGATCGCGATCACCGGCCAAAAACTCGCCTCGCGCGCCCAACAACTGAAAATACACTTTGTCGGCGTCATCGGCGCGCAGCACCTCGGACACCACCTCGGGCACGCGCAGCCGTATCACGCTGGGCTTTTCAAGGCTGCCAGGCACCACCACCACCTGGCGCGCCACCGTGCGGGCCATCTCTGCCAGGTCGCGGTCAAATGGCCGGCTGGCCACGCTTTGCGCCACCAGCCAGGTCAGCGCCACGCTCATGGGCCACAGCAACAGCAAGGGGGCGAGCATCCAGTCGAGGATCTCGCCAAAAAGTGACCGCTGTTCGCGGGGGGCCGGGGCGTCCATGGGGGCAATCAAAGAAGCAGCTTGCCGAGCCCGGATGCGGCGTCGGCCAGGGAGAGCGCGGTGGACCGCGCCCAGTCGCAGGTCAGGCAGCGATCTTTTCCAGGCAGTAGCCCAGCCCGCGCACCGTGGCGATGCGGATCGGGCCTTGCTCGATTTTTTTGCGTAGCCGGTGGATATAAACCTCGATGGCGTTGTTGCTCACCTCTTCACCCCATTCACACAGCCTTTCAACGAGTTGATCTTTGCTGACCAAGCGGCCCGCACGCTGGAGCAACACCTCCAACAAGCTCAACTCGCGCGCCGAGAGCTCGATCATCAAGTCATTGATGTAGGCCACCCTGCCGGTGGCATCAAAGCTCAGCGGCCCGTGTTTGATCACGTTGCTTGCCGTGCCCAGCCCGCGGCGGGTGAGCGCACGCACCCGGGCCTCCAGTTCCTGCAGAGAAAACGGCTTGGCCATGTAGTCGTCAGCGCCAAGATCCAAGCCCTTGACACGTTGCTCGACGCTGTCGGCCGCCGTCAGGATCAACACGGGTACGGCAGACCCCCGCCCCCGCAAATTGCGCAACACCTCGAAGCCATGCATCTTGGGCAGACCCAGATCCAGGATCAACAAGTCAAATTCATGCGACGCGAGCGCAGCATCGGCCTCGCTGCCATTGCCCACCTGGTCGACCGCATAGCCTGTGGCGCGCAAGGCGCGCAACAGGCCATCGGCCAGCACTTGATCATCTTCAGCGATCAGAATACGCATGCTTGTCTCCTGCTGACGCGAGCTTTCAAATGAAGCCGCTGTAACAATTCATTCTAGGCAGTTCATGCGCACTTGCCGTCCTGGCCAGTGTCGAACAGGCGAGACAGGTCTTGCCGAAAACACTGTACAAACATCCAGGTCATTAACATAATGGACTCTTGCAACAGGAGAGCCGCAATGGATGCACCCGTGAAAATCTTGAACACCGAAAAAGCCAAAGCCCTGGCGGCGGCACTGTCCCAAATCGAAAAACAATTCGGCAAAGGCTCCATCATGCGGCTGGGTGCCGGCGAGGTGATCGACGCCATTGAGGTCGTGTCCACCGGCTCGTTAGGCCTTGATATTGCTTTGGGCGTCGGCGGCCTGCCGCGCGGACGCGTGATCGAGATTTATGGCCCGGAATCATCGGGCAAAACCACGCTCACCCTGCAGGTCGTGGCCCAGATGCAAAAGCTCGGCGGCACCTGCGCCTTCATCGATGCCGAGCACGCGCTTGACGCGCAATATGCCCAAAAGCTTGGCGTCAATCTTCAAGAAATGCTGATCAGCCAGCCAGACACGGGCGAGCAGGCACTTGAAATTGTCGACGCGCTTGTGCGGTCGGGCTCTGTGGATCTGGTGGTCATTGACTCCGTGGCTGCGCTCACGCCCAAGGCCGAACTTGAAGGCGAAATGGGTGATTCATTGCCCGGCCTGCAGGCCCGGTTGATGAGCCAGGCCTTGCGCAAGCTCACCGGCACCGTCAACAAGACCAACACCATGGTCATCTTCATCAACCAGATCCGCATGAAGATCGGCGTGATGTTCGGCAGCCCGGAAACCACCACTGGCGGAAACGCGCTCAAGTTCTATTGCTCCGTGCGTCTCGATATTCGCCGCACTGGCAGCATCAAGCGCGGCGAAGAGGTCATCGGCAGCGAAACGCGGGTCAAGGTCGTCAAGAACAAGGTGGCACCGCCTTTCAAAACTGCCGAATTCGACATTCTTTACGGCGAAGGCACGAGCCGCGAGGGTGAAATCATCGACCTCGGCGTTATCGCCAAAATCGTCGACAAATCCGGTGCCTGGTACGCCTACAACGGCGAAAAAATCGGTCAAGGCAAAGACAACTCCCGCGAGTTCTTGCGCGAGAACCCTGACTTGGCGCTCGAAATCGAGAACAAAGTGCGTGAAGTCATGGGCGTTCCGCTGCAAGCGCCGGGCGTTGTCAAGGCCAGCGCACCCGCGAAGCCGCCGGCAGACGAGTGATTTGCCGCAGTGATGTGTGCTGACGAATGTCGGCCGCCAGATCGCAAGTGTTGGTTTTGGGTGCGATATCAGCGCTGTGCGCCTGGGCCAAGGCCGGCGCCAAAAAACAGCGTTGTTGGCGTCGTATGGCACTGACTGGTACACGCGGCCATGCCCCCAAATCCGGTCTCGGTCAAAGCGCGTGCGCTGCAATGTCTTGCGCAGCGCGAGCACAGCCCAGGTGAGCTGCGCACAAAGCTGTTGCGTTGGCTTAAGCGCGGCGCGGCGCTCGCCGACGCCCGCCGTGCAGAACCCACTCCGGTGGCGGGCCCGGGCCCGTCACCGGCGTGGGTTGAGCCGCCCGGGTTGGTCGACGACGCAACCCAGGTTGATGCAGTGCTGCTCTGGCTTGTAGACAGCGGCTACTTGTCGCCAACACGTTTTATGGAAAGCCGTGTGCGTGCCCGCCAGGCCCGCTACGGCAACTTGCGCATTCGACAAGAGCTGAAACAGCACGGCTTGAGCCTGCCTGCCGAAACGCAACAAGCGCTTGCTCAAAGCGAGTTGCAACGCGCGCGAGCGGTGTGGTGCAAAAAGTATGGCGCGCCAGCAGTCGACGCCGTAGCGCGCGCAAAACAAATGCGCTTTTTGGCCGGACGCGGGTTTTCGCTCGATGTGGTGCGCCGTGTAGTGTCAGCCGGCGCCCACTTTGATGACGAATTTGACAGCTGAGCAGTGGGTTCGTCTGTGTCGATTTGCGGGTAGCCAGCACCGACAACATTGATCACTCCGGGGGCGCGGGCCGTGCGGTCAGGTGGTGCAACTTGGGTTCCGGGCACCTCAAGTCGATCCCTTGCATCGACTTCGCGGGTTTTCCCGGGTCACCACGTGCTAAATTTCGAAGGTTTGCTCGACGCCAATCATTGTTTCGAGTGCTAGTGGACAGGGCTTCCAAAGTGCTGTCTGGCACTCGGACAAAGGGTCGCGAACACGTTCCACCCCTCCATTGCAGCGAGCTTCCGATGAAAATCCACGAATACCAGGGTAAAGACATCCTGCGCCAGTTTGGCGTGCCGGTGCCCCGCGGCATCCCCGCCTTCACCGTGCAAGAAGCGGTGGAAG
>JAYWDK010000106.1:0-6492 GCA_043779845.1 Betaproteobacteria bacterium | reverse complement strand
CGGGCCGGGGGCGTCGTTGCCCTGCTCGCCGCACGGGAGTGCGGCTGTGCGGGGCGCCTAGCCCGCGACCCGACTGCTTGATCACTGAACCTTCTTCTTCACTTCACACGAGTCCACATGGCCACCATTCACGTTGACGTTGTTTCAGCCGAAGCCAACATCTTCTCCGGCGAGGCCACATTTGTTGCCCTGCCGGGTGAAAACGGCGAGCTTGGCATTCTGCCGCGCCACACGCCGCTGATCACCCGCATCAAGGCCGGCGCGGTGCGCATCAAGCGTGCCGACAACGGCGAAGAAGAGTTTGTCTTTGTCGCTGGCGGCGTTCTTGAAGTGCAGCCGGGTTGCATTACGGTGCTCGCCGACACGGCGATCCGCGGCCACGACCTGGACGAAGCCAAGGCGCTTGAGGCCAAGAAGCTGGCGGAAGAGGCCATGAAAAACGCCAACACCGACATTGACTTTGCCAAGGCCCAAGGCGAGTTCGCGACCATGGCCGCGCAGATCGCCGCCATCGCCAAGCTGCGCAAGCGCTAACGCACTGGTGCAGCGGCGCCCACGCGCTGCCGCCCCCAAATCGGCCTGCCGGGTTTTTGCCCCGCAGGCCTTTTTCTTGGCTGACGGCAAAACTCGCGCGATTTGGCTTGGCCCTGCACCAGCTATAAACCTGCTTTCAGCGGGCATTGACCGGAGTAGTCATGGGCAAAAACGACAAGGGCGGCAAGGGCGACGAGGCCGGCAGGAGCGGCAAGTCGGTTGGCCGCCTGTCCAAGGCCGATTACCTGGATCAATTGGTGCCGCTGGAGTTGGCGCTGAACAACGTGGCGCGCTGGCTGCAGCACACCGGCCGCCGCTTGGTGGTGGTGTTCGAGGGCCGTGATACCGCAGGCAAGGGCGGCGTGATCGCGGCCATTGCCGACACCCTGAACCCGCGCTTGTGTCACGTCGTGGCCTTGCCCAAGCCCAGCGAGCGCGAGAGCACGCAGTGGTACTTTCAACGCTATGTGCAGCACTTGCCGGCGGCCGGCGAGATGGTGTTGTTCGACCGCAGTTGGTACAACCGCGCGGGCGTCGAGCGGGTGATGGGCTATTGCACCGAAACCGAAGCCAAAGCTTTTTTGAAACAGGCCCCGGTGTTTGAGCAGATGCTGGTCGACGATGGCGTGCTGCTGCTCAAGTACTGGTTGACTGTGGACCAGGCCGAACAAGAGGCGCGTTTTGCCGAGCGTCTGGATGACCCACTCAAGCGCTGGAAGCTGTCGCCGATTGATCTGGAGGCGCGCCAAAAGTATGCGGAGTACGGTGAGGCTAGGGATGCGATGCTGATGGCCACGCACAAAGACAAAACGCCGTGGGCTCTGGTGGACTTCAATGACCAGCGGCGTGGCCGGCTGGCGTTGATCCGGCACTTGTTGGCGCAGTTGCCTGACACAGCGGTGGCGCCGGCCGTGCTGGACTTGCCGCCGCTGGGCCATGCGCCGCTAGCAGAGCGCTTCAAGGCGGGCCTGAAGCCGATTTGAGCGAACGCAACTCAGCGCATGTCAGGCCGATTGGGCAGTTCGTCCGCGTTCACCGCGCCTGGCGTCAGCGCAAAGTGTTTGACCAGCAGTGCATCAATCGCGGCGATGGCCTGTACCAGCCCGGCCTCGAACGCATGGCGCTGGAATGCCTGTTTCATGGGTGCGATCAGTTGCTGCCATAACGCCGGCGTGATGTGCTGGTTGAGCCCGCGGTCGGCCACGATTTCAATCGCGTGGTCGGCCAGCAGCAGGTAGACCAGCACGCCGTTGTTGTGCTCGGTGTCCCACACTCGCAGCTTGCCAAACAGCGTGATGGCGCGGTCGCGTGCGTGCAGGCCCCGCCACAAGTACGACAGCGGCAGGCCAGCCTCGACGCAGACGCGGATCTCGCCGCTGTGCTGGCGTTCACTGGCCGCCACCTTGGCCTCGATGCGGGCCAACGCAGCAGCTGGCAAGGCGCGGCGGGCGTCGGATTCATCCCACCAACGGTGTTTCAGTAAACGCGTGAATCGGTTCATCACCAGCTGCCTCCCGCGCCACCACCACCAAAGTCACCGCCGCCACCCGAGCTGAAGCCACCTCCGCCAGCGCCACCACCACGGCCGCTGCCGCCCCAAATAATGGGCGGGCCGCCGCCAAAGCCGCCCCGGCTGCGGCCCATCGCCGAGCCCACGCCCATCACGCCCACCAGCACCATCGCCACCACGCCCGCCAGTCCGGCGACGATCAGGCTGGTGCTCAGCCACCACGCCAATGCGCCGGTGCCGCCGGCGGTCACCACCGCGCCCACCTTGCGGCCCAGCACGGCGGTGAGCAGGCCGCCCACCACGGGCACGCCGACAAAAAAGAACATGGCCATCGATTGCCAATCGAACCCACCGTTGCCCATGCCTTGGCCGCCACCCGATGGGCCTTGCGGCGCGGGCAGGTTTTCACCCCGCAGGCGGGCGATCAGCGCGTCAACGCCGGCCGAAATGCCGCCCGCAAAATCACCGCGCTTGAAGGCCGGCGTGATGGTGTTTTGCACGATCTGGCGGGCGGCCAAATCAGGCACCGCGCCTTCAAGCGCCTTGGCCGGCGCGATCCAGACCTTGCGGTCGTTTTTCGCCACCACCAGCAACAGCCCGTCACCCACGTTGCGGCGCCCGACCTTCCAGGTGTCGCCCACCCGTTGCACATACGAGGCGATGTCTTCGGGCAGCGTGGTGGCCACCACCAGCACCACGATTTGCGGGCCCGCCTGGGCCTCGAAGGCCGCGAGCTTTTGCTCCAGCGCGCCACGGTCGGCCACGCTCAGCAGACCCACGGTGTCCATCACGCGCGCGGTGAGCGTGGGCACGGCTTGCAGGTCCTGGGCCGCAACGCCAGCCCCCATCAACAGCAGGGCGGGCCATGACAGCGCCAGCCACAGCCAGGCAGACCAGGATTTGCCGGGACGCATCAGCCCCGTCAAGCGCAGCGCGCTGGGCATGCTCTTGTCACCTGTTATTACTTGCTGGCCGGCTTGTCGAAGCTCACCGCAGGCGGCGTGCTGATGGCCGCCTCGTCGGTCACCGTGAAGCTGGGCTTGACGGCATAGCTGAAGACCATGGCGGTGAGGTTGGTCGGGAAGCTGCGCGTGAGCACGTTGTATTGCTGCACCGTCTTGATGTAGCGGTTGCGGGCCACCGTGATGCGGTTCTCGGTGCCTTCGAGTTGCACCCGCAAATCCTGGAAGGCCTGGTTGGCCTTGAGGCTAGGGTATTGCTCGCTGACCACCATCAGCCGGCTGAGCGCCCCGGTGAGCTGGCCTTGCGCCTCCTGGAATTTCTGGAAGGCCACCGGGTCGTTGATCAGCGCGGGCGTGGCCTGGATGCTGGTGGCGCTGGCGCGGGCCTGGATCACCTTGGTCAGGGTCTCTTGCTCGAAATTGGCCTCGCCTTTGACGGTGGCCACGATGTTGGGAATCAGGTCGCTGCGGCGCTGGTACTGGTTGAGCACCTCGGCCCAGCCGCCCTTGACATCCTCATCCAGGCGCTGGAAGTCGTTGTAGCCGCAGCCGCCCAGCAGCAAGCTGGTGCTCAGCATCAGGGCGGTGGCAGAAAGACGAAGTCCAGGCATCAGGGGCTCTCCTTGGGGGTGGCGCAGCAGGTGCTGCGGCGCGCCAGCATAGCTGAGGGGTGGACGCCGGCTTTCAAGGGACACCTTTGCTTGCAAAGCCGCCCGGGCGCTGGGTGGCGATGCCGGCTCAAGCCACCACGCGGCCGATGAGGCAGGGCTGCCAAGCAGGTGCGCCGCGATAATCTGCCGATGAGCCCACCGCTGCAAAACGACAGCTTTCTGCGCGCCTGCCTGCGCCAGCCCACCGCCCACACCCCCATCTGGCTGATGCGCCAGGCCGGGCGCTACCTGCCCGAGTACCGGGCGTCGCGGCTGGCGGCGGGCAACAGCTTCATGGGCCTGGCCACCAACCCGCAGTACGCCACCGAGGTGACGTTGCAGCCGCTGGACCGCTATGCGCTGGACGCCGCGATCTTGTTCTCCGACATCCTGACCGTGCCCGACGCGATGGGCCTGGGCCTGAGCTTTGGCGCCGGCGAGGGCCCGCGGTTCGCCCACCCGGTGCGCGACGAGGCGGCGGTGGCCCGGCTGGCGGTGCCCGATCTCAACAAGCTGCGCTATGTGTTCGATGCTGTGGCGTCAATCCGCCGGGCCCTGGTCAGCACCGACAGCCAGGGCCGCGCGGTCAGCCGGGTGCCGCTGATCGGCTTCTCGGGCAGCCCCTGGACGCTGGCCTGCTACATGGTCGAGGGCGCTGGCTCTGACGACTACCGCCAGGTCAAGACCCTGCTGTATGCGCGGCCCGACCTGATGCACCGCATCCTGGCCATCAACGCCGACGCCGTGGCGGCCTACCTCAACGCCCAGATCGAGGCCGGCGCCCAGGCGGTGATGATTTTTGACTCCTGGGGCGGCGTGCTGGCGCACCGGGCCTTCCACAGCTTCAGCCTGGCCTACACCCAGCGCGTGCTGGCGCAGTTGAAACGCGAGCACGGCGGCCAGCGCGTGCCGGTGATCGTCTTCACCAAGGGCGGCGGCCTGTGGCTGGAGGCCATCGCCGCCACCGGCGCGGATGTGGTGGGCCTGGACTGGACCTGCGACCTGGGCGCGGCCCGCCGCAAGGTGGACGACCAGGTGGCGCTGCAGGGCAACCTCGACCCGATGGTGCTGTTTGCGACGCCCGACGCGGTGGCCGCCGAGGCGCGCGCGGTGCTGGACAGTTTCGGGCCCGCGCAGCGCCCCGACGGCCGCTGGGGCGGCCACATCTTCAACCTGGGCCACGGCATCAACCAGCACACCCCGCCCGAGCATGTGCAGGCGCTGGTGGAAACGGTGCACCAGCATTCGCGGCAGCTACGCACCGGCGTGTCCTGAACTTTGTAAGCGCATGCCTTGCAAGGTAAGTGAGCGCTCAGGGCTTGACTTATCCCCAAAAACCGACCTGCGACAAATTGCCGGCAATAAATGTGCGGTGCAGCATCAAGAATCCTGAAAATCCGTGCTAAGTGCTTGATGTAAAACATGTTTCTGGATCTGCTGCAGGATTGGGCAATCTAGCGCAGAGCCCGGCGGATCAAGCACTTAGCGGCGTCGCAAGCAGGTTTCCCACAAAGTTATCCACAGAAGTCGGGGATAGCTCAAAAAGTCGTTTTCAATCAGCAACTTAAAGCCGCTTCTTGATGTGATGGCGAAAAAACGCGTGCAACTGAGGTGCATTTCTGATGCCTGAAGCCACCGGCACCTGTGTGGTGCAGGTGGCGGTGGACGCCCCGCAGCACAGCGGGCTGGCCGGTGCACTGGACTACGCCAGCGAGCGCGCACTCACGCCCGGCACGCTGTTGCGAGTGCCTTTGGGCCGGCGCCAGATGCTGGGCATCGTCTGGCGCGGCGCCGGTGACGCGGCGCCCGGCGGGCACAGCCTGCGGCCGGTGGGTGAAGTCTTCGACGCCCTGCCGCCAATGGCGCCGGCCTGGCTGGCCTTGCTGGACTTTGCCGCCAGCTACTACCAGCGCGGGGTGGGTGAGCTGGCGCTGGCGGTGTTGCCGCCCGAGTTGCGCAAGCTCGATGCGCCCGGGCTGGCGCTGCGGCTGGCGCGCCTGCTGCGCAAGCTGGACGCACCGGCCCCGGGCGGCACGCTCGTACCGCCGCTGCCGCCCCCGATGCCACCGCTGGCGCCCGAGCAGCAAGTGGCGCTGGCGGCTTTCGAGGCCACCAGCGCCCAGCCCCGGCCGCCGCCAATGCTGCTGCACGGCGTCACCGGCAGCGGCAAGACCGAGGTTTACCTGCGCGCCACCGCCCAGGTCTTGGCGGCCGGCCGGCAGGCCCTGGTGCTGGTGCCCGAGATCAACCTCACACCGCAACTGGAGGCGCGCTTCGCCCATCGCTTCCCCCATCACCGGCTGGTGGCCATGCACAGCGGCCTCACCCCCGTGCAGCGCCTGCGCCACTGGCTGCAGGCCCAGCTGGGCCGGGCCGACATCGTGCTGGGCACCCGGATGTCGGTGTTTGCGCCGCTGCCCCGGCTGGGCCTGATCGTGGTCGATGAGGAGCATGACCCGTCCTACAAGCAGCAAGAGGGTGCCCGCTACTCGGCCCGCGACCTGGCGGTCTACCGGGGCCACCTGGAGCGGGTGCCGGTGATCCTGGGCTCGGCCACGCCGTCGCTGGAGACCTGGCAGCGGGCCCAGCCCGGGCCCCAGCAGCGCTACCAGCGGGTGACGCTGGCCGAGCGGGTGGGCGGTGGCGCGCTGCCCCGGGTGCGGCTGTTTGACATGGGCGTGCTGCCGCGCGTCGATGGGCAAAGCCCGCTGCTGGCGCCGCTGGTGCTGGATTCCTTGCGCGAGCGGCTGGGGCGCGGCGAGCAAAGCCTGGTCTTCCTCAACCGGCGCGGCTACGCCCCGGTGCTGCACTGCGCCGATTGCGGCTGGAAGAGCGG
>JAYWDK010000105.1:0-16866 GCA_043779845.1 Betaproteobacteria bacterium | reverse complement strand
CATGCCCGCCTGCCCGGCATCGGCATCGGCATCGGCATCGGCATCGGCATCGGCATCGGCATCGGCATCGGCGTCAGTCATGGCGAGGCCTTGTGGCGATGGGCGCCTGTGAGCATCTCAAATCCTGGTGTCGGCAATCTCGCCACAGCCGGGCACTTGTCGAGTGCCCTGGGCGGACGATGGTAGCGCAGCACCTGGCCGGGCTCAGGCCCCCAAACGGGTGTTGGCCCGGGCCAGGTAAAACCACTCTTGCCGGGCCTGCGCCAGGGCGTTCGGGAACAGCAACCAGCCATCGCCGGGCGCCAGCACGGCCTGGCCGCTGGCACGGGTGCCGATCAGATCACCGGCGCGCACTTTGTCAAAGCTTTGCCAAGCGTGGGCAAAGTGGTCATCGCCGTGCTGCTTGTCAATCACCGTGTGGATGGACAACGCCTCGATCATGGGCGCCGGCGGCGGCGCCGGGTCGTCACTCAGGCGCAGGTGGGCCAGCGTGTTGGTGATGGCGCGGTAGGCCACCTCGGGCGCCTGCGGATCGGCATGCTGGCCGCATTCGAGCGTGAGCGCCCAGCCGCCCTGGGCGCGCATGTACTCGGTCGTGCCCACGCCGTAGCGCGGGTGCAGATCCGGGTGCAGATCTGGGTGCAGATCCGGGTGCAAATCGTGCGGCGCGGCAACATCAACCGCGGCCGCCGCCAACACGCCGTCAGCCCCGGCCGCCGCGCGGCGGCGCGCCACGCCATCGGCGTAGGTGCTCAGCCAGCCGTCCACCGCGCGGCCCACGCCCAGGCAACGCACCAGCGCTTCTTCTTGCATGGCCTGGTCAAAGGGCTCCACCTCGCCCGCGTTGTTGCGCGGGCCCACCATCACGAAGGGCTGGCCGCCACCCTGGAACGAGTGCAGATCAAGCAGCGCGTCATGCGCCCCCAGCAGCGGACACAACCAGTTGGCCACGTGATCCTCAAAATCGCGCGGCTGCAGGGTGGGCGCCAAGGCGCGGTTGAGGTTGCGGTCCCCGGCGCGCCGGCCCAGCTGGTAGGCCAGCGGATTGGTGATGGGCACCAGCGTCAAGCTGCCCCGCGCAACGCGCCGCGTGCCCGCATCCAGCTCGGCCATCAGCCGGCGGATGGCGGTGGTGCCGCAGGTCTCGTTGCCATGCACCGCGCCGGTGACGATCAGGCGCGGCCCAGGCGCCATGCCGGTGTAATTGACCGACTGAAAAGGGGGCAAAGAGGCGGTTGACATCATGGGCGGGATTGTCGGCGAAGGTGGGCGAGTGGGTGCTGCGCCCGACAGGCTCCTAGCCGCCGCGGCTATCAGGCGTGCGCTGCCCGCCCTGGCATCCAAGCCACCACGCCCGCACCGGCCCAGGCGTGGCACAAATACACCGTGGCCGCTTGACCCGAGGGCGCGCGGCACTCGGCGGCCACAGCGGCGCGCGCGGCAGCGATGCGGCATACCGAACGCGGCCGACTGCCTCTTTGACGGCTCACGCGCCGGCCCGGGGCCAGCGCGGTGGCGTGCTCAGGCCATGATGCCCGGCCGCTTGAACGGCTTGGGCCGTGCGTCACGTTCGCGCGGAAGGTGCTGGCGCCGGCCCCTTATCGGTTATCGCCGCGCCGCGACACCACCACCACGGTCTCGCCCGTGGCCACCGCCCGCGCGCGCAACTGGCCGCAGCCACCCTCCACGTCCTGCCCGGCCGAATGGCGCAGCTTGGTCAGCACGCCCCGGCGGTGCAGTTGGCGGGCCATGTCGGCGGCACGCTCCACGCTGGGCCGCTCGAAGGCCAGCCCGTCCACGGTGTTGTAGGGGATCAGGTTGAGCACGCCGTACTTGCCGGCCAGCAGGCGCACGATGCCCTCGATCTCGTCGTCGCCATCGTTAACGCCATTGATGAGCGTCCACTGGTATTGCACCGGGTAGCCGGTGGCGCGGGCATAACTTTCAGCATGAGCGACCAATTCTTCGGGTGACAAGCGCGGCGCTCGCGGCAACAAGCGTGCGCGCAGCTCGGCCCGGCTGGTGTGCAGCGACAGCGCCAGCGCCGGCTTGACGGGGCCCAGCGGCAGGCGTTCAAAGGCGCGCAAATCACCCACCGTTGAAAACACCAGGTTCTTGTGGCCGATGTTGCCGGCGCTGCCCAGCAGCTCAATCGCCTCCATCACGTTGTCCAGGTTGTGCGCCGGCTCGCCCATGCCCATGAACACCACTTTCTTGACCGGCCGGCGCAAACGCGCCAGCACCACCTGGGCCACGATCTCGGCGCTGCCCACCTGGCGCAGCAGCCCGCTCTGGCCGGTCATGCAGAACACGCAGCCCACGGCGCAACCCACTTGGGTGGACACGCACAGGCCATCACGCGGCAGCAGCACGGATTCGATGGTTTGGCCGTCGTCCAACGCCAGCAGCAGGCGCGATCCATCCTCGCCGGCATGCTCGGACTGCAAACGCACCAGGCCGGCCAGCTCGGCCAGCAAGGTCGGCATGGCGGTGCGCAGGGCCAGCGGCAGCCAGTGTTCGTCATGGCGTCGGCCACTGTGTTGGGGCAGCGCCTGCACCCACTGCCGCAGGAAACGCCGCTCGTGTTCGGGCTTGGCACCCAGCGAGCGCAGGCGTTGGCGGAGGTCTTCAATGCGCATGGCGGTTGTCAAGAGGGCGAGCGGCGGGTGCCGAATTTTGCCTGTTGCCCGCCGCGCCTGCCGCCGCCCGCAACCGGGGCCAACGTTTGGCCCTGCCCGCCCGCGGCCCTCTACACTGATCCCCATGGACAAAGAGCCCAAAGCGGCGTGGGTGGTGGTGTGGGCCTGCTTCGTCGCGCTGGCGGTGATCTTTGGCGTGTCCTACTCGTTTGCGGCGTTTTTTGCATCGCTGGCCCAGGCCTTCAACGCCCAGCGCGCCGACGTGTCGCTGGTATTTGGCTTGTCGGGCGCGGTGTATTTTTCAGTGGGCGCCGGGGCCGGCATGCTGGCGGATCGCTTTGGCCCCGCCCGGGTGTGCGCGGCCGGCATGTTGTGCATCGCTGCGGGCTTGTGGGTCAGCAGCCTGGCCACGTCCATGGCCGTGATTTATGCGGGTTATGGCGTGGGCATCGGCGTGGGCATTGCGTTGGTCTACACGCCCGCCATTGCCTGCGTGCAGCCCTGGTTCACGCGGCGGCGCGGTTTGGCGGCCGGCATTGCCAGCGCGGGCATTGGCGCGGGCACGGTGGTGCTGCCGCTGCTGGCCACCGCGCTGATTGGCGGCCTGCAATGGCGCGGCGCGATGCGGGGCCTGGCCGCCGTGGTGCTGTTGCTGGGCGTGGGCGCGGCCTTGCTGCTCAAGCGTGCGCCCGCAGCCACCGCCGGCCGGGGCGGCGCGGTGGCCGGCCACACGCTGCGCCAGGCCCTGGCCACGCCGCAGTTCCGCTGGATGTACCTGATGGCGGTGGTGGCCGCGCCCAGCATGTTTGTGCCCTTTGCGCATGTCTCGGCGGCCGCACGCGACATGGGACTGACCGACGCCCGCGCGGTGGGCCTGGTCGGCCTCATCGGCATCGGCAGCCTGGTGGGCCGCTTCGTGATTGGCGCGCTGGCTGACCGTGTGGGCCGCCCGCTCACACTGGCCTTGGCGCAGGCCTCGATGGGCTTGTCGTACCTGCTGTGGTTTGCCGCCGATGGCTACACAGCGATAGCTGTTTTTGCGCTGTGGCTGGGCCTGAGCTACGGCGGCATCGTGTCGCTGATGCCCGCGCTGTGCATGGACATTTTTGGCGCCCGTGCGGTGTCGTCCATCATCGGCACGCTGTACACGGGCGCGGCATTTGGCAACCTGCTAGGGCCCTGGGCGGCGGGCGCGGTGTTTGACGCGCAGTACAGCTACTTGCCCGTGATCTGGGCCTGCATCGCCCTGTCGGCGGTGGCCACCGCAGCGGCCTGGCGCTTGTTGCCCCGGCCGGGCGCACCATGAAAACCTTGTCTTGCGGCGTGCTGGTGATCAACCCCGACGGCGAGCTGCTGCTGTGCCGCGTCACCGCCGCCTGGCACTGGGACATCCCCAAGGGCGCCACCGAGCCCGGCGAGTTGCCACTGGCCGCCGCGCTGCGCGAAACCCGCGAAGAGTGCGGCCTCGACCTCAGCCAACTGGCGCTCACCGACCTGGGCCACACGCCCTACCTGCCGCGCAAAGACCTGCACCTGTACGCCGTGTTGGTGAACCGGTTTGACGCGGCCTCTTGCCACTGTGAGAGCCATTACTCCGACCGCTGGGGCCGCAGCCGGCCCGAGATGGACGGCTATGAATGGACACCTTTTGACCGCGTTCGCCGCCGCTGCGCCCACCACATGGGCGACGTGCTGACCCAGGTGTTGTCGCTGCACAAGATATTGGCGCAGCTACAGGCGCAAAGTGGGCCGGTGGATATCCGGCCCATCGATATCAACCGCGCCGAAATCAATCCCGCAGGTGGCAGGCCACCCAATGCCCATTGACAGCGTCGCCCACCGGCTTGAGCACCGGTGACTCAACGCGGCACCGGGCCATGACCTGCGGGCAACGCGTGTGGAAATGGCAGCCCGACGGCGGGTGAATCGGGCTGGGCACGTCGCCCTGCAGCAAGATGCGGCGGCGCTTGACCCGGGGGTCGGGGATGGGCACCGCCGACAGCAGCGCCTCGGTATAGGGGTGCTGCGGCCGCACATACAAATCCCGGGCCGGCGCAATTTCAACAACGCGCCCCAGGTACATCACCGCCACCCGGGTGCTGATGTGTTCAACCACTGACAAATCGTGCGCGATGAAGATGTAGGTCAGGCCGTGCCTGGCTTGCAGGTCTTCCAGCAAGTTGATCACCTGGGCCTGGATCGACACGTCCAGGGCCGACACCGCCTCGTCGCAAACAATCAGCTTCGGCGCCACCGCCAGCGCACGCGCAATGCCGATGCGCTGGCGCTGCCCGCCCGAAAACTCATGCGGATAACGCTGCATGTGATCGGCGCTCAGGCCCACGGTCTCCAGCAAATCAACAATGCGCTCGTTGTACTCACGCGGGGTTTTGGTGAGCTTGTGGATGGTGAGCGCCTCGCCAATGATGGCGGCCACGCTAAGGCGCGGGTTGAGCGACGCGTACGGGTCCTGAAAAATGATCTGCATGTGGCGCGCCATGCCACGCAACGCAGCCGGGCCCAGCGCCGTGACCTGCTGGCCGTCGAACCACACCTCACCCGAGGTGGGTTCGATCAGCCGCAGGATGCAGCGCCCGGTGGTGGATTTGCCGCAGCCCGATTCACCCACCACGCCCAGGGTTTCACCGGCGTTGAGCTCAAAACTCACGCCGTCCACGGCGTGCACCTTGTCGACCACCCGGCCCAGCAGGCCGCCCGTGATCGGGAAATGTTTGACCAGGTTCTTGACTTGCAGCAGCGGGCCGGTCATGCGGTGATGTCCAGGATGCAGGCCACGCGGTGGCCAGGCGCCACCTCACGCAGCGCTGGGGTGGCCGCCGTGCAAGCCGGCGTGGCGTGTTTGCAGCGCGGCGCAAAGCGGCAACCCTCGGGCGGCGAGATCAGCTTGGGCACCGTGCCGCTGATGGTTTCAAGCCGAACTTTGCGCGAGGCTGCCGTGTCGATGCGGGGTATCGAGCGGATCAAACCTTGGGTGTACGGGTGGCGCGGGTGAGCAAACAACTCGTCCACCGTAGCCTCTTCAACCACCCGGCCGGCGTACATCACCACCACACGCTGAGCCACCTCGGCCACCACGCCCATGGCGTGGGTGATCAGCATCACGGCCATGCCGAACTCATCCTTCAGCTCGGCCAGCAAATCAAGAATTTGCGCCTGGATAGTGACATCCAGCGCCGTGGTGGGCTCGTCGGCAATCAGCAGCTTGGGGCCGCAAGACAGCGCCATGGCGATCATGGCGCGCTGGCGCATGCCGCCTGAAAACTGGTGCGGGTAATCATGAACGCGGCGCTCGGGCGTGGGGATGTGCACCCGCTTGAGCATGGTTATGGCGCGGTCCAGCGCTTGGCGGCGGCTCAGGCCCTCGTGCAGCCGCAGCGCCTCGCCGATCTGCTGGCCGATGGTGTAAACCGGGTTCAGCGAGGTCATGGGCTCTTGAAACACCACCGCGATTTCTTTCATGCGGATGCGCCGCATGTCATCGTCGGGCAGGGTGAGCAAATCACGCCCCCGCCACAGGATTTGCCCGCCGGCAAAACGACCCGGCGGCATGGCGATCAAGCGCATCACCGACATCGCCGTCACCGATTTTCCGCAGCCCGACTCACCCACCACGCACAGGGTTTCGCCAGCGTCAACAGTCATGTCCACGCCGTCCACTGCGTGCAGCCAGCCGTCGTCGGTTTTGAAATGGGTTTTGAGGCCCTTGATTTCTAACAGTGCCATGGCGCGTGCTGTCGATTTAGAGAACCCGGCGCGGGTCAAGTGCGTCACGCAAGCCATCACCGATGAAGTTGATGGTCAGCACGGCCAAAAAGATCGCAGTCCCCGGAAACAGCGCCCAGTGCGGCGCGATGTCCAGGTAATCCTTGCTGTCAAACAGGATGCGGCCCCAGGTGGGGATGTCCGGCGGGAAGCCCAGGCCCAAAAACGACAGCGTTGATTCAGCAATGATGGCCGCCGCCACGTCAATCGTGCCGGCCACGATCACCGGGCCCAGCGCGTTGGGCAGGATGTGGCGCAGCACCTGGCGCGTGGTGGTGGCGCCCAGCGCGCGCGCGGCCTCCACAAACTCTTTCTCGCGCAGGCTGAAGAATTGCGCCCGCACCAGCCGCGCCACCGGCATCCACCGAAAGCCACCGATCACCAGCACGATCATGATGAAGATACCGCCCTCGGGCCCAAAGTGCAATTTCAGGGTGTCGCGAAACAGGTAGATCAGCAGCAGCAACAGCGGCAGTTGCGGCAGCGACAAAAACAGGTCGGTGAGCCACATCAGTGCGGTATCCACCCAGCCGCGCGAGATGCCCGCCACAGCGCCAATGGTCACGCCCACCGTGATGGCCATGGCCATGGCCGCCAGCCCCACGGCCAAGGAGATGCGCCCGCCATACAACATGCGCGCCAGCAGGTCCTGGCCCAGGTCGTCGGTGCCCAGCGGGTGCGCCCAGCTGGGGCCTTTCAGGCGCGCAGTGAAATCAATGTCGTTGACCGCAAGCCGCCAGACCAGCGGGCCAAAAACCACCAGGGCCACCAGCGTGAGCAACAACACCAGGCTGACTATTGCCATCTTGTGGCGCTTGAAGCGCCGCCAGGCTTCGGCGGCAGGCGAGGTGTTGCGGTTCGGACGCGGGGGCGTCAGGAGTTTGCCCGCTGGCAAGCGGGCAGACCCAACGCCCGGCGCTCGCGAGCCCGCAGGGGGCTCGCTCGGTCCGGGCTCAGCGGAAGGCAATGCGGGGGTCGAGCCAGCCATACAGCAGGTCTGCAATCAAGTTGAAGAAAATGACCAGGCACGCAAACACAAAAGTCACCGCCATGATGACCGGCGTGTCGTTGCGCAAGATGGCGTCAATCAGCAGCGAGCCGATGCCGGGGATGCGAAAAATCTGTTCGGTGACGATGGCGCCGCCAAACACCTGCGGCATCGTCAAAGCCACCAAAGTGACCACCGGGATCAGCGCGTTGCGCACCACGTGCTTGATCACCACCACCCGCTCGGCCAGGCCCTTGCTGCGCGCGGTGGTGACGTGGTCGAGCCGGATAACGTCCAACATGGATGAGCGCACATAACGCGTCCAGCTGGCGCCCTGGAACAAACCCAGCACCAGCACCGGCATGATCGACTGGCGGATTTGCTCGGACCACCAAGCCCAGCCGGCGGACGACAGGTCAGCCCGGTAGACAAACGGCAGCCAGTCGAGCTTGATCGAAAACACCAAAATCAGCAGGATGCCTGTAAAAAACGTAGGCAACGAAAACCCCACAAACGCCAGGCTGCTGGCGATGCGGTCGAACCACGAATAAGGCTTGACCGCCGAGTAAATGCCCACCGGCAGCGCGATCAGCATGGCCAGCAATTGCGACGCGCCAATCACTGCCAGCGTGACGGGCACACGCTGCAAGATCAGCGTGTCCACGTCGACGCGGCTGATGAACGAAAACCCCCAATCGCCCTGCAACATGGCCAGCAACCAACGAAAGTAGCGCTGCCAAACCGGGTCATCGAGGCCAAACTTGATGCGCAGCGCCTGGCGCACCTCGGGTGGCACGTTGGGGTTCAGCGCCATCTCGCCAAACGGATCACCGGGCGCCAGTGCCAGCACGGTGAACAACACCACGCTGATGCCCAACAAGCTGGGCACGGCCAGCAGCAGGCGCCGCAGGAGGTAAGGGCCCACGGCTCAACAAACGCCGGTCATCAGGCTTCGCGGAACCAGTTGTGCAAGGCTGAAAAATCCAGATCCCAGCCCGACAAGGGCACCACCATCTTCAGCGACGCACCGCGCACGCGCGGCCGGCTCACCAGCGGGATGATGTAGCCATCCTTGACCACCATGTCGTTCATGCGGATGAACAGGCCCGCACGCTTGACCGGGTCAAACTCGACTTCGGCCGCGTGGAAGGCCTTGTCGTACTCCTCGCTGCGCCAGCGCACAATGTTGCGGCCTTGCCATTTGTTGGCCTTGTTCGACACCTCATCGGTGAGGTATTGGTCCATGAAGCGCTCGGCGTCGGGCTGCGTCATCGTGGTGGTGTACATCTGGATGTCAGCCCAGAACTTGCCGTAGGTGTCGGGGTTGGCCACATCGGACGAGAAAAACACCGACGCGGTGACGGCCTTCAGCTCCAGCTCAACGCCGGCCTTCTGGCAAGCCTGCTTGATGATGGCCTGCTCTTTTTGGCGCGTGGAGTTGATGGAGGTCTGGTGCACAAACTTCAGCTTCTTGCCGCCTTTTTCGCGCACGCCATCGGCGCCTTTCTTCCAGCCAGCCCCCTCCAACAAGGCGCTAGCTTTGTCGATGCTGAACTCAAACTTGGTGTTGGGCGACTTGAACCGCGGGGGGTTGTTCAGAAAGTTGGCGGTGGCGTAACCGGTGCGCCCGTAGATGTAATCCTGGATGCCCTGGCGGTCGGCCAGCAAGGCCATGGCTTGGCGCACGGCCGGGTCGCTGAACGCAAAGTGCTTTGACTTGACGCTGGCGCGCTCGCCGTCCACCTCGGTAAATGGGTCGGTGGTATTGAGTTGCATGAACTCGATGTCGCCACTGGGCACCACGTAGGCGCGGCCACGGCCGCCGGCCTCCATGCGCTTGAGCACTTCGTCTTCCACTTGCAGGTTCCAGGCGTAATCAAATTCGCCGGTTTGCAGCACGGCGCGCGCGGCCGAGGTGGCGTCGCCGCCGCCCTTCATTTCGATCGCGTCAAAGTACGGCCGCATGGCCATGTGGTAGTGCGTATTGATCTCGCCGCGCACCAAGTCGCCCGGCTTGAAGTCAACAAACTTGTACGGGCCGGTGCCCACGGGCTTGAGGTTGGTGGGCGCCTCGCGTGATTTGGCACCGGCAAAAGCGGCAAACAAATGCTTGGGGATGACCATGCCCTCGGCAGCCACAAAGGCCGTGGCCCAGAACGGCGTCGGCTTGGCAAAGCTCACCTTGATGGTGTGCGAATCAAGCTTCTCAACCTTCACGTCTTTGTAGACGCCCATGGTGACGGCGGCGGTGGCCGGATCACGGGCATATTCCCAGGTGAATACGCAGTCGTCGGCGGTGAACGGTTGGCCGTCATGCCAGGTCACGCCCTTCTTGAGCTTCCAGGTGACTGACTTGCCGTCGGCGGACAAGCCCCCGTTTTCACGCGTGGGGATTTCAGCGGCCAGGATGGGCACCAGGTTGCCGTCGTTGTCCCACACGGCCAGCGGCTCGTAAAAAATGCGCGAGCCTTCTTGATCTTTGGTGCCGTTGGCAAAGTGCGGTTGCAACAGCGTGGCGCCTTGCCACCACAACACCTTGAGCGTGCCACCCCCCCCTCGCTTGGTGGGCTTGTAGGCGGGCGCGGGCTGCGATTGCGCCACGCCAGCGTGCATCAGCAGCATCGAAGCCATGGGCGCCGTGAGGCCCAGGCCCACCAGTTGCTGGATGAAGCCCCGGCGCGGCAACTTGCCGGTGCGCACGTCGTCGATCAGGGCGCGCAGTTGTTGTTCTTCTTGCATGGCGATGGTGCTCCGGCCGGTTGGGCGTTGAACAGCCTGAAGGCTGCGAGGTAGCGACGATTTGGACGCTGGATACTAGCGACAACCGGGCCAGCGCCAATCGGGGTAGGCCCCAAGCGGGTGCAGGCACAGTTTGGGGCACGATCTGGCGCAAGAAATTTGCTGCAAAACGCCCGCCCAATCAGTTGTCTAGACAAGCCAGGCCCGAACCCGCATGAACCAGCACTTGCTCTCGCTGCATGGCCCCGCACAAGCGCGGCAACCGGTGGTGCTTGACTCACGTTGACCTGGAGAAGCTGGCGTTACGGCAGAAGGCTGGCGCGCCCGGGTGCCACGTGCAGTTGCAGTCGCCAACCCTGAAGCGTGCCAGCGTATCCCGGCCGGCGATCTCGCAACTCCAGGCGCCAAATGCCTGCACTGCGCTCCCCCAAGTGCCGCGCCGTACCAAAGCGCCAACTGCGCAGTCGAAACTCGTCGAACTGCTGTTTGTGTAGCTCTGACAGTACGCTGCGGGTGCCGTTGGGCGACACCAGCGTGATGTCGAGATCACTCAGCCGGGCGTGATCCGGCACGTTGACCTCCACGTCGACGAATTCAACCAGCTCATCAAGGCTGACCCGAATGTCATCACCGATGAGGGTGTCGTCGTCGGGGATCAAGGCAGTCGAAACACTGGCGTTCGATAGCGTTTCCGAGGCGGGCAAATTGTGCCAATGTCTCGCAAGATCCACCGCGCCACGCGCCTGCACCAGCCCAAAACCGTAGTTGTGGTTGACCCAGACACCTGCACCATTGCGTTGCCAGTCGGGGTCATCCTGGTGGTTGCGCTTGGCCGTGAGCGCCAAGATCACTTTGACGTCACGCCAGCTCAGTCCGGGGTTGGCTTCCAGCATCAGGGCCACCACACCCGTCACCATCGGCGCCGCAGCCGACGTGCCACCAAATCGTTGGGTGTAGTTGGCGTCGATCATGTCTTTCGGGGCGGCCGTGCCATCGTTGTAGCCACCCGGTCCGCCAACATCCGTGGTGACAACGCCCGCATCCACGCCTGGGCTATTGGACGGTGCGCAAACCCACAGCGTTGCGCCTTTTTCGGAGTAGGTGGCCCGATGCCCATTCACATCCACGGCACACACGGCAATGGTGTAGCGGTTGTTCACCAAACCACTGAAGTTGACGTTGTCCGCCGGCAAGCCGGTAGCGCCAGAAGCCATGGCGCCGTTGCCGGCTGAAAACACATAAACCACGCCGAGGCCGTGCCGGCCCAGCGTCACCCCACGCAGCAGCGCCGTCTCGATTTCTGTGCGCAAGGGGATGGGCACGCCCCAGCCGTTGAAGTCTCCCCAGCTGTTGTTGTACACGTCCACACGATCAATGTCTCGGCTCAGCGCGTCGGCAAAGTTGGCCGTTGCCGGCGAGCGCAGCACGTTGTAGGCCACCAGCGACGCACCCGGCGCCACGCCGTGCCCGCCAAGCCCGTTGTCGGCACGCGCGGCAATGATGCCGGCCACCGCAGTGCCATGCGACGCATCCTGGAACCGAAAGGTCTCGGGCAGGTAGCTGCGATTGAAGTCCAGCACCGCGCCGCTCAGGTCCTCATGATCGATATCCAACCCGTCATCGACAATGCCCACCACAACGCCTGCACCGCTGACATCGAGGCCCTGCGCGTCTAGATGCACGGCCGCTTGCCCGTCGTGATCACCCGTCAAATACCACTGCTTGGCCAGCAGGGGATCACCTTCGGCCTGCCCACCACCGCAAGCCGCCAACAAGCACGCCAGAACACCCACGCCACCACGCGAAAGCCGCCTGCTCACGGCTTGGCGGCCGGCACGGTTTGCCCGGCGTAGGGCACCAGGGTCAGTCCATCAAAATAGCGTTTGGCCGGCCAAGGCCGCGCGGTGCTGAAGATCTTGCTGGTGTACCCGGGCCGCTCCAGCGTGTACAGGTGCTCAAGACGCCGGTTCAGGATCAGCAGGCGAGTGCTCACAGCGCCGGTTGGCGCGGTGATTTCTTCAGACACCAAAAAATGGTCCCGGGTATGGCTGATCGCCGGGATGCTGGCCTCGGCCGCCGTCAGCGTGATGGGCGCCGTGATGCTGGTGCGCGTGTCCGGGTCGTACAGCCAGATACGTTTTTCGACAGGCGAGATCATCAGCAAACCATCGGGCGTGCCCTGGGTCACGCGGATGGTCTTGGAGGGCACGGCGCCCAGGCGTTCAAGCCGGCCTGGCTGATCGCTGTTGTCGATCAACTCGAAAATATCCAGCGGTAAAACCTGGGTGTCAGACACCTGCAAACTGTTCATCAGCAAGGTTCGACCTTTGGCCCACCAACGCGACGGCACGAGTTTTGCCCCGTCTCGGTGGAGTACAGCGGCCCCAGCGTAGGTCAGCGCAACGCGACGTGCGCCCGTGGGCAGGCTCAGTTCCTCAAGCAGCGTTGAACTGTCCCCACACGCTTGGTAGCTTCTAGGCCCGCCAGTACCGCCGCTGCATCGGGTCAGCAAGGGCGTTCGAGCGACCACTTTCCGTGCGACAGGGTCGAAGTGCAGCAGTTCGGTCACCGTGACGGCTGGTTGGCCGTTCAGCGCGAGCCTGGAAATGTCGTTGTTGCGACCACTCAGTCGATAGCCCGTCGGGGCGGATGCGGCGAGCAGCAATTGATGCCAGTTGTGGTGCACGACCAAGAGGCCATCCCGCACAAACAGGCTCTCGGTGCCAACGTCGGTAAGGTATCGCTTGCGGCCTTCAGGCGACTGGCCCAACAAGCGCTGCATCCAATTGGCCTCAATGACTTCGGTGTGGCCAGGCCTCACCACTTCGATGTCCAAGCGGTCGGGGGGCTTGAGCCTAGGGTCAGAGACCACCGACGCAAACAGGTGCTGGTCGCAAAGGTAGGCCCCGGTGCCATAGACGGCCAGCAGCGGGCTTCGGTGAACCAGTGCCGGCGGCTGCCCAGGCGCGGCGAATTCGTAGACCTCATGCACGCCCGTTTGCGTGGCTGACTGGAGATCCATCACTTGAGTCAGCACAAAGGCGTTGGCGCAGCGCTGAGCAAGATCCGCATTGATCACATTGGCCGCGGCGCAATACGGCGCCACCGCCGGCAAGAGTGTCAACACGGCCAGCACGCGGCCCCAGATCCTGAGCGTTGTCACTCGATAGCCAAGCGTGTGGGCAAGCGAAACGCGGCCGACTGAACGTAGGCGATCGCGGCGTCTACATCGCCGCTCGGAATTTGGCTCACCGTAAGCCGTTGGTCGCTACTACGGAATGCCGCCTGCACCCACGGAGAGCGAATCACGTCGTTGGGAAACACCCAGAGCCCCCCGTCTACGTCCAGGTCGACGTCGATCGTGTCGTACTCATAGCGCCCGTTCCAGGTCAGATTTTCTCGGTGCTCCATGCTTCGTACTCTTCGTGAGCCCTCTCTGTAGGCACTCCAGACAAACAGGCTGCAATAGGTTCCCGCATCCGAGCCCTTATTGGCAAATGCGTTGTAGACGCCTTGCCCGACCGAATCGTCCGCAAACTGCACTGCCCAGATACGAACGTAACTGCGCCGCGTCCAGTCAGTCGTGCAGCCATACCCGCTGCAATGTGTTTGCTTTTCAAACGGCAGGTTCAGGTGGTGCCCTTGCACAAACTTGTAGCGCTTTGCCAACTCTTCTACGTCTGGCCATCGCTTCACTGCCGCACTGGGGTTTTCCGGATGCGCGTCGGTGGCAATGGGGAAGAGCGCTCCCGGTGGATTGGCGACGATCGCCATGTGCCCAAGCGGAAAACTATCCTTGTTCGGACTGGAGACCTGATTCCAGCGCAAGAACATGATGTCGCCATGCAGCCATGGCCAGCTATTCGTGCCATGCACGGTGGGGGCGCCACCACCACCACCACCACCGCCACCGCCACCGCCCTTGCCACCCTTCTGCGCAATGAAGCTGGCACTCCACGAGATGTAGGGCGTCGGGTCTCGCGTCAGATCGTATGGCAGCCCAAATGTGGTGGCCACGGCCTGAAGATTGGCAAGGGCCACCCGGTCTGTCTCACGGGCCGCAGCCGCATGCGCGCGATCAACATCATCAAATTTCGGCGCTTCGGCCAGGGCTTGTTCGTCGGGCGCGGTGCCCGCATTCAGCTGCAATGCCGCGTCGGTGTCGCTCAGGCGTTGTGCAAAACGCGCCAACATGGACTGCCCAACGCCGCTGCTCATGGTGGTGTGAAAGTGGGCCAAATTTGACGCCACGTCGTCACCAAGCCCCAGTTGCAGCGCGAAGCCGTTCGACAAGCGCCTCATTTCCACCATGAGCTTGGGTTTGATCTCGGGTGGCAAGCCCATCTGCCCAAAGTAGTTGTCGTAAAGCCATTCGGCGTTCAGGTAGTCGGCCACCCGGCCTTTGCCAACTGGCGTGGTCTGCGCGTACTGGATGCGCGCCGCGCTGCTGGTTGGGGCCGACTCTCCCCCGCCGCCGCAAGCCACCAGTGCAGCCGCTGCAACCCCTGCCACGATGATCGAATGATTCTTCATGAGCCTCCCCTTTTTGTTTGATATGCCCGCGAATTTAGAGGCCGGGGGTGGGCTTGTCTATGGAACAATTGTTCTATGCGCCAATTTCCTGGGCACCGCGCAGGCCTTCGTTGAGCAAGCCCAACTCAGCGGCGCGGGCGACAAGTTCCAGCCGTGAGCCCACGGCAAGCTTGCCCATCAACTGATGCAATTGATTGCGGATGGTTGCGCCCGAGCGGCCAGATTTCAGGGCCATCTCGGGGTTGCTCAAGCCGGCAGAAAGATATTGCAGCAAGTCGCGCTCTCGCGGCGTTATTCGGTCAACCCAAGCAGCACACTCGGCACGCCAGACTTGGAGTAGGGCGGCATGTAGATGCGGCACGACCATACCAAGCCGCAGCACCGTGTCGGCGGCCTGGCCTGCCGGCACGCCACTGAAACTGAAGTAGCTGCCCATGGCGCCACTGATGTCGACCACGCCGTGGATTGCCAAACAGCCAAGTCCATGACGCGCAATTTCGCCACGCTCCGCCGCAGACGCGTGTGCCAGCGCAAAGGCTTCGTCAACAAACAGGGGCTCGCGCCGCTGCAGCCAGAGCCGCACCAAGGGCCTGGCCGCAAGATCGCTGCCGCCCACCGCCTAGCCGACCAGTGCGTCTGGGAAACCGCAGTTGATGGCCGACAGAATCGACACCCGGTTGTTCGCCACTTTGCCGATCACGGCCAGCACCGCCTGGTGGCCGATCAACTCACGAAGCGCGAAATTACACAGGCGCTGAAAACACAATCGATCATGCACGGCGTGGAGCGCCCCCGCATGGGTTGTCAACCACGGTCCAATATCTTGCAAATCCATTGGCAAACCCTGTTGTTCCGTTGCACGCATTACCGCACAAGCTGCAGCACACGGGCCCCAAAGCTTCTCCGTCTCGCTGACCTTGGTTCGTCACTTCAACAGGCGCCGCTCCAGCTGGGCCCACGGCACCGACGAGTGCCAGCGCCAAGCCGGCGAGCACCAGGATGCCGGCCATCACGGTGTTGATGTCGAACACGCCTTCGGCCTGGTGGATGAGGTAGCCTATGCCGCTGGCCGAGCCCAGGTATTCGCCCACCACGGCGCTCACGAAGGCCCAGCCCGAGTGCATGGTGGTGGTGCGCCGGCGGGTTGGGCGTTAAACAGCCTGGTGGCTGCGAGGTGGCAACGGATGGGACGCAGAACGATGAACCAGCACTTGCTCTCGCTGCACGGCCCCGCACAAGCGCTGCAACCCGTGGTGCTTGACTCACCGCATTCGGGCCATCAATTTCCGGCTGACTTTGGCTCGGCGCTAGACGAGGCCGCACTGCGTGATGGCGAAGATTGCTTCATCGACGAGTTGTGGCGCCCGGCCGCCGAGCGCGGCATCCCGCTGCTGGCGGCGCAGTTTCCGCGCACCTACATCGACCCCAACCGAAACAAAGGCGACATCGATCTGGATCTGCTGGACGGCGGCCACTGGCCCGATGATCACCAGCCCAGCGGCAAGGCCAACATCGGCAAAGCCCTGGTATGGCGCACGCTGGACGACGGCCGGCCGATCTACCAGCGGCGCCTGAGCGTGGCCGAGTTGCGCGCCCGCATCGCCAACTACCACCAGCCCTACCACTACGCGCTGCGAGATTTGCTGGACGCGGCGCACGCCCGGTTTGGCGTGGTCTACCACCTCAACTGCCACTCGATGAACGCCGTGAGTGGCGCGATGGGCGAAGGTGGCGCCGGCCAGGCCCGAGCCGACATGGTGCTGGGCGACCGCGACGGCACCACCTGCGCGCCGGCATTCACCGCCTTTGTGCACCATGCCCTGGCCGACATGGGCTACGACGTGGCCATCAACAAACCCTTCAAGGGCGTTGAGCTGGTGCGCGCCTATGCCAACCCGGCGTTAGGCCGGCACAGCTTGCAGCTGGAGGTCAACAAGCGGCTGTACATGGACTCGGCGACGCTGCAAACGCATGCCGGGTATGCGCGCTTGCAGGCCGATCTGATGCAGCTGCTCGGCATGGTGTGCGAGCGGTTTGGGGTGGCGGTCGATCAGGCATGAGTGCCACCACGGCAGTGCCGGCATTCGGCTCAAAGCTGAGTTTCAAGGACTGCTTTGCGTTGAGTGTGTGTCGCGCGGCAAAGCCGCGTCAGCGCCCGCCGCAGCGCGCCACGGAAGCGGTCGT
>JAYWDK010000104.1:0-16998 GCA_043779845.1 Betaproteobacteria bacterium | reverse complement strand
GGCTCAAAGCTGAGTTTCAAGGACTGCTTTGCGTTGAGTGTGTGTCGCGCGGCAAAGCCGCGTCAGCGCCCGCCGCAGCGCGCCACGGAAGCGGTCGTCGCTGCGCGCCGACTGCCCTCCGATGCGCGGTCTCAGGGCCCGGCGCGGAACTCACTACGCGCCCTGCGGGCGCTTCGTTCTAACAACCACGCCGAGTCAGACAACGAAGCGCGCTTCGCGCGCGGCCCCGAGACCTGCGCGTCTCGGCGCTTCCCAGGCGCGCTGCGACGGCCCCTGACGCGACTTTGCAAACATCGTCTCGCTGTGCGGGGTTGACTTCAAAACTGCCCGGCAAGCCACCACCCTTCGCGCTCGCGGCGGTTGGCATCCGGTGGGGGCGATCTCTGGGGCGACGAGAAGCGCAGGGCCGGGGTCGGCGCGCGCAGCGCGCTTCGTGATCAAACTCGCGGCAGTTGTTTGAACGCAGCGCCCAAAGGGCGCGAAGTGAGTTCTGCCGCGCGACCCCGGCCTGAGCATTCGAGTGCAGTCGGCGCGAAGCGACGACCGCCACAGCGTGAGCCCGCACCGGGTGCCGGCCGCCGTGATGCTCAAGCGCTTGCAAACCCTGGCAGCAGTCGTTCGTGAAATTCAGCTTTGAGCCGCAAACAGCCCATCGACAGCACGGTTGCCTTTGCCAATAAGCCGCAAGCAGTCGTGGGCCTGCTCAATTTTCCGGTGACGCCACGCTAGCATCGCCGCTTACAACGCCTTGCTGCTTCACCGCTGCCCACCATGGCCACGAGCTTGCTTGCCCTGCTAGACGACATCACCAGCGTGCTGGACGACGTGGCCACGATGGCGCAATTGGCGGCCAAAAAAACGGCCGGGGTGCTGGGGGACGATTTGGCGCTCAACGCCCAGCAAGTGGCCGGCGTCAACGCCGACCGCGAGTTGCCGGTGGTTTGGGCGGTGGCGCGGGGGTCACTGCTCAACAAGGCGGTTTTGGTACCGGCGGCGCTGGCCATCAGTGCCTGGGCGCCGTGGTGGGTGACGCCCTTGCTGATGGTGGGCGGCGCCTACCTGTGTTTTGAGGGTTTCGAGAAACTGGCCCACAAATATCTGGCCGGCAGCGCCCAGGATGCGGCCCATCACGACGCGCTGGTGCAGGCGCTGGCCGACCCCAAGGTGGACATCGTGCAGCTTGAAAAAGACAAAATCAAAGGCGCGGTGCGCACGGATTTTATTTTGTCGGGCGAGATCGTTGTCATCACCCTGGGCACGGTGGCCCAGGCGCCGCTGATGCAGCAGTTCACGGTGCTTGCCAGCATTGCCTTGCTGATGACGGTGGGCGTGTACGGCGCGGTGGCGGCCATTGTCAAGCTCGATGATCTGGGCCTGTGGCTCAGCCGCCGGCCAGGCTGGCCGGCCGTGCAAGCCCTGGGCCGTGCCCTGGTGAGCGCCGCGCCCTGGTTGATGCGGGTGCTGGCGGTGGTGGGCACGGCCGCCATGTTCTTGGTGGGCGGCG
The DNA here is from genome assembly GCA_043779845.1 of Betaproteobacteria bacterium. Taxonomy (GTDB): domain Bacteria; phylum Pseudomonadota; class Gammaproteobacteria; order Burkholderiales; family Burkholderiaceae_C; genus Pseudaquabacterium. Next base: position 15,494 of record JAYWDK010000104.1, on the reverse strand, counting down.
GCATTTTGAGCCATGGCGTGCCGCTGCTGCACCATGTTGTTGAATCGCTCTCGGCAGGGGCCGGTGCGGCTTTGGGTGCCGTTGGGGTGGCCCTGGTGCCGCTGCTGGCCGACGGGCTGGTGGGTTTGTTGGCGGGCGCGCTGGTGCTGGGCATGGTCACGCTGGTGCAACGTTGGCGCGCGCCATCGGCGGCCTGAGCAAACGCCCCACCCACACCATGCCCCAGCCCCCACCTCCTGATCGCCCCAAGCTGCCCGCCGGCATCTGGATGCTGGGCTTTGTGAGCCTGCTGATGGATGTCTCGTCCGAGATGATCCACAGCCTGTTGCCGATGTTCATGGTGACCGTGCTGGGTGCCAGTGCGCTCACGGTGGGCGTTATCGAAGGCCTGGCCGAGGCCACCGCGCTGATGGTCAAGGTGTTCTCCGGGGCGCTGAGTGATTACCTCGGGCGGCGCAAGGGCCTGGCTTTGTTGGGCTATGGGCTGGGCGCCTTGAGCAAGCCGCTGTTTGCGCTGGCCGGCGGCTTGGGCTGGGTGGTGGGCGCCAGGCTGATGGACCGCGTGGGCAAGGGCGTGCGCGGCGCGCCGCGAGATGCGCTGGTGGCCGATCTGGCGCCGCCGGCCATGCGCGGCGCGGCTTTCGGACTACGGCAATCGCTGGACACCGTGGGGGCGTTTGCCGGGCCGCTGGTGGCGGTGGCCCTGATGCTGCTGTGGGCCAATGATTTCAGGGCGGTGTTCTGGGTGGCCGTGATCCCGGCGGTGGCCTCGGTTTTGGTGCTGTGGTTTGGCGTGAATGAGCCCGCGCGCCAGGTCACCCACGTGCGCCGGAACCCGATCTCACGCGAGGCCCTGCGCCAATTGAGCCCCGCCTATTGGTGGGTGGTGGCGCTGGGCGGCCTGTTCACCCTGGCCCGGTTCAGCGAGGCGTTTTTGGTGTTGCGCGCGCAGCAGATTGGTGTGCCCATGGCGCTGGTGCCGCTGGTGATGGTGGCCATGAATAGCGTCTACGCGCTGTCGGCCTACCCGTTTGGCAAGCTGTCGGACAGCACCGATCACCGGCGCTTGTTGCTGTGGGGTTTGCTGCTGTTGATGGCCGCTGATGGGGTGCTGGCCAGCAGCTTGCACTGGGGCGCCTTGTTGGCGGGCGTGGCCATTTGGGGCTTGCACCTGGGCCTGACCCAGGGCCTGCTGGCCACCATGGTGGCCGACACCGCGCCAGCACATTTGCGCGGCACGGCGTTTGGTGTGTTCAACCTGGTGAGCGGCGTGGCCTTGCTGCTGGCCAGCGTGCTGGCGGGCTGGCTGTGGGACGGCTGGGGCGCTGCCTACACCTTTGGCGCGGGCGCGGTGATTTGCGTGCTGACGGCGCTGCTGCTGCTGCTGGTGCGGCGCGCGCCGCAGCTTGCCTGAAACCAGGCCCTGGGCCGCCCGGTCAGCGCGCTGCTTGCCGCGCTGCGGCCACCGCTTGCCCCAGCTCCAGCACCGCCAGGGCGTAGTAACTTGACCAGTTGTAGCGCGTCACCGCATAAAAGTTTTGCGTGCCCGCCACATAGCTGGGCGCGGCGTCGCCGTTTTGCAATTCAACCAGGGCGAGCGGGCCCGCATAACCCGTGGCCGCAGCGTCCAGCAAGGCGCCGCGCCCGGTCAATTGATCGGCGGTGAAAGTGGGCAGGATGTCGGGCACCAGCAGGGCGGCGCGCTCAGTGGTGTTCACGGGCGGTTTGATGCCAAAGTGGCTGGGTTGGCCGCGCTGCCAGCCGTGCTCGGCCAGGTAGTGGGCCACGCTGCCGATCACGTCGGCGGCGCTGTTCACCATGTCGACATGGCCATCGCCATCAAAATCCAGCGCGAAGCGGTTGATGCTGCCGGGCATGAACTGGCCCAGGCCGATGGCGCCGGCAAACGAGCCCTTGACCGCCGTGCTGGCCACTTGCTCGGTTTGGGCAAGCTTCAGGAACTGGCCGAGTTCGTCCTTGAAGAACTCGCTGCGGTCACGCCGACCGCTGGGGAAGTCCAGGCTCAGCGTGGTCAGGGCGTCCAGCACCCGGTAGTTGCCGGTGACGCGGCCGTAAAACGTCTCCACGCCGATGATGCCCACCACCACGGCGGCGGGCACGCCAAAGCGCTGCTCGGCGGCGTCCAGCCAGGCCGCGTTGCTGGCCCAGAACGCCACGCCGGCGCGCACGCGCTCGGGCTCGATGAACCGCGCCCGGTACGCCGCCCAGTTTTTGGCCGTGCCCACGGCGGGCGGCATGATCAAACGGGCGACCACCGGCACGTAGCGCGCCTGCGCCAGCTGCGCCTGGGCCCAGGCCGGGTCCAGGTTGAAACGGCTGGCCAGGGTGGTGGCCAGTTGCATCGCGTCCTCGCGCTGGCCGTAGGTCACCAGGTCGGGGTCCTGGTCACCGCGCACGGGTGGGCGGGCGTTGTTGACGCGTGACTTTTGGGCTTTGGCGACGGGCGCCGTGGGCGGCAACGCCGGGGTGGCGGTGGTCGTTGGCGTGACGGCTGGTGTGGCCGGCGTGGCTGGTGTGGCCGGCGTGGCCATTGTTGCGGCATCGCTGGTGGCGGGGGCGTTGAGCACCGGGCTCGACGCCGCTGGCGGCGCATCGGCCGAGGCCGGCGCGGCAGCGGCCCGGGCGGGCAAGATGCCCAGCGCAAAACAAAGGCTCAGGGTTCGCAGCATGGGTTGGATCTGGCGCCGGCCGACGCTGGTGATCGCCGACGCGAGTGGGCACGACAAGGCGTTTTGACAGGTGTTTTGGCGAACGTTCTGGCCTGAGTTGGGGTGTGCGCTTGGGGACACCTGCGTGGCTGGGTTTTGGGGCGTTTTGGGGCTGGAAAGCAGGCGCATGGCGCCGATTATCCCAGCGCGTGCTGGCGCGCCGCGTCGGCTCAGCCTGGGGTGTTGGCGTGGCGCGTGATGCTTGCCGCGCTGCTTGCCGCGCCGTCTATCGCGCTGCCTGGGCGCGATCATCCCCGTGGCCACGCAGCTTGCCCGCCTCCCGCGCGGTGGTGGTCCACCAGCCGGGCTCGGGCAAGCGGCCACCGCCTGCGGCGTAGCGGCGCCGGTCCAGCGCTTCCAGCGCCTGGGCCAGTGCTTCACCGGCCACGCCGTGTTGCTGGCGCACCATGGCGGCCAGCGTGCGCGGCGGGTGGTGGGGCCGTGCCGCCACGCCGGTGGCTTGCAAGGCGGCGCACAAGCGGTTTTGCACGCGCTGCCAGGGGTCTTGGCGGCGGCGGTCCCACCAGGCCCACAGCGTGCCCGCGCTCGCCACGGCAGTCAGCAGCATCGCTATGGCGCGGCCGAGGTCAACCCAATCGGGCGCCACCACGCCCAGGCGCCTGAGCAGGTTGAACTGGTTGGTGCGCGAGTAGCCCATCACCCACTGGTTCCAGCGGCTGTCCATCAGCTCCCAGGCACGGCGCAGTTGGCCCGCCAAGGCCGGGTTCATGGTGTTCAGGGCGCTCACCACCAGCCCGGTGGTCGGGCTGAGCTGGCGGCTCATGCGCACACGCTCGGGCGCCACGGCGGCCGTGGGGTCGGCGCGTATCCAGCCCGCGCCCTCGGCCCAGTATTCGGCCCAGGCGTGGGCGTGGCTTTGGCGCACCACGCGGAAACCGTCCGGATCGGGCGGCTCGGCGCCCTGGTAGCCGGTGACCACGCGCGCCGGTATGCCCATGCCGCGCATCACCACCACAAACGCGGTGGCAAAGTGCTCGCAAAAACCCAGGCGCCGGTCGAGCCAGAACTCGTCGATGGCGTCGCCGCCGTACAGGCCAGGCTGCATGGTGTAGACGAAGTTGGCGCGCCGGATGTGCGCTTGCAGCGTGGCGGCCACAGTGCGGGCGTCGGCCGCGCCCAGTTGCGCCCGCAGTTGCCGGGCCCAGGCGAGCGTGCGGGGGTTGAAGCCGGGCGGCAAGCCCCGCAGCGCGTTCAGTTCGTCTTCGTCGATCTTTTGGCCATGCTCAAACCGCGTCCACGATAACGCGCGCAGCCGCAGGCGCTCGCCCACCACGCGGTCGGTATGCCATTGCAGGTCCTGGCCTTGCCACAGCGGCCAGTCAGGCAGCACGGGCGCGCTGTCGGCGTTGGCGGGCGTGGCTTCGAGCAGCGGCAGCAAGGCCATGCGGATGGGCTCAAGCATCATCTCGTAGCGCACGGGCGCGCCCGAAGTGCGCAAATCAGGGGCGTGCAGCGGCGAGTTCAGGCTGGCAAAGATCGAGGCCTGCCACTCCAGCCCGTCAAAGTGCGACAACACCGGCCCCCGAAAGTACAGCGCCTCGGGCGCGGGCGCGGCGCCTTCGAAGCGGATGCGGAAGGCCACCGATTCGTCGTTGGCCAGGTTGGCAACAAAGCCCAGGCGCAGCGTGCTCGACAGGCCCGTGCGGCCCACGCTGTCTTGCGGCAATCCCCAGAGTGGGCCAAACCGGGGGAACAGCATGAACAGCGCGGCCATCACCGGCAGCCCCAACAGGGCCGAGCGCGCGGCCACGGCACCGGCGCGCCGCAGCGGTGGCCGGCCCACCGGCATGTTGGCCAGCACCAGGGCCGTGAGCAGGCCCCAGGTGGAGCCCAGCATGGCCAGCGCGGTGAGCAAAGTTTGCGAATACAGGCAGGTGGTGAGCACCACAAAAAAGCCGAGAAAAAACACCACCATCGTGTCGCGCCGGGCGCGCAGCTCCAGTGTTTTGAGCGCCAGCAAGACCACCAGCAGGGTGACGCCCGCCTCGCGGCCGAGCAGGGTGCGCTCGGTCCAGGCGGTCAGCCCCACGGCAACACCGAGCACGGCCACCACCTTCCAGCGGCTGGGCAGGGCCTGGTTGCCCAGGGCGATCTGGGTGCGCCACAGCAGCACCACGGCGGTGAGCGCGCCGCACCAGCCCGGCAAGTGGCCCAGGTGGGGCAGCACGATCCAGCCAATCACCGCCAGCTGGAACAAGGTGTCGCGGGTGTCCCGGGGCCAGTGGCGCCAGGCCAGCAGGCGGGCGCGGCCCTGGCGGGCCGAGGCTGCCGGCGTGAGCGCGGGTGCGCAAACGCCGTGGCTGTCGCCGCTGTTCGTGTTGGGCGGGTGGCTCATGGTGGGCGGCCCCGGTGGCCGGCGGGCTGCCACAGTGCCAGCGCTTGCAGGGCGGCGCGGCGTTGGGCCTCGCCGGTGGCGGCTGGCAAATGGGCGCCCGGCAATCTGAGCTCAAACCCCTGGCCTTGCTGGTCGGCGGCCAGCACCCAGGCGGCCAGACGCGACAGCCTGGATTCGACGGCCAGATTGCCCAAATCGCCCAAATTGCCCAGATGCGCGTAGTCCAGCACCAGGGATAGCGCCATGCTGGCGCTGGTGTCGCGGCTGATCAGCTCGCCGGTTCGGGCGACCTTTTTCCAGACCACCTGGCGCCGGGTGTCGCCGCGCCGGTAGGCCCGCACGCCTTCAAATTCACTGCCCGTGCCGGTGCGCGCCTGCAACTCGCCGCGGGCGCTGGCCTGGCCGCCAGGCAAGGGCGGGGCGTTGGCCTCGGGCCTGGGGTAGACCAGCACGCGGGCCTCGGGGCGCCACACCGTCCAGGCCCGAAAAAGGCCCAGCGGAAAGTGGGTTTCCACCAGCAGCGTGGGCAGGCCGTGGTGGCCTCGCTGGGCCGGCGTGAAGCGCAGGCGCAGGGTGCTGCTGCCCAGGGCAGGCACATCACAAAACGCCATGCCATGGCGGCGCGCTTCATAAAGCCCCAAACCCACGCCGCAGCGCTCGGCGCCGGGGTTGTCAAAGGCAATTTCAAGCGTGGCGGGCTCACCGGCAAACACCGGCACCGGGGCTTTGATGTGCAGTACCAGACGGCGCAGGTTGCCATGGGTCTGGTGCATCGAGACCAAGGCCGCGCCGCCCAGCAAAAACGTCATGGCGTAGCCCAGGTTGAGCTGGTAGTTGATCGACGCCACCAGCATCACCATCAAGGTGATGCAGAACCCCCAGCCGGCCTTGGTGGGCAAGATGTAGACGTTGCGCTGGGTGAGCGTCCAGCGGTCGGCGCGCGGCAGGCGGTTCTCGAACCAGGCGCGAATGCGCTGCGAGATCATGGCGGCGGCTCGCCCCCACGCCTACCGGCGCCCATCATGGGTTTCACGGCAGGCCCACCGCCTCCACCATGGCGCGCACTTGCTCAACCCGGCCGCGCCCGGCGCTGGCCACGGGCACCAGGCGGTGGGCGGCGGTTTGCGGCAGGATGGCCTGCACGTCGTCGGCGGCCACGTAATCACGCTGCGCCAGCAAGGCGCGGGCGCGGGCGGCCCGCAACACGCCGATGCCCGCGCGTGGGCTCAGGCCCTCGGTAAACCATTGCCCGGATCTCGTGGCCGCGAGCAGCGCCTGCAAATAGTCCAGCAGCGCGTCGGAGACATGCACCAGGCGCACGGCGTCTTGCGCGGCCAGCAGCTGGGCAGGGTTCATCACGGCGCCCAGGCCCTCCACCAAATGGCGGCGGTCCTCGCCAGCCAGCAAGGCGCGCTCGCTGGCGCGGTCAGGGTAGCCCAGGGTGATGCACATCAAAAAGCGGTCGAGCTGGCTCTCGGGCAGCGGGTAGGTGCCGAGTTGGTCGCTGGGGTTTTGAGTGGCGATCACAAAAAAGGGCTTGGGCAAGAGGCGGGTTTCGTTATCAACGGTGACTTGCTGCTCCTCCATGGCCTCCAGTAGCGCGCTCTGGGTCTTGGGGCCGGCGCGGTTGATCTCGTCGGCCAGCAACACCTGGGTAAACACTGGGCCGGGGTGGAAGGCAAAAGCTTCTTTGCTGCGCTCGAAGACACTGACACCTATCAAGTCAGACGGCATCAGATCGGCGGTGAATTGCACCCGCGAAAACCTCAAACCCAGGGACACGGCGAGTGCATGCGCGAGCGTGGTTTTGCCCACGCCGGGCAAGTCTTCGATCAACAAATGCCCGCCTGCCAACAAGCAGGCGATGCAGTCTTCGATTTGCGGCTTTTTGCCAACAATGATCGTGCTAATCTGATCTGCAAGACGAGACAAAAGCTGCGTGATTTGGGGATCTGCCATGCGCGGCACCATACCGGAAAACAACTCGAGACAAGCATGTCCACTGCCTTTTACAGCCACGCTGAGTGCCGTTTGCACGACATGGGCGACGGCCATCCTGAGTGTCCCCAACGGCTAGACGCCATCAACGACCAATTGCTGTCGTCAGGCATTGGCATTGCGCTTGAACACCGCGAGGCGCCGCTCGCCACGCTGGCGCAAATTGGCCGCGCCCACTCGTCACGTTATGTGGACGAACTGAAAGAGTTTCTGGAGCAGGTGCAGGCCAGCGGCGAGTCTCGCCATCTTGACCCCGACACCCTGGCCTGCCCCGGCACCTGGCGTGCGGCCTTGCGTGCGGCGGGGGCGGCGGTGGCGGCCACCGAGGCGGTGTTCAACGGTGAGGTCGAAAACGCTTTTTGCTCGGTGCGCCCGCCCGGCCACCATGCCACCCGCGACGCCACCATGGGCTTTTGCTTTTTCAACAACGTGGCCATCGCCGCGCGCCACGCGCTTGACGTGCTGGGCCTGGAGCGGGTGGCCATCATTGATTTCGACGTGCACCACGGCAACGGCACCGAAGACATCATCGCCGGCGACGACCGTGTGCTGATGGCCAGCTTTTTTCAGCACCCGCTCTACCCCAACAGCGGCGCCGTGCCCATGGGCACCAACATGGTCAACGTGCCGATCCCGCCCTACACCCGGGGCATGGAAGTGCGCGGGATGATCGACGCCATGTGGATGCCCAGGCTTGAAGAGTTCCGCCCGCAGATGCTGTTCATCAGCGCCGGTTTTGACGCCCACCGCGAAGACGATCTGGGCCAACTCGGGCTGGTAGAGGCCGACTACGAATGGATCACCCGCCGACTCAAGGACGTGGCAGACCGCCACAGCGGCGGGCGCATCGTCTCGTGTCTGGAGGGCGGCTACGCGCTCAGCGCCTTGGCCCGCAGCGTGGTGACCCATCTGCGCGTATTGGCAGACGTCTAACGTCTAACGCAACAGGTCAGCGTGCCAAAACAGCGCGCCATCACCCGCGCCATCACCCGCGCCATAACCTCCGCCACCACCCCGTGCCGGGTCAAGATGCCGCCCCGACGCGCCCGCTTTTTCGGGCAGGGTGGGGGCCTTTGTATTCATCCCGTTCGGGCACCCATTGAACAACGCTGAGTCATTCACCGAACTGCTGGCTGCCCTGGTCCACCCCACCGCGCTGATTGAACTGGCGCTGCTGCTGGCCTGCCTGGGCGGGGCTTGGTTGCTGGCCACCCAGCTGCGCCCCAAGGGCTGTGACGATGGCATTTGGTTCGGCCGGCGCGGCTTTGACGGCGTGTTGTTCCCCTTGCTGGCCTTGGCCTTGGCGGGCTTGGCGCGCTTGCTGTTGCGCGGCCATCTGCCGGTGGCGGTGTTCCAGTTGGCCGTGCCGGTGCTGGCCAGTTTGGCGGTGATCAGGGTGACGGTGCGCGTGCTGCATGCGGCGTTTCCGGCATCGGCCTTGATGCGCGCCGCCGAGCGCACGCTGAGCTGGGGCGCGTGGATCGTGACCGTGCTCTGGATCACCGGCCTGCTGCCCGTGGTGCTGAGCGCGATGGAGGACATCAGCTGGAAGATCGGCGGCAGCGAGGTGTCGCTGCGCAGCCTGGTGGAGGGCGCGCTCAGTGCCGTGGCCGTGCTGCTGCTGATGCTGTGGCTGTCGGCCACCATCGAGGCGCGGCTGTTGCGGGCGTCGAGCGTGCATCTCAGTGTGCGCAAGATAGCGGCCAACGCCACCCGCGCCGCGCTGCTTTTGGTGGGCTTGCTGCTGGCCATGTCGGCTGCGGGCATTCCGTTGGGCGCGCTGGGCGTGCTGGGCGGGGCGGTGGGCGTGGGCATTGGCTTGGGGCTGCAAAAACTGGCGTCCAACTACGTGTCGGGCTTTGTCATCCTGGCCGAGCAATCACTGCGCATCGGTGACGTGGTGAAGGTCGACAACTTTGAAGGCCGCATCACCGACATCAGCACGCGCTACACCGTGATCCGGGCGGCCAACGGGCGCGAGTCCATCGTGCCCAATGAAATGCTCATCACCCAACGCGTTGAAAACTGCTCCTTCGCTGACCCCAAGGTGGCCTTGACCACCGTGGTGCAAGTGGCCTACGGCACCGACTTGCCCAAGCTGATGCCCCGCTTGGTAGGCGCCATGCTGCCCGTGCCTCGGGTGCTGGCCGACCCTGGGCCCGCCGTGCAGTTGTCCAACTTTGCCGCCGACGGCCTGGAGCTGACGCTGGTGTTCTGGATCGCCGACATGGAGATGGGCCAGGGCAACGTGCGCAGCGACATCAACCTGGCGGTGCTGGCCGAGCTGAACGCGGCGGGGGTGGAGATACCGTTTCCGCAGCGGGTGGTGCAAACCTTGCCCCAAATCGAGCCACCCGCCCAGGCCGCAGCGGCGGCGGGTTGATCTGCCCAAATTTCCGCGCGCCACTGTTTTCACAGCTTCAGATCTCCGGCTTCAATAATGACCTCGGTCAATTTTGCGGTTGCCGGCGGGCCAATTCAGCTCGCCAACCAATAACAAGGGAGTGAAGCGACATGACGACAAGACTATTCATGGGGACTTTGGTGGCCGTGGCCGGCATGGCCGCAGCGCTTTGGGCGGCGCCGGCCGCTGCCGGGGTGATGGGCCAGGGCACCTGGCAAAGCACGCTGCTGGGGCGCAATAGCAACGGCCACGCGGTGGCCGCAAGCGGCGCCGATGCGGTATTTTTGTATGACACCGTGCTCAACATCACCTGGCTGCGCGACGCCAACGATGCGGGCACCAGTGGTGCCGTGCCCGATACGGGTTATGGCCTGGGCGCGACGGATTGGCAAACCGCCATGACCTGGGCCGGCACGCTGCAAGTGGGTAGTTTTGGCGGGTGGCGCTTGCCCTCGCTCGCGCCGATCAACGGCCTTGATTTTCAGTTGGAGGTCAGCAACAACGGCAGCACCGATCTTGGTTATGGCCAAAACGGCTCGGGCTGGGGCACGGTGTCGGAGCTGGGCTATTTGTACTACGCCACCTTGGGCAACCTGGGCTACTGCGCACCCGATGACTTGGCGCCGCAGACCTCATGTGATCAGGCCCCTGGCTGGGGCTTGAGCAATACCGGCGACTTCATGAATATGCAGTCGTGGTACTACTGGACGGGCCAGGAGGTTCAGCCCAATTCGTCGTCTGCGTTCGTCTTTGGCATGGGTGAAGGCGCGCTGGCCTTCACCAGCGAGTTCACGCCCGCTTTTTACGCCATGGCCGTGCGCCAGGGTGACGTGGCCAACGTGCCCGAGCCTCGCGGCCCCGGCGTGCTGCTACTGGCCTTGTTGGCGCTGGGTGTGGCACGGCGGCGGTCAGCGCGCCAGCTTGTGGCTCGATAGCGCGCACACCGCCTGACTGCCGTGCAGCGCGGCTTTAGATCACCTTCACAGGGATCTTGCCAATGCGGGCCTGCCACTCGGCGGGGCCGGTGTTGTGCACGCTGGTGCCCAGGCTGTCCACGGCCACGGTGACGGGCATGTCCAACACGTCAAACTCGTAAATGGCTTCCATGCCCAGGTCGGCAAAACCCAGCACGCGGGCGCCCTTGATGGCCTTGGCCACCAGGTAAGCTGCGCCGCCCACGGCCATCAGGTAGGCGCTCTTGTGCTTCTTGATGGCCTCGATCGCCACCGGGCCACGCTCGGCCTTGCCCACCATGGCGATCAGGCCGGTTTGGGCCAGCATCATTTCGGTGAAGCCGTCCATGCGGGTGGCGGTGGTGGGGCCGGCGGGGCCGACCACCTCATCGCGCACCGGATCGACCGGGCCCACGTAGTAAATCACGCGGTTCTTGAAGTCGACGGGCAGCGGCTCGCCCTTGGCCAGCATGTCTTGAATGCGCTTGTGCGCGGCGTCGCGGCCGGTCAGCATCTTGCCGGTCAGCAGCAAGGTGTCGCCGGGCGCCCAGCTCGCCACTTCGGCGGGCGTGAGGGTGTTCAGGTCAACCCGGCGGCTCTTGTTGTAGTCGGGCGCCCAGTGCACGTTGGGCCACAGGTCCAGGCTGGGTGGCTCAAGAAATGCCGGGCCCGAGCCGTCGAGCACAAAGTGCGCGTGCCGTGTTGCGGCGCAGTTGGGAATCATGGCGATGGGCTTGCCGGCGGCGTGGGTGGGGAAGGTTTTGATCTTCACGTCCAGCACGGTGGTCAGGCCGCCCAGGCCTTGTGCGCCAATGCCCAGCGCATTGACTTTCTCGTACAGCTCGATGCGCAGTTCTTCAAGCTTGTTTTGCGGCCCGCGCGCCAGCAGCTCAAACATGTCGATGTCTTCCATCAACACCTCTTTGGCCATCAGCACGGCTTTTTCGGCCGTGCCGCCCACGCCAATGCCCAGCATGCCGGGCGGGCACCAGCCCGCGCCCATCGTGGGCACGGTCTTGAGCACCCAATCAACGATGCTGTCGTTGGGGTTGAGCATCTGCATCTTGCTTTTGTTCTCGCTGCCGCCGCCCTTGGCCGCCACCGTCACGTCCAGCTTGCCACCGGGCACCACCTCCATGTGGATCACCGCCGGGGTGTTGTCCTTGGTGTTTTTGCGCGCAAAGATGGGGTCGGCCACGATGCTGCCGCGCAGCAGGTTGTCGGGGTTGAGGTAGGCCTGGCGCACGCCCTGATTCACGGCATCGGTCACGCTGCCGGTGAAGCCTTGCCACGTTACGTCCATGCCAATCTTCAGAAACACGTTGACGATGCCGGTGTCTTGGCAAATGGGGCGCCGGCCCTCGGCGCACATCCTGGAGTTGGTGAGAATTTGCGCGATCGCGTCCTTGGCCGCCGGGCTTTGCTCGCGCTCGTAAGCCCGCGCCAGGTGGGCGATATAGTCAGCGGGGTGGTAGTACGAGATGTACTGCAGAGCGGCAGCAACGCTCTCGATCAGGTCGGCTTGGCGGATGGTGGTGGTCATGGCGTTGGGCTCACGGTGCGGTCGAAGCGGGGGCTGTTCGAACTGGCTTTAGTTTACCGAAGGGACGCTGTTTGAAGCCTGACAAACCCGGCGCCACGCGTCCCCCAACCCGCCCCCCCACCCGCCCCCTGAGCCCCGCTTTTTTGCGCTTTTTTGCCCATGAATCCGCCGCCGGCATCGTGCTGGCTGTGGCCGCGCTGGCCGCGCTTGTCATCAGCAATTCGGCTTGGGCCCCCGCCTACGAGGCCTGGCTACAAATCCCCGGCGAGTTGCGTTTTGGCAGTGCGCTGGTGCTGGCCAAACCCCTGCTGGTGTGGGTCAATGATTTGTGGATGGCGGTGTTTTTTTTGTGGGTCGGGCTGGAGATCAAACGCGAGTTCGTGGATGGTGAACTGGCCGACCGCCGCCAGGCCATGCTGCCCGCCGTGGCGGCACTGGGCGGCATGACAGCGCCCGCGCTGATCTACTGCCTGTGCAATCTGGGTGATGCGGTGGCGCTGCGCGGCTGGGCCATTCCGGCGGCCACCGACATCGCCTTTGCCATCGGCATCGTGATGCTGCTGGGCGCCAGGGTGCCGGCGTCGCTGAAGATTTTTTTGACGGCGGTGGCCATCATCGATGACCTGGGCGCCATCGTCGTGATCGCGCTGTTCTACACCGCGCAGCTTTCGCTGCCCATGCTGCTGGGCGCGGCGCTGTGCGTCGCTGTGCTGATGGCGCTCAACCGCGCCGGCGTGCAACGCACTGATGTCTACCTGGCGGTGGGCCTGCTGTTGTGGCTGTTTGTGCTGAAGTCGGGCGTGCACGCCACGCTGGCCGGCGTGGTCACGGCCCTGGCCATCCCGCTGCGCGGGGCAGGGCAAAACGGGCCTGGCGAGCCCGCTGGACGATCCCCCGCCCAAGACCTGGAGCACGCACTGCACCCGTGGGTGGCGTTTGGCGTGTTGCCGGTGTTCGCTTTTGCCAATGCGGGCGTGGCGCTGGCCGGCGTGCGGCTGGCCACCTTGGCCGAGGGCGTGCCGCTGGGCATCCTGCTGGGCTTGGTGATGGGCAAGGTGGCGGGTGTGTTTGGCAGCCTGGCCTTGTTGGTGCGCCTGGGCTGGGCGGCACGGCCAGCGGGCGCCAGCTGGCGGCAATGTCTGGGTGTGGCGGTGCTGTGCGGGGTGGGCTTCACCATGAGCCTGTTCATCGGCGGCCTGGCCTTCGAGGGGCTGGACCCGGCGTATGAGTTACGCGTCAAGCTGGGCGTGCTGGCCGGCTCGCTGCTGTCGGGCCTGCTGGGCGCCGCCATTCTCTTGACCGCGCCCCACCCTGATTGAGCCCCCTGCGCGGCATGATGGGGGATCGCAGCCTGAACCACCGCCATGAGCATCCGCAACCTCGATTCGCTGTTTGATCCGGCCTCAGTGGTCGTTATTGGCGCCTCTGACCGGCTCGGCAGCGTGGGAGCCACGGTGTGGCGCAACCTGCGGCAAGGTGGGTTTGCCGGCCCCTTGCTGGCCGTGAACCGGCGCCAATTTGAACTTGACGGCGTGGTGGTATGCGCCCGCGTAGCTGATCTGCCGCAGGTGCCTGAGCTGGCCGTGATCTGCACGCCGCCCGACACCGTGGCCGGCCTGATTGCCGAGCTGGGCGCACTGGGCACGCGCGCGGCGGTGGTGCTGACGGCGGGCCAAAGCGCCGAGCAGCGCCAGGCCATGCTGGATGCCGCGCGGCCCTATTTGCTGCGCATCCTGGGCCCCAACGGCATTGGCCTGCTGGTGCCCGCCATCGGGCTCAATGCCAGCTTTGCGCACACGGGCGCGGCCACCGGTGAGCTGGCTTTCGTCTCGCAATCGGGTGCGCTGGTCACGGCCATGCTGGATTGGGCGCAAGGCCGGGGCATTGGTTTCTCGCAGGTGGTGTCGCTGGGCGAGCATGCCGACATCGACTTTGGCGACATGCTCGATTGGCTGGCCAGCGACGGCCGCACGCGGGCCATCCTGCTCTACATCGAGTCGGTCAGCGCGGCGGCCAAGTTCATGTCGGCGGCACGCGCGGCGGCGCGCAACAAGCCGGTGATCGTGGTCAAGTCGGGCCGCTCGATGCAAGGCCAGCGCGCGGCGGCGTCGCACACGGGCGCGCTGGCGGGATCCGATCTGGTGATCGACGCAGCCATCCAGCGCGCCGGCATGTTGCGGGTCGACACGCTGCAAGAGCTGTTTCTGGCCGCCGAAACCCTGGCGCGTTGGCGTGGCAACCTGGCTGATCGTTTGCTGGTGCTCACCAATGGCGGCGGCGCGGGCGTGATGGCGGCCGACGCCGCCGCCCGCGTGGGCATCGAGCTGGCCGATTTGGCCCCTGCCACGCTGGCGCGGCTCAATGAGGTGCTGCCGGCCAATTGGTCGCATGGCAACCCGGTGGACATCATTGGCGACGCGCCGGTTGAGCGTTATGTGTTGACGCTGCAAGCGCTGCTGGCCGACCCCGCCGCTGCCGCCGTGCTGTTCGTGCACGCGCCCACCGCCATCGTGCCCAGCGCCGACATCGCCCGGGCCTTGGTGCCCTTGGCCCACACCACGCCGCCCCGGCTGTTGGGGTGTTGGCTGGGCGGCCCGGCCGTGGATCAGGCCCTGCAGCAGTTTCATGCCGCTGGCATTGCGTGTTATGCCACGCCCGAAGAGGCGGTGCACGCGTTCTCGATGCTGGTGGCCTACCGGCGCAACCAGGCGCAGTTGCTGGAGGCCCCGCCGGCGCTGCTGCCCGGGGGCGTCGAGCCCGACCGCGAGGCCGTGCGCAAGATCGTGCAACAAGCGCTTGCCGAGGGCCGCGCGCTGTTGTCCGAGCCCGAGGCCAAAGAGGTTTTGGCGGCCTACCGCATCCCGGTGGTGGCCACCCAATGCGTGGCCGCCGACCCCGAGGCGGCGGTGCGCGCCGCCCAAGCGCTGGGTTATCCGGTGGCCCTGAAGATTTTGTCGCCCGACATCAGCCACAAGTCCGACGTGGGCGGCGTGGCGCTGGATCTGGGCGACGCCGCCGCGCTGCGCGCCGCCGCCCGCGCCATGCTGGAGCGTGTGTGCCAGCGCCTGCCCGACGCGGTGATTGGCGGGTTCACGGTGCAAACCATGGTGCGCCGCGCCCACGCACGCGAGCTGATCGTGGGCGCCAGCATCGACCCGGTGTTTGGCCCCGTCATCCTGTTTGGCCAGGGCGGCACGGCGGTGGAGCTGCTGGCCGACCGGGCGATTGCCTTGCCCCCGCTCAATGAGCCGCTGGCCCGCGCGCTGGTATCGCGCACCCGCGTGGCCAAGCTGCTGGGCGCCTGGCGCGACACGCCGGCGGCCGACGCAGCGGCGCTGCACGCGGTGTTGATCGCGGTGTCGGCGCTGCTGGCCGACGTGCCCGAGCTGGCCGAGCTCGACATCAACCCGCTGCTGGTGGACGAGCAAGGCGCGGTGGCGCTGGACGCACGCATCCGGCTCGATGCGGGCTCGCCCGGCGGTGCGGCGCACTTTGCGATCCTGCCGTACCC